>JBGPKC010000009.1:0-56426 GCA_041485725.1 Steroidobacteraceae bacterium
GATGGCTTCCCACACCGCCGCTCCGAAGTCCGCCGGGACGTTGACCTCAAAGCCGAGCTCCCCGGTGAAACTGACGCGGAACAGCCGCATCGGCACGGCGCAGATGTGCCCCAGCGCAACACTCATGTGCGGCAGCGCGGCCGCCGCGATATCGATGTCCACGAGCGGGGCGAGCAGCGCGCGCGCGTTCGGCCCCTGCACCGCGATCACCGCCCACTGTTCGGTGGTCGAGGTGAGCCATACCTTCAGCTCCGGCCATTCGGTCTGCAGGTAGTCCTCCATCATCGCCAGCACCCTCGGGGCGCCGCCGGTGGTCGTCGTCACGTGAAAGCAGTTCTCACTCACGCGCGCCACCACCCCGTCGTCGTAGACGAAGCCGTCATCGCGCAGCAGCAGCCCATAGCGGGAGCGGCCGACGGCGAGGCTCGTCCAGGCGTTGACGTACAGGCGGTTCATGAACGTCACCGCGTCCTCGCCGACCACTTCGATCTTGCCGAGCGTGGAGGCGTCGAAAATGCCGCAGGCGTTGCGTACCGCGAGGCACTCGCGCCCTACCGCTGCGTGCATGGGTTCGGTGCCGCGCGGAAAGTAGCGCGCGCGCTTCCACAGGCCCACATCCTCGAACACGGCATCGCGCGCGCGGGCCCACGCATGCATGGGCGTGGTGCGCACCGGGTCGAACAGCTCCCCGCGTGACGGACCTGCGAAGCTGCCGAAGGTCACGGGTGTGTAGGGCATGCGGAAGGTCGTCAGTCCCACCTCCGGGATGGCCTTGCCGAGGGTGCGCGCCACGATGCCGAGCGCATTCAGGTTGGAGGTTTTGCCCTGGTCCGTCGCCATGCCCGTGGTGGTGTAGCGCTTGATGTGCTCGATCGAGCGGAATCCCTCGCGCGTCGCGAGCGCCAGGTCCTTGGTGGTCACATCGTTCTGCCAGTCGACGAACGCCCGCGCGCGGGCACCGGCGGGCTGGGGCAGGGCGCCCGCGAAGCCGGCCCCGCCGCCGGCTGCGGGCGGCACGGCGGCGGCGGCCGCAGCGCCCGACGGGCACACGCCCCTGCGCGCGGGAGCCGTAGCCTCGCGCGCGGCGGCAGCTCCGGCGGCGGCGCCATCCGCGAGCGCAGCGCCGAGCGCAAACACGCCGCGACAGGCCCCGGCGCTGCGTACCCGCTCGGCCGGCGTGCCCGGAAGGAACGCCTGCAGCCCCTCATCCCACAGGAGTTTGCCGCGCGACTGCGAGAACAGGTGCACGCTCGGTGTGAAGCCGCCGCACATGAGCACGAGGTCGCACGGCTGTGTCTGCGTGGCGCCCGGCTCACCGGCCTGCAGCTGGGCGAGCAGGATCGAGTTCACGCGGCGTCGTCCACCGGTGCCGAGCACGGTCGCCCGTGCCAGCACCGGAATGCCCGCGGCGCGCACCTTCGCAGCCCACGCGCCGTCATCCGCGGCACGCACATCCGCGATGCTTGCGATGAACACTCCCGCCTCTTGCAGCTCGAGCGCCGCCGCGTACGCCTCGTCACATGCGGTGACCACTACGGCGCGCGTGCCCGGCAGAACGCCATAACGGTTGAGCCAGGTGCGCGCCGCGCCGGCCAGCATGATTCCCGGCCGGTCGTTACCCGGAAACACCAGCGGGCGCTCGATGGCGCCGGTGGTGAGCACCACTTCGCGTGCGCGCACCTGCCATTGGCGTTCGCGCGGCACATCCGGGTGCGGGTCGGGGAGGTGGTCGGTCAGGCGCTGGTTCAGTCCCAGAAGATTGTGCGGGAAGTAGCCGAAGGCCGTGGTGCGCGGCAGCAGCGTGACGCGCGCGTTCGAACCCAGAGCGGCCAGGGTCTCCTTCAGCCACTGCGGGGCGGGGCGGCCCTCGATGGCCGGGGCCTCGCGCGGGTCGTCCGCAAGCAGCGAGCCGCCGAACTCGTTCTGCTCATCGCACAGCATGACGCGGGCGCCGCTCGCCGCCGCGGCGGCGGCGGCCGCGAGTCCGGCGGGGCCCGCGCCCGCGATGAGCACGTCGCAGTGGGCGTAGCGCGAGGCGTACCGGTCGGGGTCTGCCTCGGTGGGAGAGCGTCCGAGGCCGGCGGCGGCGCGAATGCGCGGCTCGTAGAGCGACTGCCACGCGCGCCGTGGCCACATGAAGGTCTTGTAGTAAAACCCAACCGGGATGAACGGGGCGAGCAGATCGTTGACGGCGCCGAGGTCGAAGGCAAGGCTCGGCCAGCGGTTCTGACTGTGCGCTTCGAGTCCCTCGTACAGCTCGACCTGGGTGGCGCGCAGGTTGGGCGTGTAGCGCGCGGTGTCGCGGCGCACGGCCACCAGCGCGTTGGGCTCCTCGGCGCCGGATGCGAGCACACCGCGCGGGCGGTGATACTTGAACGAGCGGCCCATGAGGTGCACGCCGTTGGCGAGCAGCGCCGAGGCGAGCGTGTCCCCGGCAACACCGGTATAGGCCCGGCCGTCGAAGCTGAAACGCACGGCGCGCGAGCGGTCGATACGCCCGCCCTCCAGGGTGCGCAGGCCCTCGTTCACCCTCGCACCTCGCCCACCTTGTAGGTGGCGAGGAAATGATCGGTAGTCGTGTCGCGCAGCGCGTTGAAGAAGCGGCCGCAGCCGTGCGTGTGACGCCAGCGTTCGGCGTGCACGCCGCGGGTGTTGTCACGGCGGTAGAGATAGTCCGCCCACTGCTGCGCGGAAACTTCAGCCGGCTGCTGCGGCCGGGCGATGTGTGCCTGCCCGCCGTACACGAACTCCGGCTCGGGACGCTCACCGCAATAGGGACACTCGATCAGCAGCATAATGATCAGTGCGCCACCGCGGCCGCGGCCGCCTCGTCGATGAGGTAGCCGTCGCGGAAGCGCTCCAGGGTGAACGGCGCGTTGATCGGGTGTGGCTCATCGCGCGCGATGGTCCAGGCAAACACATGGGCGGAACCCGGCGTGGCCTTGAACCCGCCGGTGCCCCAGCCGCAGTTCACGTACAGCCCCGGCACCGGTGTCTTGGCAATGATGGGCGAGCGATCGGGGGTCACGTCGACGATGCCGCCCCAGTTGCGCAGCATCCGCAGGCGGCGAAACATGGGGAACAGCTCGCAGATCGCTTCCAGCGCATGGCTGGTGATATGCAGGCCGCCGCGCTGCGTGTACGACGTGTAGGCGTCGGTGCCCGCGCCGATGACCAGTTCCCCCTTGTCGGACTGGCTGATGTAGGCGTGGATGGTGTTGGACATGACCACGCACGGGAACACCTGCTTCACCGGTTCGGATACCAGCGCCTGCAGCGGGTAACTCTCGAGCGGCAGCTCGATGCCGGCCATTTTCATGATGACGCTGGTGTGGCCGGCCGCCGCCACACCGACGCGCGGGGCGCGGATCGTGCCACGCGTGGTCTCCACGCCCTCCACGGCGCCGCTGGCGTTGCGGAGGATGCCGGTCACTTCGCAGTTCTCGATGATGTCGACCCCGAGCGCATCCGCCGCGCGCGCGTATCCCCAGGCCACCGCGTCGTGACGCGCGGTGCCGCCCCGGCGCTGCAGCGCGGCGCCGAGTACCGGATAGCGGATGTCGCCAATGTTCAGCAGCGGACAGAAGGCCCTGGCCTCTGCGGGCGTCAGCCACTCGTTGTCGACTCCGTTGACGCGGTTCGCGTACACGTGGCGCTTGAATACCTGCACGTCGTGCACCGTGTGCGCCAGCATCATGACGCCGCGCTGCGAGAACATGACGTTGTAGTTGAGGACCTGCGACAGGCCCTCCCATAACTGCACCGCATGGTCGTAGAGCGCGGCGCTCTCATCGAACAGGTAGTTGGAGCGGATGATGGTGGTGTTGCGGCCGGTGTTGCCGCCGCCGATCCAGCCTTTTTCGAGCACTGCGATGTTGGTGAGGCGGTGCTCGCTCGCGAGGTAGTAGGCCGCTCCCAGCCCGTGACCGCCGCCGCCGACGATGAGGGCGTCATAGGCGGCCTTGGGCTCCGGGCTGCGCCACTGCGCCGTCCAGCCGCGCTGGCCGGACAGGCCCCGTATCAGCAGCGACAGGCCGGAGAAGGGTTGCATCGTCGGGTCCTGTTAGGGTGCGGCGCGAGTGCGCGCGCATCATGCGCCCCGCGTCTTGCGGCGACGAGCACCCGCGCGCCCACCGGCTTGAACGGGCGCGACATGGCGCGCTTACCGCCTGCCGAGGCGCCTACGGCGCCGTTGGCGCGACGGCGGCGCCCTTGATGGCGGTGCGCGGATTCACATGTCGCACGAACTCGGCGACATAGTCATCGGCCGGCCGTTCGACGATGTCGAGACCGGTGCCGGTTTGCACGATCCGGCCGCCCTCGAGGATCGTCACCTTGTCACCGAGCTTCAGGGCCTTGTCCAGATCGTAACTGACGAACAGGATCGTCTTCCTGACACGCTCCTGCAGGGTGAGGAGTTCGTCCTGCAGCTTCCTGCGTATCAGGGGATCGAGCGCCGAGAACGGCCCGTCCATGAGCAGGATGTCCGCATCGGTGCCGCGCTCGACGCTGAGTGAGGCGTTGGCGACACCGACGACCACGCCGGTCTTCTCCGCGATGTCGCTGCGCTTGCCGCCCGCATCGAGAGCTGGCTCCGGTGCTGATCTACGCATAGCCCGAGCCACCTCTCGCATCTGATATCTGTCCGGGAAAGTCGGTGATCTCACGCGCTTTCGAAAGAGGCCGCTCCTCTTAGGAGCAGACAAGCGATCCCCAGGTACAGAGGTAGGCCGGGTCGGGATGCTTGACCGCATTGAACATCGTCTCTGACGCACTGCATCAGCAAGCGGTCCGCAACCCGGTATACTCGGAAACCGATGGTCGAAGCACTAACGACCGCTCCGGCGGGTCAGAACGCACTCAGCCGCTCGCTGCGGCCGCGCCACGTCTCGATGATCACCATCGGCGGCATCATCGGCGCCGGCCTCTTCGTCGGCAGCAGCGTGGCGATCGCCGCCGCAGGCCCCGCGATCATCGTGAGCTACGCGCTCACGGGCCTCTTGATCCTGCTAGTCATGCGCATGCTCGGTGAAATGGCGGTCGACATGCCGCACGTGCGCTCGTTCACGGAGTTCACCCGCGCGGCGCTCGGAAACTGGGCCGGATTCTCGGTCGGCTGGCTCTACTGGTACTTCTGGGTCGTCGTGATCCCGGTCGAGGCGATCGCCGGGGCCGGAATCATCCAGCGCTGGCTGCCGCTGCCGACGTGGCAGATCGGGGCGGCACTCATGCTGGCCATGACGTGCGTGAATCTCATGTCGGCGCGCGCCTTCGGCGAGTTCGAGTTCTGGTTTGCGTCGATCAAGGTTGCGGCCATTCTCGTCTTCATTGTCGTCGTTGGCGCACACGCCTTGGGCTATGGCTCTGCGGGCGGGTCGACCTTCTCGACCCTGGTCGCTTACGGCGGGTTTGCGCCACGGGGGCCGTTCGCCGTGCTGGCCGCCGTGACGACGGTCATCTGGTCCATGATGGGCGCGGAAGTGGTGACAATCGCCGCGGCGGAATCGCCGGAGCCGGCTCGGGCGGTGGCGAGGATGACCTCGACCATCATCAGTCGCATTCTGCTCTTCTACGTCGGCTCGATCTTTGTCATCGTAAGCACGGTGCCCTGGACGCGCGTGGTGTCGGGTCAATCGCCGTTCACGCTCGCGCTGGACGAGATCCGCTTCCCGTACGCGAGCGAATTCATGGCGGCGGTGATTCTCACCGCGGTCCTGTCGTGCCTCAATTCGTCCTTCTACATTGCCTCACGCGTGTTGTTCGTCCTCGCCAGTCGCGGCGACGCGCCGCGCTGGCTGGTTCGGACCAACAGCCGCCACGTGCCGGCGCGTGCCGTGCTGCTCGCGAGCGCGGTAGGAGTCGCAGGGGTGGCCGCCGCGATTCTCTCGCCGAGCATAGTGTTTGCCTTCCTGGTGAATGCCTCCGGAGCCATCATCGCCGTCATTTATCTGGCCATCGCCGTGTCGCAGGTGCGGACGCGACGGGCGCGTCAGCGTGCCGGCGATCCTGCACCGTCGCTGCCGATGTGGCTGTTTCCGTGGCTGAGCTACGTCGCGATCGCGGGAATGCTGATGGTGCTGATCGCGATGGCGTTGACTCCATGGCACCGCGCTGAGTTCTGGACCAGCACTGTTTCCGTCGCTGTAGCGCTGCTCGCCTACGTGGTTTTCCGGCGTGGTCGAGCGGCCGCGCTAACGACAGCGCCTGTTGCACGGTAATGCAACAGGTTCGAGCGCGGGCCCGCCTTGGCCTGCTCGACCAACTAGTTATGGTTCACACCGCGCCCGATGCGGTAGTGAGAGGGCTCATCGACGACGCGCATTCTGCGTCCGCCAATAGATCTTTCGAAGTCCCGCCACTCCCAGAAATAACCAAATGGCGAAGTCCCATGCGTCGTTTCAGCGGCGGGTGTTAGTCCCGTATGTTGAATTTGAAGTGCGACCCCGCCATCGAATATCGCGTCAGACTTCCGCTTGCAGTGAATCAGCATTTGTGGTCAGCGTGTGCGACGCCAGCGTGCCGATATGACGGCAGCCTTTGACGGCGTACCAGCACAGACCTGCTCCGAGAATCACGGCGATGTAGACGACCGCACCCCAGGTGTTGTACCAGGGTGCGCCGTAGACGGCTTCGCGCGGCCAGGCCAGGTTGATCGCCATCCCCGTGCCCCACAGCACCGCGACGATGTTGACGAACATTCCCCACCTGCCCATGGTGAAGTAGCCACCTGCCACGAGATCTGCGGGGGGCCATTGCCCTTCCAGGCGCTTCTTCAGCAGTGGGCCCGTCACCATCAAGTACGCCAGGTAGATCATGATGACCGCAATCGAGGTCAGCACCGTGAAAATTTTCGGCTGTCCGATGTTGACGACCAGGATCAGCTCGGCAATCACGCCGATCACGATGGCAGGAACAATAGGCGTCTGCGTCTTGGAATTCACCCGCGCAAGCTTCTCCCCGAACGGCAGTGCGTTGTCGCGCGCCATTGCGAAGGTCAATCGGATGGCCGCGGTATGCACCGCCAGCGAGCACACCGTCACGGCGACAACGATGCAGACCAGGAAGATCTTGCCCAGCGGACCCCACATCACCTGCTCGACGATGTATTGCAAGCCGCCGCTGCTGCTGCCGATCCTCGGATCACCCAAATTGGGTGCCGCCATGACCGCGAACACCAGGATTGCACCACCGATGACAAACGAGGCCAGGATGGCCCGCAGAATGGCCCGGGGAGCGGTGCGCCGAGGCTCCAACGTCTCCTCACCCAGTGAGGCGGCGGTGTCGAAGCCGTACATAACGTATCCGGAGGCCAGCGAGGCCACCAGGAAATTGCTCAGAAAGCCCCAGCTCTTGCCAGCACCGTAGCCGTTGGTCGAGAAGAAGATTTCGGGACCTCGCTTGGTGTTGAGCGCCAGGATAATTGCTATGAGGCAGGCAGCAATCAGCTCGACAAAGACGCCCGCGCTGTTAATCGTCGTCATCAACCGCACGCCGAGCGCATTGACGACGGTGGTGAACAGGATCAAGACTGTGCCGAGGATCACCGCGTTCGTGGCGAAATCGTAGGTACCACTGCCGTCGCCGATGATCTGGAAACCGCTCCACAGCCGCGGCAGGTTGAGTTGCAGCGCTAGCACCACGGCAGACAGGGTGACAATCGACGCAGTGAGCATCAGCCAGCCCGAAGACCAACCTACGATCCGGCTGCCCAGTAGCTTGGACCAGTTGTAGACCGATCCGGCGATGGGGTATTTGGCGGCCAGCTCCATGAAGCAGAGCGCGACCGCCAACTGACCGATGAGCACCAGCGGCCAGGACCACAGATAGGCCGGCCCGTCAGTGCCGAAGCCGAAGTAGAACAGCTGGAAGGTACCGGTGAGTATTGAGATATAACTGACGCCGGCAGCGAAGCTGCCGAACGCCCCGATGCTGCGAGCAAGCGATTCTTTGTAGCCGAAGTGCTCCATGCCGCTGTCGGTCCGTCCGGTAGCCTTGCTCTTAACCACGCCTGTGTCCTCTCTGAAATGGGTCGTCGCTCGGGCAATCCTACCGACGCTCGGCTGATCCAAATTCGTCACACAGGCGGACATTCCGATGACCGATACGCTCGCGTTGTGCCGCCCGCTGCCCCACGTTTCGCTCCAGACCGGCCATTGGGGCGACATTAGCAGTGCCAACCGTCGAACCGGTAGTGTTGACCCCGAGCCGCCGCTCGTGGACCTCCCCGGCGACGCATATCGGGCTGCATTGCTCGGCGCCGGACTAATCCCGCAGTTCGTGGATGCCTACATCCAGTTCTGGGACATCGTGAAAGCCGGCTATGCGGCCGGTATCAGGCCGGCCGTCGAGCAGATGACCGGTAAGAAGCCTCGCTCCTTGAATACTGGGCGCGCGGCGACGTTAGACGGGAGCCATCCTCAATTCGCACGGTTTCTGTGTGTCACACCCGCAGCTGCGACTGTTGATGTTCCGCATGCATCAACTCGAAACCTTTGCGACGATTTTTTGTTTCGGTGATTCCGTTCGTCGGAATCAGTCTTGCAACCTGGATCGCGGGCCCTCAGTCGACCCCGAGCTGGTGCGGATGCTGGGACACGTTCCGGAACCGCAGTCAATAGGCTGCAAATTAGGCAAACTACGAACTCGACCCAGAATCCAGCTCCAAACCGCAGCAGCGAGATCGAGAGCCATGCCAGTACAGCCGAAGCAATGAACGAAACAGCTGGCCCCGCCTATGCTGATCTACGCATAGGCGGGGCCACCCCTGTTGGGGCACTGCCGCGAATAGCCGGCGCGGGTGTTGGTGTACACGGCCGCGCCGCCGGAGTCCGGTCCGAACACCGCATCTCCGCCCGCGAGATAGCGCAGGTCATCGCGCATCGCCCGCTCGACTTCGGCGAGCATCCCCTGTTCGCTCGACTCGATCAGCTTGAAGCTCCCCAGGCCGAACAGATTCTGCCGCAGCATGCTGAGCACCAGGCGATTGCCGTCGTTGCCCGGCTCGATGCCGTAGATCGAGTTCTGCAGTTGCGGGGCGAAGCGCGCAATGTCGGCAAAGGTGCGTAGCCCCGCCGCGAAGGTGTAGGCGGGAACCGCGAGAGTGTACTTGGCACCGGTGAGATTGGGCCGGATCACCACCACCGAGCCTTCCGCGACGTAGCCCTTGCGGTCCTCCTGCATCGAGGGCATCCAGTTGCCGAGAAATACATCGATGTCGCCGTTCTTCATCGACGCGTAGGTCACCGGCAGGGACAGTACGGTGATCTCGGCACGGTAGCCCAGATGCCGTATCAGGGCGCCGAACAGCGCAGTCGTGGCCGTCACGTCGGTCCAGCCGATATCCGACAGGCGCACGATCCGGCACCCCGCGGGCTCGGCCGGCGCCGTTGCCGCCGGCGCCATACGCGCTCCACTTGACCCGTGAGGCCGCCGACTCCATCATTTCCGCTTCGGCTTGAATAGCCGTTTAACAGACCACCTGTCAAGCCCCTGAAGATCAGGCAAGTTACTGAGTAGCCACGAAGTATCGACTGGGCGAATGGGGCGCCGCGAGGCGCCTCACGAGCGCTCCCGGACGCGTCTCTGGAGTACCCCGTTGAACAGACAATCAACCACCCTCAAAGACCTCGTGCATCACAGCGGCTCCCCACGGGATGAAGCGGAGGAGGCGCGGCGGGTGCAACTGGTGGAGGTCACGATCGACAGTCTCGCCGAAGTCGGCTATGTCGGCACGACTCTCGCAGAGATTGCGCGGCGCGCGGGAGTTTCGCCGGGGCTCGTGGCGCACTACTTCGACGACAAGGACGGACTGCTCGAAGCCGCCTTTCGCACACTCGCGCGCACGCTCGCGGTGCGGGTGCGGGCGCGGCTCGCGCTCGCCCGCACCCCCCGCGGCAGAGTGCAGGCGGTCATCGACACCAATCTCGCGCCCGAAGAATTCGATAAGCGCACGGGCACGGCATGGCTCGCGTTCTGGGGCCAGGTCCTGCACGTGCGAGGTCTGAAACGGGTGCAGACCGCCTACCAGCGCCGCATGTTGTCGAACCTGCGCAACGATCTGCGTCGGATGATATCGGGCGAGGACGCGCGCAGCCTCGCGTCCATGATCGCCGCCATGATCGATGGGGTGTGGTTGCGCGCCGCGCTCTCGGAATGGCAGGAAGCCGACAGTGAGAGCGCGCGGGCGCTGCTGACGGCGTTCGTCGAGGGGCGGTTGAAGGAGCTGGCGCAGGCACAGACGGCGCCCGTGATGACCGAGCACGCGCCGCGCGGCACCGCCGGTGCCGGCGGCCCCTTCAAGGTGATCAACCCTGCCAACGGCGCGGTGCTCGCGGAGTTGAGCGCCGACGGTGCGGCGCAGATCGATGCCGCAGTGCTGAGAGCGCAGTCGGCGCAAAAGAAATGGGCCGCGCTCAGCGGGGCAGAGCGCGGGCGCGTGCTGCACCGCGCGGCGCGCTTGCTGCGCGAGCGCAATGAGGAGCTCGCCGTGCTCGAGACCCGCAACACCGGCAAGCCCATCCAGGAGACGCGCGCGGTCGATGTGCTGTCGGGCGCGGAGTGCCTGGAATATTACGCCGGGCTGGCCGCGGGAATCGCCGGAGAGCACCTTGATCTGGGGTCACAGGCCTTTGGCTACACGCGCCGCGAGCCGCTCGGGGTGGTCGCCGGCATCGGCGCGTGGAACTACCCGCTGCAGATCGCCTGCTGGAAGTCGGCTCCGGCGCTCGCGTGCGGCAACGCCATGATCTTCAAGCCCGCCGAACTCACCCCGCTCACGGCTATGAAACTTCAGGAGGTGTTTGCGGCGGCGGGACTGCCCGACGGGGTGTTCCAGGTCGTGCAGGGACAGGCGCAGACCGGGCGGCTCCTCACGCGCCATCGCGACATCCGCAAGATCTCGCTCACCGGCGAGGTCGGTACGGGCAAGGCCGTCATGGCCGATGCCGCCGCGACTCTCAAACAGGTGACCCTCGAGCTCGGCGGCAAGTCTCCGCTCATCGTGTTTGGCGATGCGAAACTGGATAACGCCGTGGCGGGCGCGCTGCTCGGAAATTTCTACTCGGCGGGGGAGGTATGTTCGAACGGCACGCGCGTGTTCGTGCACCAGAGCGTGCACGCCGCCTTCGTGGAGCGCCTGCGCTCGCGCGCCGCCGCGATGCGCATCGGGGATCCGATGGATCCTGCTACCCAGGTGGGAGCGCTGATTTCCGCGGAGCACATGGAGAAGGTGCTGGGGTTCATCGCCCGCGGTCGGGCGCAGGGCGCGCGGCTGCTCACGGGCGGTGCGCGGGTGACGAGCGGGGATCTGGCGAATGGCTACTTCGTCGCGCCCACGGTGTTCGACGGCTGCCATGACGACATGGACATCGTGCGCCAGGAGATTTTCGGCCCGGTGATGTCGGTGCTGCAGTTCGCAGAGGAGGACGAGGTGATCGCGCGTGCCAACGCCACCGAGTTCGGTCTGGCCGCCGGCGTGTTCACCAACGATCTGACGCGCGCGCACCGCGTGATCGCGCAGCTGCAGGCCGGCACCTGCTGGATCAATCACTACAACATCACCCCGGTCGAGTTGCCGTTCGGCGGCGTCAAGATGTCGGGTCTCGGGCGCGAGAACGGCCGCGCCGCCATCGAGCATTACACGCAGCTCAAGAGCGTGTACGTCGCCATGGGCGACATCGACGCGCCCTACTAGGGCCGTGGAGGCGGTGGACTACGTGATCGTCGGCGCGGGCTCCGCGGGCTGCGTGCTGGCGGATCGTCTCACCGAGGACGGCAGGGACAGCGTGCTGGTGCTCGAGTTCGGCGGCTCGGACCGCTCGCCGTGGATTCAGATGCCCAGCGCCCTTTCGATCCCCATGAACATGGCGCGCTACGACTGGCGCTACTACACCGAACCGGAGCCGCACCTGAATGGCCGCCGACTGCACACGCCGCGCGGCAAGGTGCTCGGCGGTTCCTCTTCGATCAACGGGCTCGTGTACGTGCGCGGCAACCCGCTCGACTTCGAGCGCTGGGAGGCCGAGGGCGCCGCCGGCTGGGGCTACCACGACGTGTTGCCGTACTTCAAGCGCGCGGAACGCCGCGCCGAGGGCGGCGATGACTACCGCGGTGGCGATGGTCCGCTGGCGACGCGCCGCGGGTTCCTCACCAACCCCCTGCACGCGGCGTGGCTGGAGGCGGGGCGGGAGGCCGGCTACCTGGTGACCGCCGACATGAACGGATTTCAGCAGGAAGGCTTCGGGAAGATGGACATGACCGTGGGGGGCGGCCGGCGTTGCAGCGCCGCGAATGCCTACCTGCGACCGGCAATGCGGCGGCGCAACCTCACGGTGCGCACCCACGCGCTCGCCACGCGAGTCCTGCTCGAGGGGCGGCGGGCGGTGGGCGTTCGCTACCAGCGCGGCGGTACCCTGCATGAGGTGCGCGCACGGCGCGAGGTCATCCTGTGCGCAGGCCCGATCAACTCGCCCCAGCTGCTGATGCTGTCGGGCATCGGCCCGGAACGCGAGCTCGCCGCCCACGGCATCGGCGTGGTGCGCGAGCTGCCGGGTGTGGGCGAGAACCTGCAGGATCATCTGGAGTTCTACTTCCAGGTCGCCAGCCGCGAGCCCATCACGCTTTATTCGCAGATATCGCTCATGCGCCGCGCGCTCATCGGCGCGCGCTGGCTCCTCACCAAGGACGGCCTCGGCGCCAGCAATCACTTCGAGACCGGCGGCTTCATCCGCAGCCGCGCCGGGGTGCGCTACCCGGACATCCAGTTTCATTTCCTGCCGCTGGCGGTGAACTACGACGGTTCATCGCTGGCGCGCGAGCACGGCTTTCAGGCACACGCGGGGCCCATGCGCTCGCGCAGCCAGGGGTGGGTGCGCTTGAGGTCCGCCGAGGCGCTCGACAAGCCCCGCATCTGCTTCAACTACATGTCGCGGTCCGAGGACTGGGAGGAGATGCGCGCCTGCGTGCGCCTCACGCGCGAGATCTTCGCGCAGCCGGCTTTCGATCGCTATCGCGGCCGGGAGATTCAGCCGGGAGCGGGCGTTCAGAGTGACGAGCAGATCGACGCCTTCATCCGCGACAAGGTCGAGACCGCCTTTCACCCCTCGTGCACCTGCAGGATGGGCAGCGTCACCGACCGACAAGCGGTGGTTGACCCGCAGACGCGCGTCATCGGCGTCGAGGCGTTGCGCGTGGTCGACTCCTCGATCATGCCCTCGATCACCACCGGCAATCTGAACGCGCCGACCATCATGCTGGCGGAAAAGGCGGCCGATCACATTCGCGGCGCAGCGCTCCTGCCCAGGGCGGCGGTACCGTACTACAGCGCTCCGCGCTGGGAGAGCGCGCAGCGATGATCGGGTTGCTGAAGCCGGCGGCCTTTGCCGCCCCTTTGCCGGTCGAAGAGGTGGACCCCACCTATCGGCGGCTGCGCAAGCGGGTGTTCATCGGCATCTTCGTCGGCTACGCCGGCTACTACCTCGTGCGCAACAACCTCGCGCTCGCGATCCCCGACATCCTCAGAGAGCACCCGCAGTACACCAAGGCGGGGCTCGGCGGCGCGCTCACCGGCCTCTCCATAGCGTACGGCCTGTCGAAGTTCCTCATGGGCTCGGTCTCCGACAAGAGCAACCCGAAGTACTTCCTCCCCCTCGGCCTGCTCCTGTCGAGCGCGATTATGGCTGCGTTCGGCCTCGTCGAGGCGGCCTGCGCGTCGCTGTTCGCCATCGCCGCAATCCAGGCGCTGAACGGCTGGGTTCAGGGTATGGGCTGGCCGCCGTGCGGCAAGACCATGGTGCACTGGTTCAGTACCAAGGAGCGCGGCCTGACAGTTTCGGCATGGAACACGGCGCACAACATCGGCGGGGCGCTCGTTGCCAACTTCGCGCTCGTCGGCGTCATGCTGTTCCACGACTGGCGGGCGAAGTTCTACTTCAACGCACTCATCGCCGCGGCGGTGGCGATCGGCGTCTGTTTCCTGCTCCAGGACACACCGCAATCGCGCGGCTTGCCCGCCGTGGAGCACTACAAGAACGACTACCCGCCTGGCTATACCGAAGCCCACGAGCACACGCTCGGGTTCCGGGAAATCTTTTTCAAGTACGTCCTTCCCAACCGCTACCTGTGGGCGATCGCGGCGGCCAACGCGTTCTGCTACTTCGTCCGCTATGGCGTGGTGAACTGGATCCCGACGTATCTTCAGACCGCCAAGGGCTTCTCGTTCCAGCAGTCGAGCGTCGGCTGGTCGCTGTACGAGTACGCGGCGGTCCCCGGAACCATCGCCTGCGGCTGGATTTCCGACAAGTGGTTCAAGGGTAAGCGGGCGCCGGCGACCATGCTGTTCATGGCCCTGACGCTGGTCGCCGTCGTCGTGTACTGGCTCAACATGAAGGGGCCGCTGTGGATCGACTACGCGGCGCTCATCGCGATCGGTTTCCTGATTTATGGGCCGATCATGATCATCGGCCTGCACTCGCTCGATCTCGTGCCCAAGAAGGCTGCCGGCACCGCGGCCGGCTTTACCGGTTTCTTCGGTTACGTGTTCGGCTCGGCGATCGCGGGAACCGGTGTCGGCTGGATCGCCGACCATTGGGGCTGGGGCGGCGTGTTCACGACCATGGTCGCGTGCTGCCTGCTGACGATCTTTTTCAGCGCGCTCACCCTCGGCCACCAGGCGCAGAGCGAAGGCCGCCTCCCGGGCCGGATCTAGTCGCGGTAACGCGTGAGCGCATCGCCGAGGGCCTCGCGCAAGCGTCCGAGCCAGGGTTCGTAGTGACGCCACTGGTCCAGACCCTCGCGATAGATCGGCTGGCGGACCTGCTCCGAACTCGCCGTACGCACGCTCCGTTCGGTCTTGTGGAACTCGACGCAGGCGGGTTCGAACTCAAGCTCGCAATAGTCGAGTAATCGACGCACATTCCCTTCCAGGTCATCCACCAGGTCTTCGTGTTGCACACGCAGCACGCGCCCAGGCAGGACGGCATCCCAGTGTCGCATGAGTTCAAGGTAGGTACGGTAGTAACGCGCGATGTCTTCGACGCTGTACGCGAATTCCTGGCCGCTCGCGAACAGCTGCTTGAGATTGCCGAAGCAACAGGCCATCGGTTCGCGCCGCGCGTCGATGATCCTGGCGTTGGGCAACATCAAGTGGATGAGTCCGACATGCCGGAAGTTGTTCGGCATCTTGTCGATGAACCGTGCCTTGCCGGTTCGGTAGATACGTGTATCGCTCAAATACTTCTCGCCGAGGCGGCGATAGTCTTCGGCAGTCAGCTGCGCCAGCACCGCCGGATAGCGCGGGTTATCGGCCTCCGGCTCACGGCCCCTCAGATCCACCACGATGCGCGGGATGTCGGCAAGCTCCTGGGTACCTTCGACCGCGGAGTGTGACGCCAGAATTTGCTCGATGAGTGTAGAGCCGGAGCGCGGCAGACCCACGATGAATATGGGATCGGCGGCGGATGCGCCGCCATGCCGGTGGCGAGCGAAAACTTCAGGAGTACAGACTTCGATCTGCAGGCGCGTATTGAGTTCGAAGACCTCCGGCCGGTAACGGCTTGCGGAGCGCTTGAGCGCATTGCCGCGGGCGTAGTACTCAAAGGACTCCTGATATTGCTGCCGGTCCTCGAGCGCCTTACCGAGTGCAAAGCATAGATGGTACCGGTCAACCACCGAGGTCGACGCCGCGGATTGCGCGGCACGCATCTGCTCCAACTCCCGGTCCTCGAACCGGTAGGTCTTGAGATTCGCGAGACTCCAATAGGCGTCGCCATAACCGGTGCGGGCCGCCGCCGCGGCGCGATACCCGGCGACAGCCTCCTCGCGACGCCCCAGCGTCTTGAGCGAGTGAGCAATCGACAGATGCAAGTCAGCCGGCTGCGCGGCACCGGTCAATAGTTCCCGGTAAAGTTCGATGGCGCGTTCGTGCAAGCCGAGACCCACGTAGGTCATTGCATAGAGCGTGCGATAGTTACGGTCTAACCGATCCGCCGCGAGCAGCTTCTCGGCTTGCTCCTGCGCCCGTTGGTACAGGTGGCGCTTGATAAGGACCTGGGCATATTCGAATCGGGCTGCGTGATAATCAGGCGCCAGGTCGAGCACCGCCTCAAGCAATAGTTGAGCATCGTCGAGCACATCCCGCTCGATGCCGATGCGCGCGAGCAGACGCATGGCCTCGACGTGGTGGCCATGTTGGATCAAAAAGGCGCGAATGAGCTGCTCCGCCTCCGCCAATTCACCGTCCGAGAACAGCGCCGTCGCCGTCACGACCTCGACGGGCAGTTTCTTTAGCGTCGCAACCTGCGCGGCCGCCTCCGCGGCGTTCTCAGCCTGCCCGGTCATCCGGTATAAGCCTTCGAGCATGCTCCAGCTGGCCGGCAGGGCCGGATTAATGTGCACGCCGCGCAGAAAGGCGTCGATCGCCTGGGGTGCTTGCTTCAGCACGATGTAGCAATGACCGCGCTCCTGGAACAGGAGGCTGAAGCGAGGTTGCAGGCGTTCAAGTCCGGCGAGCGTGGCCAGCGCCGCAGGGATGTCGCCGAGCATGCGTTGCGCCAGCGCGCGCAGATACAGGACGTCGCGATTCTCAGGCACCGTGACCAGCAGCGCGTCAGCCGCCGCTAGGCCTTGCGCGAACTGCCGCTCTGCTACGAGTTGGCGTATCCGCCGAACCTCAAGTTCCACCGCCGAGGCATGGCTCATAGGGGAACGATATCATCGCATTCGTCAAAACTTGTACCCGAACGTGGCGCCGAGTACCCGCGGCCGCAGGGGCGTCTGCGCAATGATGAATTGATCGGTGCTGACGAAGACGCTGGCGTTCGAATTGCTGAGGTTCTCAGCGTACACGTTCACGTACCAGGCATCCTTGGCTACGCCGCAGGATGCGTCATAGACCGTGTAGGCAGGATTCTCGAACCGTCCCCTGGAGTTAGTGACGGTTCCGCCCGGCAAGAAGGTGGGATTCGCACCCGCCTGCGTGAATGAATGGCCGCTGTGCGTGGCGCCGAACTGAACGTAAGGTACGTATCCGGCGATGCTCCACTCGTAGCGGGCGCGCAGGCTGAGCTGAATCGGCGGCGCATTGGCGCTCGGGGCGCCGATCGGGCCGTAGGGGTTCGTGATCGGCGCGCAGTTCGCGCCACTGGTGTCGCAGACCTGCGTGATCGGCTTGCCGACGTTCACGCTGGCCGGATTCTGGTCGATCAGCGCCGGCGAATTCGTCTGCCGGCTCTGGTTCCAGGATGCCGCCCCCTGCAGGGTGAGTCCGGGCACCACGCGGGCCACGAGCGAAGTCTCAACACCCTTGATGAGGAAGTTCTGGCCGTTGGTGTCGAAGAAGATGTTGCCGGTTACGCCAGGGTCGAAGAAAGCGACCTGGACGTTGTCCCAGTTCTCGCGGTACACGGCTCCGTTCCACTGCAGGCGATGATCAAGAAATTCCGTCTTCCAGCCGATCTCGTTGTTGGTCAGCTTGTCGGACTGGTACGACCTGGGGACCGCGTACTGCGGCACGCCATCTGGCCCCGGGGCGTAGATGAAGAAGCCGCCATTCTGGTTGAAGCCACCCGGGCGGAAGCCCTGCGAGAACGTGTAATACACCATGACGTCCGGTGTGATGTGCCAGGTCAGATTCCCGCGGCTCTTGTAGCCGGATTCGGTGTCCTGGAGATTCTGTGCGTTGAGGTTGAAGGAGGAAGCTGATTGGCATCCACCGGGCAGAACGCCTCCCTCGAAGCAACCGAAACTGGACAGGACGCTGCCAGCCAGGGAGTTCTCAAAGCGGAAATGCCGTGTACCGAGCGTCGCCGTCAACACCTTCGGAATCAGATCGAAGTCGACGGAAGCGAAGAAAGCCGTCTGCTTCGTTTCGCGCACCTGGTCCTGGTAGAAAGAGATGTTGTCGCTTTGCACCCCGGGGTTCTGCACCGTCGTGCCGGGGAACGTGCCCACGTTCGACAAGCAGCCGGTATTGCCGTTGCCCGGCGTACCTGGCGTGGCGTTCGAGGTACACGGAGGAATAGTCTTGTACAGCCAGCCGGTCTGGTCGTACAGCTTGTTGTCTTCCCAGTACGCGCCGGCGATCGCGCGCAAACGCCACTCGTCCGGCGTGCTCAGGCGGAATTCGTGTTGCTGGTGCGTGTTGCGCTCGACATTATGCCAGGTGGCACTCGGCGAGAAGCAGGTTGAGGTGAGACTGTTGTCATAGCCCGTTCCGGGACCGTAGCACTGGTAGTAGTCGGCAAATACGCCGCGCGCGTAATTCGTGTAGTCGCCGATCTGTTCGACATTGCGCACCAGGTAGCCGCCGGTATAGACGGCCTTCAAACTGGCGAACTTGCCATTCACCGTCCAGGCAGTGCTCGCGAACTTGTCCTTGTCGTAGGCGCCGTTAAACAGCGTGACTTCGAGCGGGGACAGGGCCGCGCCATCCGAGGCGTTGGGCTGCTGGTAGAACACGCCGCGCGAGTCCATGTTCTGGTACGACTGCGTGATCAGCGCATCCCAGTCATCGTTGAACTTGTAGAGCACCTCGGCTCGTATTCCCTGGTAGGTGACGGGGTTGATGGCTCTTGCAGCCAGGTTGTTGTTGTTGATTGCGGGGCTGCCGGGCGGCACGCAAAAACCGGCGTTGGGCGGGGGACTGGGTGGCTGGCCGTTCGGACATTGTCCGGCGACGGCCGTATATTGCGCATAGTGAATTCCGATGTCGGTGTTCTTGCGAGTGAAGGTCGCCGGCACGTTGTCGATGTAGCCGCCGCGCCGATCGTCGTAGACCACCGCACGCACGGCCATGCGGCCGGCGATTACCGGCAGGTTCAAAACCGCCGTCACGTCGCTATTCGGATCGCCGTGAGCGGTCACTCCGTAGCCGGCCTTGACGTTTACCTCGGTCACGTCGAGCTTCGGCTCGTTCGTGATGTAGCGGATCACGCCGGCCTCGGCGCCGGCACCGAACAGCGTTCCCTGCGGGCCCTCCAGAACCTCGATGCGATTCAGATCAGCGGCATAGATGTCGAGGTTGCGATTCGGGAGCTGGCCGGATTGATTATCCAGGTAGATTGCGACATTCGGCCAGACGCCCGTCGAACCACTCCCCTGGCTGGCCTGCGAGCCGGCGCTTAAGCCCCGCATGAAGACCTCGTTCTGCCCCGGCCCGTTGTTAGCCGTCGTAACGTTCGGCAGATACTTGATGTAGTCGTCTAACGTCGAGACGTTGAGCTGCTGCAGCGTTTGTGCGGTAAATGCCTGCATCGAGATCGGCACGTTTTGCATGCTCTCCGTGCGGCGCTGCGCGGTGACGGTGATCTCTTCGAGCGCCCCGGTAGCCGCTTCGGTACCGCCGGCAGCCGGCTCGGCAGCGTACGCTCCGCAGGACGAGCCTCCCAGGATGGCCGCTACCGCATATGAGATCTTCGGGTTCATTGCTTGATCCCTTTTGAAATGAAGTGCACCACGGCTGCGCCGCAAGCGCGCCCTGCAGCTACTCGAAAACCCGTGCCCGCGCGGCATCGCCGTTGGCGGCGCGCTGCGGCTGCAGGCGGCGCGTCGAGGGCGACAGCCCGTAGGCATCCTTGAACTGGCGCGAGAAGTGCGCGCAGTCCGCAAACCCCGCTTCGTTGGCGATGTCGGTAACCGAGCGGTCGGTATTCTCGATGAGCCAATTCGCGTAGCGCATGCGCAGCTGCCGGTAGAGCGAGGCCGGACCCATGCCGACGTGCTGCCGGCACAGGCGCTCCAGTTGCCGCGCGGACAGGCCGAGCTCCCCCGCCACCGCGGCGACCGCGATGGGACGCGCGAGGTTCTGCTCCATGAGCAGCAGCGCACGGCGTACCCGCGGCTCCGTGACGGTTTCCGACAGCGGTGGGTGCGGTTGGGCATCGCTGCCGGAGCGCGGCCGGTCGAACAGCAGCACCTGGCTGGCTTTCTGCGCGACCGCCGGCCCCAGATGCTGTTCGATCAGGTAGGTCGCGAGTGCCGCAGCTCCCGCCCCGCCGGCGCAGGTGATGCGCGGGCCATCCGCCAGAAACAGGCGGTCGGCGATGACCTCCTGGGTGGGAAAGGCCTCGAGAAAATCCTGATAGTGATACCAGCTGACGCAGGAGCGCCGGCCTTTCATCAGCCCTGTGCGGCACAGGATGAAGCTGCCCGTACAGATGCCGATCAGCGGCAGCTGCGTCGCGCCGACCTCGCGCAGGTAGCGCGTCGTCGTCTCGTCGATCTGCGGTCCCGCGTGCAGGATCCCGCCGATCACCACCACGTAGTCCAGCAGTTCCGGCGACAGCAGCGCGCTGGTGGGCTCGAGCAGCACGCCGCAGCTTGCCGGCACCGACTCCGGGCGGCTCGCCATGATCGACCATTGCACGTGCAGGGGCCGGCTGCGATCGCCTTCGTCAGCAGCCAGACGCAGGTGATCGATGAACACTGCAAACGCCGACAGCGTGAAGTGATGCGCGAGGACCACGCCAACTCGCAGCGGCGGGCGCGCGCCGCGCTCTACGGCAGAGACTCTGTGTACGCTGCTTGAGTGGTGCATTGAACGCTCACTCAATGTTTATGACTCCCCCAGGCGCGGCTATATTCCACCAACCCCGGAAGAGACGCAAGACGGGCGTTAGAGGTCAGAGAAAGTCAGGTGGAACAAATAGATACGCTGCAGCGGCCGATGGGCCCGCTTTGGAGATAGCGTTGAATGTCCGTTCAGGGAGGAGATCTAGCGCAGAACGGCAAGCCGCGCGAGATTGGTCTGCACGGTGGTGTCGTGACATGCGCTGCGGGCGTACCAGCGGCGCGCGGCTTCGACCAGCGCCGTACACATCTCAACCGCTTCGGTCTCCTGGGGGGCGAGGTTCTCGCTGTGCGTCGCGGAAAAACCGCGCGACGGCGTGCGCACGTAACGGCGCAGTCGCAGCCTGCGCAGCGCGCGCGTGGGCACCGATTCGGGACCGGCAGCGCCTTGCTGCGTCACGCGCTCGCTGACGTTGCGGCCGACGCGCTCGTAATCGAGGGCGTGCGCGCGGCGCTCGGCGCCCGGCGGCCCGATCCATTGCTCGCACCAGGTCTTCACCTGTTCCCCGGAGCAGCGCAGCTGCGGGTCGGTCAGCGCGACCGCGATGCGCGGCAGATCGAAGGCTTCGCGCAGCGCCGCGTCGCGGTGCTGTTCATCGAGCAGCTGTTCGATGTCCGTGAGGTACCCTGCGAGCATCCGCGAACTGGAGGGTGAAACGTGCTGATCCTGCATGAGGCAAATCCCTTGGCCTTCAGGCCGCCTGGTCGGCGGGGGTAACCGCCAAAGGCGCGCCTTCGTCCGCAGGCGCGGCGGCGGGCGCAGGCGGTGCGGTGGAGGCCGCGCGGCGGGCGCGAACGCGCGCGGGTTTGACCGGCGCGACCGCGCCGCGCGGCGCACTGCGACGCACCGCGGCCCGAGGTGCTGCCGGGGCGTGTGGCGTGGCTCGTCGGGTGCGGCGACGGGTCGTGGCGCTGCGGGCGGTGCGCTTCGGCACCGCGCGCTGCGCGGCGGCGGGACGCCTCGCCGCAGCCGATCTGCGCTTCGCACGCGGCGCGGCCCTCTTCACCACTTTGGACCCGGGTTTGCCTTTCTGGGCACGGCGGGCGCGCTTCCAGACCTTGCGCGCGGCGGCCGAGTGCTTACGCGCGCGCCTGGCTTCGCGCTTGGCCTCTTTCAGGCGCTTGCGTGCGCGCTTCAGTTCTTCCTTGGCGATGCGCACGCGTTGCTTGGCGACGTCCGCCTGCAGCCGCGCCCGCTCGAGAGGCTCAGCCGGGGTGTCCTGTTCGCTGCCTGTCTTCTTCATGGGTGGGCTCGCGACGCGAAAGACGCGCAGTCTCACACAAGCGGGAGGCGGTTGCCACCGCGGGGGACTTATCCACAGAATTTGTGCATAACCATGTGGACAGACGCGGCACGCGTGCGCAAACGCTCAGCCCGCGCAAGGGCTTGCGTCACGATGAACGGGTTTTCGCCACCGACGCGCTTCAGTCGATGGCTGCGTTCAGCATGGTGCCCGTGACGCAATTGCGGCCGGCGTTCTTGCTGCGGTAGAGCGCCGCGTCGGCAATCTTCAGGACGCGCTCCGCGAGCCGGCGCTCGCCGGCGGGCACGCGGTCGAGTCCGCACAGTCCGAAGCTCGCGGTCACGTCCACGCTCTTGCCGTCCGTCTTGAACGGGGGCTGCGCGATCGCCGCACGCAGCTTGCGGGCGACGTCGAGCCCCTGCTGATAGCCGGTCTCGGGCAACACGATGGCGAATTCCTCGCCGCCGATGCGCGCCACCCAATCGACGCCGCGCCGCAGGCTGTGCTGCAGGCGCGCGGCGAACTGCCGCAGGATCTGATCGCCACAGGCGTGACCGCGCGTGTCGTTGATGCTCTTGAAGAGGTCGATGTCGCACAGCACGAGTGACAAGGCTCGCCCGTAGCGCGCTGCGCGTTCCACCTCGCGTGGAAAGTGCTTGCTGAAGAAGCGCCGGCTGTTAACGCGGGTCAGATCGTCGATGGCCGACAGCTTGCGGTTCTCTGCCAGGGTGACCCGCAGCACGCTCTCGAGCTCCGCAATGCGTCGTGCGGCGCCGAGGCGTGCGTCCAGCTCGCGCTCGGACGCCCGCCGTGCTACGCAGTCGTCGGCGCCTGCGGTGAGTCCAGCCTCGCGCTCGGCGGCGTCATCCAGCTCCGCCACGTAGACTACGAATGGCACGCGCACTCCGGTGCGCGCCCGCAGTTGGCGCACCATCTCCAGAGAGTCCGTCACCACCACCGGGCAAAACTGGCTGTCAAAACGGCGCAGAGCCTCGTGTTCGTCGGCCAGGGACTCGTAGTCGAGCATGTCGGCCGTAATGCGGCGTTCCAGCTGTTGGCGCACCACTGCATCCTGGCAGACGAGCAGCGCGCGCGGCGGCGGCACCACTCGCAGCATGACCGCGATGGTTGCCGTGGTCTCCTCGACAGTCGCCCGCGCCGCGCGTCGCTCTAGGATGCGCTGGATGACCGTCGTATGACCGCCGGTTGGCATTGCCCCCTCACCGCGCACATTACAGACACCCGCTGCAAAATGCGCGGGCACTATATGATTGCCGCATGGACCCGCCCGCCATAACGCGCCACCGACGCCCGTTTCTGGCACCGTTGTGGCTGACGCTGCTGGCCGTTGTGGTAATCGGCGGCGTTGCGGTGACGTTCTATCGCAGTGCAACCACCACCGTGGTATTGCTCGTGCGCTCGGTGGAGAAGGAACCCGGAAGCATTGACGATCCTCCCCTCTCCCCCGAGGGCGAGCAGCGCGCGCAGCACCTGGCGCACATGTTCGGCGACCCAAATGCCGGCGGACGGCTTGACGCGATTTACGTGAGCGACGACCGGCGCGCCCAGCAGACCGCGGCGCCACTGGTGGAACGGCTGCACCGCGCGCCGCTCGTGTTCAGCGCCGGCGACGCACGGGCCGCGGCCGCCCGTATGTTGCGCGAGCATGCGGGCGGCACGGTGCTGGTGATCGGCAGCGGCGTGACGCTGCCGCAGATGATTCGTGAACTGACCGGCGTGGACACCGTCGCCGCCGCACCGGGCGAGTCTGCCGTCCTATATGTGGTCAGCGTCCCCAGTTTCGGGCGTGCCCACCTGGCGCGAATCAGGCTCTGACGGGGTGAGCGCTTCAGCTGGTACGTGTGCGGCGCGTGCCACCGGCACTCAGCGCCACGGCCCTGCGGATGAAATCTTCGTGCTGACTGATGCGGAAGTCGGCGAGTACCGCGGCGCGAATGTAGCGCGCCTGATCGATGAGATAGGTGGCGCGACGCACGCCGAACCCCAGGGGCCCCCGCACGTCGTACATACGGATGACGAACTTGTCGACGTCGGAAAGGAGGGTGAACTGCAGCTTGTGCTTTTCGCGGAACGCGCGATGACTCGCAGGGGTCTGAGGACTCACGCCGGCGACGTCGAGACCCGCCTCCTGGATTTCGGCAGTCAAGTCACGGATCGCGCAGGCCTCGCGCGTGCACCCCGGAGTGAAGTCCGCCGGATAAAAATACAGGATCAGCGGGCCGTGGCGCAGCAGCGTGCTCAGCGACACACTCTGCTCGTCCTGATCCGGCAGCGTAAACTCCGGTGCTCGCCCACCCATGGCCAGCATGCCTGGTCTCCGGTCCGCGAACTCCTGCGGCTCCCGACGGATCATAGCCGCATCCCGCGTGGGCGGCTAAAACTTGATTGGACCTGCCGGAACGCGATGCTAGAATCGCGCGCCTTGCGTGGGGCGGTAGCTCAGCTGGGAGAGCGTCGCGTTCGCAATGCGAAGGTCGAGGGTTCGATCCCCTTCCGCTCCACCAACCCCCTGTTCCTCGACGATCCCAAGTGGTCCCCGCGCCGTTCACGAACTCAGGAAAACAGGCGCTTTTAGTTGTGCCGGCTGGGCCGGTCGGTCCCTCTGACAGCCCAGCCTGAGCACGGGTAGCGGCTTGGGGTATCGCCAATTCGGTAAACCGCGTACCGCAGCGGATGCACGCAAACGGTCGCGATGCGAATTTGAAAGGGTAGATCAATGAAATATCTAATAATGTTGATTGCGTTGGGGCTGGTAGGCTGCAGTGTGTATTCGCCTGATGCGGGCCATGAAGTCGTGTTGATCGAAAAGCCATGGATTTTCGGCCATGGCGGAGTCGATTCTGATCCGGTCAAGCCGGGACGAACGTTCGCAGCTATCACGACTGAAGGTGTGGATGTCTACATGCAGCCTCAGAAGTTCGATACTGAGATGCACGACACGATGACCTCGGATGGCGTACCGATCAGTTTTCATGCCATCGTGGTGTTACAAGTCACGGATTCAGTGGTGTTGATCAAGAATTTCGGACCGAAATGGTATCAGAACAATCTGGAAGAGCAGTTCAAGACGATGGTCAGACAGGCTGTGCGCAAGCGCGGCATGAATGAAACGGCGATCAGTACGACAGCCTTGGATGCTATCGATGCGGAGATCCGAGACGCCTTGAAGGCTTTCATCAAGGAAAAGGGATTGCCGATCCAGCTTGTTACGATGACTGTAGGGCGAGCCAATCCGCCTGATGCCATCAAGAATCAGCGCATTGAAACGGCCACGCAGGAGCAACGCATCCAGACGGAGCAGCAGACCAAGTTGGCAGAAGTCCAGCGCAAGTCGGCTGAAGAGGCACGGGCGGCGGCAGATAATGCTTATCGACAGGCTATCGGTCTGTCACCTGAGCAGTATGTCCAGTTGAAGCGGATCGAGATGGAGAATCGGGTGTGCGCGGATGGTAAGTGCACGTTCATTGAGAATGGCGGAGCGGTGCCGGCATTTAGTGTGAAGTAGTGAAAACCGTTTGCGGTCGGCAAGAGCGCCCGCCCTATCGCCTCTACGAAGTCCAGAACGGCAACCAAGTCGAAACCTGCCAGGACACATTCTCACAGCTCGAGCCGATCGAACCCCCTTAGCATCCGCATCACTCGCGCAGTCAATTCTGCGCGCCGCGCAACAAATTGTGGCCCGCTCCGGTCTTCTAACCCGAACGGACGGAGGTTACGCGCTGTGCGCTCCCGGCGCTTTCCGGTTGCGCCGGGCGGTCCGCTGCCATGACTCGAGCCTGCAAGATCCAGAAATTGCAGTCTTCTAGTGAGGTCACAATGAAAACCCTTGCCGCCGCAGTTTCCATTGGCTTTCTTATCGGGAGCGCTGCCGCCGGCGACCACCTCTACGCGCGTCCCGGACAACTCGTCTCGGTCAACGGGACTCGCTTGAGTCTCTACTGCATGGGAAGAGGGTCGCCCGCGGTCGTGTTCGATTCGGGCTGGGAAGACTGGGCACCCGTCTGGACGATGGTGCAGCCGGAGGTGGCCAAGTGGACCCGAGCTTGCAGCTACGATCGCGCTGGAGCGGGCTTTAGCGATGCGGGCCCGATGCCGCGCACGAGCGTGCGAATCGCCGACGAGCTTCACGGCGCGCTGCACAATGCCGGAGTCAAGGGTCCTTATATTTTGGTTGGACACGCATTCGGTGGTGACAACGTACGCACATTTGCGGACCGGTACATGGCAGAGACTGCGGGGCTCGTGCTGGTCGAAGCTGACGTCGGTGGCCCAGACGAACATCGTGGAGATGCCAGGGTCATCGCACAACTCCGCGAGTGCCGCGATGCGATCGCTGCAGGCAAGCCGCTGCCCCCGTTACCCCCGCGTCCTGGCCGACCGGACCGCACGTGCGCGCAGCAATTCTTCCGCGGCCTACCGGAGTCGGTGTGGTCGTCGGAACTCAATGCCAAGCTCTTGGAACTCGCGCAGACCAAGGTCGCAATGTATGACGCGTTCATTTCAGAAATGGAGCAAATGCCGTCGGATGAAACCTACCTGCAGCAGCACAGTCGCTCGTTGGGCTCGCGGCCGATACGCGTGTTGACGACCGGCAACCATGGAATCCACACCCTCGACCCGGGGCGACCAAAGGATGCACAGCAGCAGAGCTATGAGGAAAACGTCGCGCGGTCGCAGGCTAAATGGCTCGAGCTTTCCTCGAATGCCAGGCAGTTATTCACGGATAAGAGCTCGGAATACATTCCATTTGATCAGCCGAATTTCGCCATCGATGCAATCCGCGAGGTGTATACCCAAAGCAAGCACCAGGGACGCCGCCTGCTCGGCGCACGTGATGTGGGTCTGTCCGGCGCTCTAGGCGATAAGGTCCCGGTAAGCGTGCCAGGTCGCATAGCCGAGCAGCGGCGCGACAATCACCATGCCGACCAGCAGGGTCACGAAACCTAACACGGTGAGTCCCACAATGAGGACCGCCCACACGAGCATCGCCGGCAGGTTGAAGAGGGTCGCGCGCAGACTCGCGCGGATCGCATCGGAGGCGCTGGCGTGCCGGTCGATGATCAGCGGCACGGCCACGACCGACATCACAAAGACCATGCCCGCGAGCACGGCGCCGCATCCCACGTAGCCCAGGATCTGTGCCGCGTTCACCTCGGCCGCTCCGCCCCACAGCGCGACCGCGAGACTCGGCACCGAAGCATTGAGCACCGACGTCAGCAGGAAGGCCGACAGTACAAACCAAGACAGCGCGATGAGCGCCAGCACGCCCCCGAAGTGCATGAGGCCGTCGGGGTTGCGCGTCAGTCCCTGCAGCGACTCATCAAAACCCAACGGCTCGTGCGCCGCGCGCCGTCGCGCGAGTTCGCACAGACCGGTGGTCATCACCGGCCCGACGAGCAGATAGCCTGTGACGGCCGCTGCGGTGAGGTACAGGTGGGTGCTGCCGAGCATCAGCAGAACTGCTCCCAGAATCGCGATGAGCACTCCGTGAGCGAGACCGGCCCGGCCGATCTGCTTCAGATCGTCCCAACCGCGGCCCAGCCAGTCGATGGGTTGCCGCATGGGCACGCGCCGGATTTCGAGCGACAGGCTCGCAGGTTTCCCTACGCTGACGGACGTGGTCATGGACGTCTCCTGCCATGAGAGCGCGACGCGCTCGGGCCGGGCTTCAGTGCTCGTCTGCATAGTACGCTTCCGCCCGCGCGAGGGGATGGTGGGTGCGGGCGGCACGCCGGTACACTTCGCATGCACTGCGCCCCCGTAGCTCAGTGGATAGAGCGACCGCCTCCTAAGCGGTAGGTCGTCGGTTCAACTCCGGCCGGGGGCGCCAATCAAGGCACGTGAGGGGCGTCGCTCGATCACCCCGCTCCACCCAAGTGGACCTATTAGTTTCAATGGCTTACAAATAAGAGTTCAAGTGATGACGCGCAGGCGCTTCGCCGCTCTTACAGACCCAGCTCGCTCAATCCGGGATGATCCGTGGGCCTCGGGCCTGGCGCGTTCCAGTGGTACTTGCGCTCGGCTTCGGCGATGGGAACGTCGTTGATGGAGGCGATGCGCCGGCGCATCAGCCCGCCGGCATCGAACTCCCAGTTCTCGTTGCCGTAGGAGCGGAACCAGTTTCCCGAGTCGTCGTGCCACTCGTAGGCGAAACGCACCGCGATGCGGTTCTCGCCGCACGCCCAGATTTCCTTGATGAGCCGGTAGTCGAACTCGCGGCTCCACTTGCGGCGCAGGAACTGCTGGATGGCCTCCCGCCCGTGCAGAAACTCGGCACGGTTGCGCCACACCGAGTCCTCGGTGTAAGCGAGCGACACGCGTTGCGGATCGCGGGTGTTCCACGCGTCCTCGGCCATTCTCACCTTGGCGACCGCGCTCGCCCAGGTGAAGGGTGGCTTGATGGGTGCAACCGCGGCCGGCGCGCCCGGTGTCACGTCAGTCATGTCGTCCCCTCCGTCGCGTGTCGGTCAGCCGCACGACGCTGACCGCTGCGCCGGCGAGCGCGAGGAGCGCCGCCAGCCACAGCGCGAAGTTTGAACCCGCGGCGCCGTAGGCGCGAAACAAAATGGCGACGCCGGCTGCGCCCAGCGCCTGGCCAAGCAGGCGCGCCGCGCTCAGCATGCCGCCGGCGGCGCCGCTGCGGGCGCGCGGCGCAGACGCCATGATGACGCGATTGTTGGGGGCCTGGAAGAAGCCAAAGCCCAGACCGCACAGCGCCATGCGCCACACGAACGCCGCGGGGCTGCCGCTCGCCGGAAGGAACGCGAGCAACACCAGCCCCGCGGCCATGACCAGCAGCCCGAGTCCTCCCAGTATGCCCGCCGCATAGCGGTCCGCGAGCCTGCCGGCGAGCGGCGCCGCCAGCGCCAGCGCCAGCGGCCAGGGCGTCATGAAGAGGCCCGTTTCAACTGCGCTGTGACCCAGGCGCTGAATCTCGAACGGCAGCGCGACCAGCGCCGTCATCTGCGCCATGAACGAACACACCGAGGTCGCCAGTGACAGGGAAAAAACGCGGATGCGCAGCAGGTCGAAAGGAATGAGCGGCGCGGCACGCGGCAGCTCGTGCCGTGCGAGCAGCCACCCGAGAGCGCAGCCGCAGCCGATCTGCAGCAGCGCGAGCGGCGTCGCGGCATGATGCGCGAGGGACTGCAGCCCGCTCAGCAGCAGACCAAACGTGCCGGCATACAGCGCCGCGCCCGCGTAGTTGAGCGGGCGCGGTATGCGCTCGGTCTCCGGAAGAGCACGGAGCGCGATCAGGATCGTGATCACGCCCAGCGGAACGTTGATGCCAAACAGCCAGCGCCACTGCGCCACGGCCAGCACCGCCGAGGCGATGGTGGGACCGAGGGCGGCGGAGGTCGCGACGACGAACGCGTTGATGCCGACGGCGCGCCCGAGGTAGCGCTGCGGGTAAGTGAAGCGCACCAGCGCGGCGCTCACGCTCATGATGCCCGCGGCCCCGAGGCCCTGGATGACGCGCGCAATACTGAGCGTGAGCAGGGTGGGCGCGCACGCGCAGGCGAGCGAGGCGAGCGTGAATACTGCAAGCCCGGCCTGGGAGACGCGCCGGTAGCCGACGACTTCGCCGAGCGAGGCGAGCGGCAGCAGCACCACCAGGATCGCCAGCTGGTAGGCATTGAGGACCCAGATCGATGCGGCGGGCGTGGCGCCGAAGTCGCGCGCGATCGAGGGCAGCGCGATGTTGACGATGGTGCTGTCGAGCACCGACATCGCAATCGCGAGCGCGATGGCCACGATTGCCCAGTAGCGGCGTGGCACCGGCAGGCCGTCCGTGGGCGGGCCGGGACTCGGGAGGCTGACGCTCGGAGCGGACATCCGGGCGTGATCATATAGAGGTGTGCGTGGTGAGGTGTCATAACGTGGCGCCCGGGATGTGGCGCGCACCTCGCCGCACCGCAGTCGCTCCGGGATGTGAGCGGTGTCACGCTCAGCCGGAACCCGGTACCGCCGGCGCGTCGCTACAATGTCCGCACCGACCGCTTCGGCACGCCACAACAAGAACAACCGTGACCAGGGATGTGAAAGACCGGCAGTGCTCCGCCAGCGAGCCGGGTCCGCAGGAACGCCGCGCCACTGATCGCCGCAGGCACGTGCTGCACGCGCTGCTGCACGGCAGCTTCAACCCGCGGCGGCGCGCGCCGCGGCGCGCCGATGAGCGCGCAGTCAGCGCCGTGGATTGGCATCATCCGCAATGGCTCGCGATCGCGATGCTGATCGTGATGTTTTCCGGTATTGATGCGCTGCTGACGCTGATGCTGGTCGAGCGCGGCGCCTACGAAGCCAACCCGATGATGGCACCCCTGGTCGGAGGCTCGGCAGTCGCCTTCACACTGGTGAAGATCGGGCTCACGGCGGGCGGGGTCGTGCTGCTGACACAGCTGGCGCGCATGCGGGCCTTCGGCCGCATCCCCGTGGGCGTGCTGCTGTACACGGTGCTGGGGATTTACGGGGCGCTGATCGCCTACGAATTCGGGCTTCTGAACGCCCTGTAGGACGTGCCGCAGGGCGCGTTTCCCTCGCCGGCCGGCTTTTACGCTAAACTATTGGCCTGCCGGTCCTTTTCCCCGCATGCTCGAACCAACTCCCCTCTATGGCGGCAACGCCGCCTTTCTCGACGCCCTCTACGAGCAATATCTTCTCGATCCGGCGAGCGTAGACGAGCGCTGGCGGAAGTATTTCGCCCAGCTCGGGCCCGCAGGCGCGGAGCGCGCGCACGGACCGATCCGGGCGGACATCGCGCGGCGCGCAGCGCAGGGACGGGGAGCGGGCATTACGGCGCCCGCCTCCGGGGCGAATGCCCAACAGGCGGCCGTTTCGCGGCTGATTCAGGTGTGGACCAACCGCGGGCATCTGGTGGCGAGCATCGACCCCCTGGGGCTGTCCCGGCGCCCCAGGCCACGGGTGCTCGACCTGGATTACTTCGGCCTCACGCCGGCGGATCTCGATACCGAGTTCTTCACCGGCAGCCGCACGGACGCGGTGCCGAAGCGCATGAAGCTCAGGGACATCGTCGCGCAATTGCAGTACATCTACGCCGGCAATGTCGGTGCAGAGTTCGCGCACATGTCCGACTCCGAGGAGCGCCTGTGGCTCCAGGACGAGTTCCAGGAGGGGCGCCTCAAGCATCGCTTCAGCACCGAGGAGCGGCGCAACATCCTCTGGCAACTCACGGCCGCCGAGGGCCTCGAGCGCTACCTGCACACCAAGTACGTCGGCCAGAAGCGCTTCTCGCTCGAAGGCGCGGATGCGTTCATTCCCTTACTCGATGACCTCATCCAGAACTGCGGCGCCGCCGGCATCGAGGAGGTGGTCATCGGCATGGCACACCGCGGCCGGCTGAACGTGCTGGTGAACCTGCTGGGCAAGTCGCCCGCGGCGCTGTTCTCGGAATTCGAGGGTGCGGACGACCCGGGCCGGCTCAAGGGCTCCGGAGACGTGAAGTACCACAAAGGCTTCTCGGCGGACCTGCGCACCGCGCAGGGCAACGTGCACACCGTGCTGGCATTCAATCCCTCGCACCTGGAGGTCGTGGATCCGGTGGTGGAAGGCTCGGTGCGCGCGCGCCAGGAGCGGCGCGCTGATGAGCGCGCCGCGCGCGTAATGCCGCTGCTGGTGCACGGCGACGCCGCGTTCGCGGGCCAGGGTGTGGTGATGGAGACGCTGCAGCTGTCGCAGGCGCGCGGCTTTTTCACCGGCGGCACCGTGCACGTGATCATCAACAACCAGCTGGGATTCACGACCTCGGAGCCCGCCGACCTGCGTTCCACCATTTACTGCAGCGACGTGGCCAAGATGCTGGAAGTGCCGATATTCCACGTCAACGCCGACGACCCGGAGGCGGTGGTGTTTGTCGCGCGCCTGGCGCTCAAGTACCGCATGCGCTTCCGCAAGGATGTGGTGATCGACCTGGTGTGCTACCGGCGTCACGGCCACAACGAGGCCGACGAGCCGGCGGCCACGCAACCAGGCATGTACCGCGTGATCCGCCAGCATCCCACCGCGCGCCGCCTGTACGCCGACCGGCTCAGCGCCGCAGGCGTGCTCACGGACGCCGACGCGCAGGCGATGCTGGAGCAATACCGCAGCGGACTCGACGAAGGCCGCCCGCAGGCGCGTGCCTCGCTCGGCATGATCGGCAACAAGTACACGGTGGACTGGAGCGCCTACGGGCAGGTTGACTGGACCGAGCGGGTGGCCACGGGGGTGGAGCTGGCGCGACTGCGCGCACTCGGTGAGCGCATCACGAGCTATCCGCAGGGCTTCAGCCTGCATCCGCGCGTCGCGCACCTGATCGACAACCGCAGGAAGATGCTGCAGGGCGAGCAGCCGCTCGACTGGGGATGCGCCGAGACGCTCGCCTACGCGGCGCTGGTCGAGGACGGCTTCGGCGTGCGCCTCACCGGGCAGGACAGCGGGCGTGGAACCTTCTTCCATCGGCACGCGGTGCTGCACGATCAGAACACCGACGCCACGTGGATTCCGCTGCAGCACATCGCCGACTCGCAGCCGCGCGTGCAGGTGATCGATTCGGTGCTGTCCGAGGAAGCGGTGATGGGCTTCGAGTACGGTTACGCCACCACCGAGCCGAATTCGCTGGTGCTGTGGGAGGCGCAGTACGGCGACTTCGCCAATGGCGCACAGGTCATCATCGACCAGTTCATCAGCTCCGGCGAGGCCAAGTGGGAGCGCTTCTGCGGGCTGGTGTTGCTGCTGCCGCATGGCTACGAAGGGGCGGGGCCGGAACACTCCTCGGCGCGCCTCGAGCGTTTCCTGCAACTGTGCGCGCAAAACAACATGCAGGTGTGCGTGCCGTCGACGCCGGCGCAGATGTTCCACATGCTGCGGCGGCAGATGCGCCAGTCGTTCCGCAAACCGCTCATCGTCATGACGCCCAAGAGTCTGCTGAGGCACGAGCTGTCGGTGTCCTCGCTCGAGGATCTCAGCGGTGGCGGCTTCGCGCGCGTGCTCGGCGAGATCGACGATGTGCCCGCCCAGCAGGTGCAGCGGGTCGTGTTTTGCAGCGGCAAGGTGTATTTCGATCTGCTGCAGGCGCGCCGCAAGGAGGCGCTGCGCGACGTGGCGCTGGTGCGCATCGAGCAGCTCTATCCCTTCCCGAGCGAAGAGTACCAGGCGATGCTCAACCGCTACCCCAACGCACGCGAGGTCGTGTGGTGCCAGGAGGAACCGCAGAATCAGGGCGCCTGGTACCAGATCCGTCATCGTCTGCAGGAACTGGTGATGGGACGCCGACCGGTGTTATACGCCGGCCGTCGGCCGTCCGCGGCGCCGGCGACGGGTATCGCCAAGATCCACGAAATCGAACAGCAGACCCTGGTCGCCGCCGCGCTGCATGCGACCACCACTGAGGAATCCGCGCGCGAGACCACGCGTCTGACGGCCGCTGCCGCGGTGCCGGCGCCGACCGCGGCGTCTGCGCCGCCTGCCGCGCCCGTGCCGGCCACTCCCATAAGAAGGCGTTCATGACCACCGAAATCCGGGTTCCACAGCTGCCGGAGTCCATCGCCGACGCCACGCTCGTGGCGTGGCACAAGCAACCCGGTGATGCCATCCGCCGCGACGAGAATCTCGCCGATCTCGAGACCGACAAGGTGGTACTGGAAGTTCCCGCGCCGGCCAACGGCGTGGTGCGCGAGATCCGGGTGCCGAGCGGCGCCGTGGTGACCAGCGGCCAGGTTCTCGCGCTCATCGAGGAGGGCGCCACGGCGGCCGCGGCGCCGCAGCCGGCCGGCACTGCGGCAACGGCAGCGGCTGCGAAGACGCCACCGGCCGCGGACAGCGACGGCGGCAAGGACGCCGGCAAGTTGAGTCCTTCGGTACGGCGGCTGGTCGAGGAGAACCAGCTCGATCCGTCCGCGATCCCGGCCTCGGGACGGGATGGCAGGCTGACCAAGTCCGACGTGGTGGGTTTTCTGGGCAAAAAGCCGGCGGAGGCCGCGCCGCGGACTGCGGGCGCACCGCCGCCCGCCGCCCCCGCCGCGCCGGCACCGGCGGCCCGTGCACCCACGCCCCGGCCCGCCGCCCCGGCGGGCGCGCGCGCCGAGCAGCGGGTCCCCATGACGCGGCTGCGTGCCCGCATCGCGCAGCGTCTCCTCGAGGCGCAATCCACCCAGGCTTTGCTGACGACGTTCAACGAGGTGGATCTGACCGCCACGCAGGAACTGCGCGCGCGCTACAAGGAGCGCTTCGAGAAGGAGCACGGCGTGAAGCTGGGCTTCATGTCGTTCTTCGTGAAGGCCTCGATCGAAGCGCTGCAGAAGTTTCCGGTGCTGAACGCCTCGGTTGACGGCAGCGACATGATCTATCACGAGTACTACGACATTGGCGTCGCCGTGTCCACCGACCGCGGCCTGATCGTGCCGATCGTCCGCGACGCCGACGCCAAGAGCTTCGCGGTGATCGAGAAGGAGGTGGCCGACTACGCGCGCAGGGCGCGCGACGGCTCGCTCGCCATCGAGGATCTGACCGGTGGCACCTTCACGATCACCAACGGCGGCGTGTTCGGTTCGCTCATGTCGACACCGATCGTCAACGCGCCGCAGAGCGCGATTCTCGGCATGCACAAGATCCAGGAGCGGCCGATGGTGCTCGGCGGGCAGATCACGGCGCGGCCGATGATGTATCTGGCGGTGACCTATGATCACCGCATCATTGACGGCCGCGAAGCGGTGCAGTTCCTGGTCGCGATCAAGGAAGCTCTGGAAGATCCGGGACGGATGCTGCTCGGGATCTGATGCGCACATGAAGAACGACGACAAACAACCATCCAGCGGCGCTGATGCTTTCGACGTCGTTGTCATCGGCGGCGGCCCGGCGGGCTATCCGGCTGCCATCCGCGCCGCGCAGAACAAGCTCAGCGTCGCCTGTATCGATGAATGGAAGAACCGCGACGGCAGCGCCGCTTTCGGCGGCACGTGCCTGAACGCGGGCTGCATCCCGTCCAAGGCGCTGCTGGAGTCCACCGAGCTCTACCATCGCGTGCACGAGGAGTTCGCCGTGCACGGCATCAAGGTAGCGGGCGCGACGCTCGATCTGCCGCAGATGCAGAAGCGCAAGGGCGGCATCGTGCGCGGCATGACCCAGGGGATCCTCGCGCTGTTCAAGGCGGCCGGCGTCACCCCGCTGCAGGGGCATGGCAGACTCCTCGCCGGTCGCCGCATCGAATTCACCGCGCATGACGGTACCCGCCGCGAACTTTCCGCCAGACACGTGGTGCTTGCTTCGGGTTCCGCCCCGATCGAGTTGCGCTCCGCGCCGTTCGCGGCGCCACACCTCGTGGATTCCTGGGGAGCGCTCGACCTTGACGCCGTGCCGAAGCGCCTCGGCGTCATCGGCGCGGGTGTGATCGGACTGGAATTGGGGAGCGTGTGGCGCCGCCTCGGAGCCGAGGTGGTGGTGCTGGAAGCGCTGCCGGATTTCCTGGCATTCGCCGATCAGCAGCTCGCCAAGGAGGCGCTGCGGCACTTCAGGAAACTCGGCCTCGACATTCGCCTGGGCGCCAAGGTTACGGGCGCTGCGGTGTCGGGCGCGACGGTCGATGTCTCGTACGAAGATGCTAAGGGCGCGCAGCACCTGAGTGTCGAGCGGCTGGTGGTCGCGATCGGTCGCCGACCCTATACCAGGGATCTGCTCGGGCCCGATACCGGGGTTCAGCTGGACGAACGCGGCTTCATCAGCGTCGATCACGCCTGCCGCACGGGCGTGGAGGGCGTGTGGGCGATCGGGGATTGCGTGCGGGGCCCGATGCTGGCCCACAAGGGCAAGGAGGAGGGCGCGATGGTCGCGGACCTGATCGCCGGCCGCTTCGGCGAAGTCAATTACAAGGTGATTCCATCGGTCATCTATACCGCACCGGAGATCGCCTGGGTCGGCCTCACCGAAGAACAGGTCAAGGCGAGCGGCCGCGAATACAAGAGCGGCGTGTTCCCGTTCCTCGCCAGCGGCCGCGCGCGCGCCCTGGAGCAGGCCGCCGGCTTCGCGAAGGTCGTGGCCGCACGCGATGACGACGAGATCCTCGGCGTGCACATCATCGGTCCCATGGCCGGGGAGTTGATCGCGGAAGCGGTACTGGCTATGGAGTACTCGGCCAGCAGCGAGGATCTGCAGCGCACCATCCACGCGCATCCGACGCTCGCGGAGGCGCTGCACGAGGCGGCGCTGGCCGTCGACAAGCGCTCCATCGACGCAATCAACCGCTGACAGCCTTAGTACCGGTCGGCCCTAGAGCCGGCGTCGCGCCTCGATGACATTCGGCACGCCCGCGAGCCGGCGCAGGACGCGCGCGAACTGCTCGAGGTCATTGACCGCGACGCTAAGAGCGAAATATGCAATGCCGGTGTCGTGGTCGGTCCGCGAAGTCACGGCATCGATGCTCAGGCGCTCGAGCGCCAGCACGTCAGTCAGATCACGCAGCAACCCGCGCCGATCGTAGGCGCTGACGGACAGTTCCACGTTGAGCGCACCGCTCTGCGCGCTGCTCCATTCGACCTTCAGCACGCGCTCGGGCTTGAGCGCGCTCATGCGCCGCAGGCTCGCACAATCGCTGCGATGGACCGTGACGCCCCGGCCGAGGGTGACATAGCCGGTGATCGGCTGCGGGCGCAGCGGCGCACAGCAGCGCGCCAGCGTGGTCGGCAGATCGCCCACGCCCTCGATCTCGACCGGCGCGGCTCGGCGCCGGGTCCCGCCGGGACGCGGCGGCCGCGCCACCGGCCGCGGCGGCTCGAACAGCCGTGTCGCGGCCTGCATCAGCTGCGTCACGGTAATCTCGCCCTCGCCAAGCAGTTGATGCAGGTGATCGGTGTCGCGTGCCTTGAGCTCCTGCACCAGGGCGCTGAGCTGTTCGGGGCGCGCGCCGATGCGCGCCAGCTCCCGTTCGGCGATGCTCCGGCCGGCGCTGCGATTGTCGCCGACGTCCTGCTTGCGGAACCAGGCGCGCACCTTGCTGCGGTTGCGCGCCGAAATCAGGTAGCCCTGCTCGGGTGCGAGCCAGTCGCGACTCGGTGCGTCGTGCTTGCCGGTGATGACCTCGACAATCTCGCCGTTGGCGAGGGCGTGTGTGAGCGGCACGATGCGCCCGTTCGCCTTGGCGCCGCGGCAGCGGTGGCCCAGCGAGGTGTGCACGCTGTAGGCGAAATCGAGCGGCGTCGCGCCGCGCGGCAGGTCGATCACCTCACCCTTGGGCGTGAGCACGTAGACCCGGTCCGCAAACAGCTCGGTGCGCATCCCCTCGATCAGGTCGCGGTCCGCCTGTGCGCCGCCCTCGCGGCCGTCCTGCGGCTCCAGCAGGCGCCGCACCCATTCGATCTTGCGCTGGTAGTGCGCATCACGCAGACCGCCCTCCTTGTAGGTCCAGTGCGCCGCGACGCCCAGCTCGGCGTGCTCGTGCATCTGCGGGGTGCGAATCTGCACTTCGACGCTGCGTCCCTGCGGGCCGATCACGGCGGTGTGGATGGAGCGGTAGCCGTTGCCCTTGGGGGTGGCGATATAGTCATCGAACTCACCCGGTATGTACGGCCACTGACCGTGGACGATGCCGAGCGCGCCGTAGCACTCGGGGATTGAAGCGACCACCACGCGCACCGCGCGCACGTCGAACAGTTGCTCGAACGCCAGCTGCTTGCGCTGCATCTTGCGATAGATGCTGTAGATGTGCTTCGGGCGCCCGTAGACCTCGGCCTCGATGCCCGCCGCGCGCAAGCGAGCGAGCAGCTCGGCGCACAACGCCTCGATATAACGCTCGCGGTCGGCGCGGCGCTCGTTGAGCGCAGCGGCGACGCGGCGGTACTCCTGCGCCTCGAGGTAGCGGAAGGCGAGGTCCTCGAGCTCCCATTTCAACTGCCACACGCCCAGGCGGTTGGCGAGAGGAGCGTAGATGGCGCGCGCCTCGAGCGCGCGCCGCTCGCGCTCCGGGCCCGGCAGCTCGCGCGCGTGGCGCAGCACAACCAGTTCCTCGGCGAGCCGCGCCAGCACCAACCGCGGGTCGCTCACGACCGCGAGCAGCATCTTGCGCAGCGTTTCGGCCTGACGCGTGTCCAGGCCGTGCGCCGGCGACCAGTCACGGGGCAGTCCCAGCGTGCCCAGGCGCAGCAGTGCCGCGGCGATCTCGGTCGCGGGGCGGCCGACGATGCTAGCGGTCTGCTCGGGCGTGAGCGCTGCTCGCGCGAGCAGCGGTCGCGCGAGCAGCGCGTGCGCGAGCTCGGTGCTTTCGGTGAGCCCTCCCATGATCTCGGCAGCTTCCACGGCGAACGCCAGATCGGCCGGTGCGCGTGCGTTGGCCCGCTCGAGTGCCGCGCGTGCGCCGCTGATGGCGTCGCGGACCTGAGGCGGGCACAGTTGACTGGTTTCCACGGATAACGGTCTAAGCGAGCGGCAGCGCTGAACGCGCCAGCGTGTCGTCCGCGAAGTTTACCGCTATCATACGCCCCTGTTTTTCCAGGCGGCGCGCTGGGGTGCCGCCGCGCGGGTAAGCGTTACGCATGGCAGGGCACAGCAAGTGGGCTAACATCCGGCGCCGCGAGAGCGCCCAGGCACTGCGGCGTGACAAGCGGCTCGCACGCGCTGCGCCGGCGGGATGGGAAACCGTGCGCTACGAAGGCTACGGCCCCGGTGGCGCTGCGGTCATGGTCGAGTGCGTGACCGACGATCGCGGCCTGGTGGGCGCGAAGGTACGCCGCGCATTCGTGCAACACGGGGGCAGACTCGGGGCTGACGGCTCGGTGAGCTATCTGTTCAACACCGTGGGCCTCATGACCTACCCGCCGGGGACGGACGAGGAGCGGCTGATGCAGGTGGCGCTGGAAGCCGGCGCCGAAGACGTTGTACCCAACGCCGACAGCTCCGTCGAAGTACTGGCCGATCCCCTGGAGTTCGACACGGTGTGCGCAATGCTCAAGCATCATGGCTTCGCGCCCGCGACCGCGGAAGTCACGCAGCGCGCCGCGACGTCCCTGGAGTTGTCGGGCGAGACCGCGGTGTTGATGGTGCATCTGCTCGAGGCGCTCGAAGAACTGGACGAGGTACGGGACGTTTATTCGAATGTCGAGATATCGGACGAGGTCCTGGCGCGCATTTGAGCCCGCCGCCGCGCAGTTCACCGCTGCGGTCAGTGTGCGGGTCCTGGGGCTCGACCCCGGTTCGCGCCGCACCGGCTTTGGCGTGATCGAATGCCGCGGCAGCCAGCTGGTTGCGGTCGCACACGGCTGCCTGAACCTCTCCGCCGCGGCGCCCGCGACACGCCTGCGCATGATATTCGAGGGTCTGCAGGGATTGATGTCCCAACACCAACCGGCGGAGGTGGCGGTGGAGCGCGTGTTCGTCAGCCGCAACGCCGACAGCGCATTGAAACTGGGGCAGGCACGCGGCGCCGCGCTGTGCGCCGTCCCCGCAGGCGTGCCGGTGTTTGAATACGCGCCCCGCGCCATCAAGCTAGCGGTGGTGGGCTCCGGAGCAGCGGAGAAGTTTCAGGTAGCGCACATGATCCGCACCCTGCTGGCGCTGCACGAACGTCTGGGCGCGGACGCGGCGGATGCGCTCGCGGTCGCCGTGTGCCACGCGCACGCGCGCCGGCTCGGCACGCTCGCGCAGCCAAGCGGCGCGCGCCTGAGGCCCGCCTGGCGATGATCGGCTCGCTGCGCGGCAGAATCGCCTCCAAGACACCCCCGCAACTCACGGTCGACGTCGGCGGGCTCGGTTACGAGCTGGAAGCGCCCATGTCGACGTTCTTCCACCTGCCGGCGGTGGGCGAGGAGGTGCGTCTGCTTACGCACCTGGTGGTGCGCGAGGATGCGCACGTGCTGTACGGCTTTGCCACCGAGGACGAGCGGCGCCTGTTCCGCAGCCTCATCAAGGTGTCAGGCGTCGGACCGAGGATCGCGCTCGCGCTGCTGTCGGGCATCAGCGTCAGCGCCTTCGCACAGTGCGTGCTCAATGAGGACATCGGCGCGCTGACGCGCGTGCCGGGGGTGGGTCGCAAGACCGCCGAGCGCCTGATCGTGGAAATGCGCGATCGCCTGGCGGCGCCCCAGGCGACGCCAGGAGCGCCGCTGGCGGCGCCTGCGCGCGCCGAGGGTGAGGCGTACGGCGCCCTGGTGGCGCTCGGCTACCGTCCGGCGGAGGCTGCGCGCTTGCTCAAAGCGGTCGGTCCCGGTACACATTCGACTGAGGAACTGATCCGTCGCGCCTTGCAGGGCGCGGCGCGGGAGTAGATCTCTTACCCGTGACAGCCGAACGCATCATCAGTGGCACGGCGGCCGCCGAAGAGGAGGCGGTCGAGCGGGCCATCCGGCCGCGCCGGCTCGCGGAGTACGTCGGCCAGTTGCCGGTGAAAACGCAGCTCGAGATCTTCATCCGTGCCGCCGGGCAGCGCGGCGAAGCGCTCGATCACGTGCTGATTTTCGGTCCCCCCGGCCTCGGCAAGACCACGCTGGCGCACATCATCGCGGCCGAGCTCGGCGTGAATCTGCGCCAGACCTCCGGCCCGGTGCTGGAGCGCCCGGGAGATCTCGCGGCGCTGCTCACCAACCTGCAGGCCCGCGATGTGCTGTTTGTCGATGAAATCCACCGCCTCACGCCGGTGGTGGAAGAGGTGCTCTATCCGGCGATGGAGGACTACCAGCTCGACCTCATGATCGGCGAGGGGCCGGCGGCGCGCTCCATCAAGCTGAACATTCCGCCGTTCACGCTGGTGGGGGCCACCACGCGTGCGGGCCTGCTCACCTCGCCGCTACGCGACCGCTTCGGCATCGTGCAGCGGCTCGAGTTCTACGAGGTCGGGGACCTGGAGCGCATCGTGAAGCGCTCCGCCGCGATCCTGGGTGTAGCCATCGATGAAGGGGGCGCACGGCGCATCGCGCAGCGCTCGCGCGGCACGCCGCGCATCACCAATCGCCTGCTGCGGCGCGTGCGCGACTATGCCCAGGTGCGCGCCGACGGGCGCATCGATGAAGCGGTCGCCGACGCCGCGCTCGATCTGCTCGAGGTGGACCGTCAGGGATTCGACACCCTGGACCGCAAGCTCCTCACGGCGATCATCGAGCGCTTCGACGGCGGCCCGGTCGGTATCGATAGTCTGGCGGCGGCGCTTGGCGAGGAGCGCGGCACGCTCGAAGACGTCACCGAGCCGTTCCTGATCCAGCAGGGATTCCTGGTGCGCACCGCGCGCGGGCGCATGGTCACGCGCGCTTCCTACCTGCATTTGGGCCTCAAGCCCCCCGAGCGCGGCGCCGCCACGCTGCCGCTGTTCGAGGATCCGCGGTGAGCGTCTTTTGCTGGCCGGCGCGCGTCTACTGGGAGGACACCGATGGCGGCGGCATCGTCTATTACGCCAACTACCTGCGCTTCCTCGAGCGCGCACGCACCGAGTGGCTGCGCGCACGGGGACACTCGCAGCTGCAGCTCGCGCGTGATCCCGGCATCGTGTTCACGGTGGTGAGTCTGTCGGTGGACTATCGCGCCCCGGCGCGGCTGGATGACGAGCTGCAGATCACTTGTGAGCCGCAGTCCGAAGGGGCGGCGTCGCTGCGCTTCGCGCAACGCATCTATCGCGCGCATGCCGCCGGGCGCACACCCGACCTGCTGCTGGAAGCGAACGTGCGGGTGGCGTGCGTTGATGTGCGCACCATGCGGCCGCAGCGTCTGCCGGAGTTCCTGGCGGATGCCGTGGCCGCGGAGGCCGCCGGCAGTGGGTGAGCAGCTGTCCATCCTGCGGCTCATCGCCCAGGCGAGCGTGCCGGTGCAGATCGTCATCGGCATATTGCTGCTGGCGTCGCTTGGCTCCTGGGCGATCATTTTCCGCAAACGCCGTGTCATCGGGCGCGCACGCCGCGAAGCCGACCGTTTCGAAAGCCGCTTCTGGTCGGGCGATGACCTGGCGCAGCTGTATCGGGCGATCGAGTCGCGCGGCGGCGCGACGGGCATGGCGGGCATTTTCGAGTTCGGCTTCCGCGAGTTTGCGCGCCAGCGTCAGAGCGCCAGCGGCGGCGAGCAGCTGCTCGAGGGCTCGCGGCGCGCGATGCGCGTCGCGCAGCTCAAGGAGATCGACCGGCTCGAACAGAGCCTCGCCACGCTCGCCACCGTCGGCAGCACCAGTCCCTACGTCGGGCTGTTTGGTACGGTGTGGGGAATCATGAGCGCGTTCTCCTCGCTCGGTAACGTTCAGCAGGCGACGCTCGCCATGGTGGCGCCGGGAATTTCCGAAGCCCTGGTCGCAACCGCCATCGGGCTGTTCGCGGCGATCCCCGCGGTGGTGGCCTACAACCGCTTCGCCGATCAGGTGACGCGCCTGGAAATGCGCTTCGATGCCTTCATCGAGGAGTTCTCCACCATTCTGCAGCGGCACGCGTCACGCGTCACGGGCCCGCCCCCGGGTCAGGAGCGCTAGTCATGGCACAAACCTCACGCGGGCGGCGGCTGATGGGCGAGATCAACGTCGTGCCGTACATCGACGTGATGTTGGTGCTGCTGATCATTTTCATGATCACCGCGCCGCTGCTCACACAGGGCGTGAAGGTGGATCTGCCCAAGGCTGGTGCGGAACCTCTGGAGGCACAACGGCTCCAACCACTGGTTTTGTCGGTGGATCGTGAGGGGCGCCTGTATCTCAACATTGGAGGCAATCCGCAGACGGCGCTCGATGATGACACGGTGGCCGCGCGCGCGACCGCGGCGCTGCGCCGTAACCCGGAAGTGCAGGTGCTGGTGAAGGCCGACACCGCGGTGGCCTACGGCCGGGTGGTCCAGGCGATGGTCATCCTGCAGCGCGCCGGGGCGCGCAAGGTCGGCTTCATCACCGACCCGCTGCCGGAACGTGCCCGGCGCGGGAGCTGAAGCGCCTGAGACAATGCAGCGAGAGAGTGATCGATGGGTTTCGATTGCACTGTCGGTGCTGTTGCACGGAGCGCTGCTGGCGGCGCTGGTGTACGGATGGTTGATGTTCCGGCAGCCACCGCGGCCGGCGCCGACGCTGGCGATCGAGGCGACCGTGGTCGATGCGCGCGCCGTGAGAGGCGCGCTGCGGCCGCCACCACAACCCGCGCCGCCCGCCGCCCCGGCGCCGACCGAGCAGCCGCAGGAGCCGGTCGGACCACCGCAACCGACGCCGGAGGAACGGGCGCGCCGCGAGCAGCAGCGGCAACAGGCGGAAGCTGCGGCGGCCGAAGAGCGCCGCGCCGCCGAGCAAAAGGCGGCGGAACAGCAGGCCGCGCAGGCGAAGCAAGCCGAGGAGCAGCGCAAGGCTGCCGAGGAGCAGCGCAAGGCTGAGGAGCGCGCCGCGGCGCAGAAACGTGCCGCGGAGGAGCGGCAGCGGCAGGCGGACGCGCAAGAGAGCAGTGAGCGCCTGGCGGACCTGCAGCGCAGTCTCGCCGCCGAAGAGCGTGCCAAGGTCGCACGCTCGGGGGCGGCGCTGGCGAGCTGGGAGTCGCAGATCGCCGCGAAGATCACGCGCGCGTGGCTGCGACCCCCGACCGCGCGGCCGGGGATACAATGCGTGTTGAATGTGACCCAGGTGCCGGGAGGGGAAGTGACGCAGGTGAGTATTGGTGAATGCAACGGCGACCAGGCGGTACGTGAATCGATCGAGGCAGCGGTGTACCGCGCATCGCCCTTGCCCCCACCGCCGGATCCGGCGTTGTTCGACCGCAACCTCAAGATCAACTTCAAGCCGGACTGATGCGCATGCGGCCAATACCTGCCAGGCAACTCATCTTGGGGCCGCGTGCCATCGCCGCGGCGCTCGCGCTAGTCGTCGTCGCCCTGTGCGCGACCCGCAGCGCTCACGCCGCGCTGCAGATCGAGATCACCTCCGGGGTACGCGATCCGGTACCGATCGCGATCGTGCCGTTCGCGCGTGCCGTACCTGCCGACGGCGGCCTGGACGTGGCCGAGGTCGTGCAGCACGACCTGGAAGGCAGCGGGCGCTTTCGGGCGCTGCCGCGTGAGCGCATGCCGGCCACGCCGACGCGCGTCGATGAGATCGCGGCGCCCCTCTGGAAGGGCGCGGGCAGCGACTACGTCGTGGTCGGGCGCGTGAGCGCCATGGAGAGCGGTCAGGTGGCGGTCGACTTTGACCTGGTGAATACGCTGACCGGAGCACGGCTCGCCACGCAGCGCTTCGTGGGGGCGCCGGGTGCGCTGCGCAACGCTGCCCACCGGGTGAGCGACGTCATCTACCAGAAGATCCTCGGCGTGCGCGGTGCGTTCGCGACCCGCATCGCCTACGTGGCGGTCGACGGTAGCCCGCCGGCGCAGCGCTTCCAGCTCATCGTCGCCGATGCCGACGGAGCGAACCAGCACCTGGTTCTCGAGTCGCGCTTTCCCCTCATGTCACCCTCGTGGTCGCCGGACGGACAATGGCTCGCGTATGTCTCATTCGAGACCAAGCACTCCGGGGTGTACGTGCAACTGGTGCGCAGCGGCGAACGGCGCCAGGTGTCGGCGCGCGCCGGTGTCAACGGCGCCCCCGAGTGGTCACCGGACGGCCGCAAGCTGGCGCTCACCTTGGGCGGCAGCAGCGGCAATCCCGACATCTACATCCTCGATCTCCTCTCCCAGGACCTGACACGTATCACCGACGATCCGGCAATCGACACCGAGCCGGTGTGGGCACCGGACGGCCACTCCCTGTACTTTACCTCCGATCGCGCCGGGTCGGCGCAGATCTACCAGATCGGCGCGCAGCCTGGAGCGCGCCCGAAGCGCATCACCTTCGGCGGCAGTTACAACGCCCGCCCGCGTGTGTCGCCGGATGGCTCGCAGCTGGCGATGGTAACGCTCGACAACGGCGCCTACCAGGTTGCCGTGCAGGATCTCGCCAGCGGGACGGTGCGCGTGCTGTCGCACGGGCGGCTGGACGAATCGCCGAGTTTCGCGCCCAATGGGGCTACACTTATCTATGCGGAACGTGACGGCGAGCGTGGCGCGCTGGCGACGGTGTCGACCGACGGCCTCACGGGCTTGCGCCTGAAGGCTCCTCAGGGCGAGGTCCGTGAACCTGCGTGGGGACCGTTCAGTCCCTGAGCCTTCGCGGTTGTTTTCAGATTCGGGAGAAGAGGAATGACGGAGAAAGCATCTATGCGTCGAGTGATCGTAGTGCTGCTGGTGGCCGCATCCCTGGCGTTCGGCGCCTGCGCTCACAAGCGGCCCAAACCCGCTCCTCCCGAGGCGCCCGAAGCCAACGCCGGTGCGCAGGGCTCCGGCGCCAACACTGCCAACGCCGCCGCGGGTGCGGACGAGGAGGGGGCGGGACCGCAGGCGGGGCTGCTCGCGACGAAGGTAGTGTACTTCGACTTCGACAGCAGCGAGATCAAGGGCACCGGCACCGACGTGGTGGCGGCACACGCCAAGTATCTCACCGCCCATTCGAACACGCGCGTGCGGCTGGAGGGACACACCGACGAGCGCGGTTCGCGCGAGTACAACATCGGGCTCGGCGAGCGGCGCGCACAGTCGGTGCGCCGCGCACTGTTGCTGCAGGGCGCCGCGGACGCGCAGATCTCCACGGTGAGTTACGGCGAGGAGCGCCCCGCGGTACCCGGACACGATGAGGCGGCCTGGGCAAAAAACCGGCGCGTCGAGATCGTGTATCTGACGCAGCCGCTCGCGCCCAAGCAGTGAGCACCGGAAGGAGATCCATGCGCCTGACCCTGCTTGCCCTGTCGGTGGCGGCGCTCGCTGCCGGCTGCGCCAGCACTCCGCCGGAGGCGGACCCGGTGCAGCTGAAGTTGAACGATCTCGATGCGCGCATCACGCGCATCGAGCGCATCGTTGCGAACCAGGTCGAGGCCGCCCAGCACCTGGATGAAGTGCAGAGCAATGTGCGCCAGCTGCGCGGGCGGCTCGAGGAGCTCGAGCACAGCAACGAGGCGTTGGCGAAGCAGCAGCGCGATCTGTACGCCGATCTGGACAAGCGCCTGGCGGCAGCCGGCGGGGCGGCAGCCGGCGCAGCGGCGGCGGGCGGGGCCGCGGCCGGCGGCGCCTCCGGTGAGACTGCTGCGGTGGGCGGCGCCGCGAGCCCGGGCGCCGCGGCCGGTGCGGCCGCGGGCAACGCGCCGTCCTCGGTCGAGCAGGCGGTGTATACCCAGGCGTTTGATGCCCTGAAGGCCGGCAGTTACTCGGTCGCGATCACGGGTTTCAAGGACTTTCTGGGCACCTATCCCGCCAGTGCGCTGGCGGAGAATGCCCAGTACTGGCTGGGGGAAGCCTATTACGTGAACCACGATTACGATGCGGCCGCCGTAGCATTCCGCACGGTGCTCAAGAAATGGCCGGACTCGCGCAAGGCGCCCGATGCGCTGCTGAAGCTGGGTTACACGCAATATGCGCAGAAGCAGAATGCCGCGGCGCGGGCCACCCTGACCGAGGTCATGCGCAAGTACCCGGGGAGCGACTCCGCCAAGCTCGCGGCCGACCGCCTGCGACGCGTTGCCGCGACGCCCTCGCAGTAAGGCATCCCGCGCGGACAGAAGCGCGTGACGCGCCTCCGGATCACCGAGATCTTCCACTCCCTGCAGGGCGAGGCGGACACCGCAGGCTGGCCCACGGTGTTCGTGCGCCTCACGGGCTGCCCGCTGCGCTGCCAGTATTGCGACACCGCCTATGCCTTCCACGGCGGGGAGTGGTGGGAGCCGGAGGCGATCGTGGCGCGGGTGCGCGAGTTCGGCACGCCGTTCGTGTGCGTGACCGGAGGCGAACCCCTCGCGCAGAAGGGCTGCACGCAGCTCCTGACCATGCTGTGCGATGCCGGCCTGCGGGTCTCGCTGGAAACCAGCGGCGCGATGCCGCTAGCGAGCGTCGATGCGCGTGTGTCGAAAGTCGTCGACGTCAAGACGCCGGGTTCCGGCGAGGAACACCGCAACCGCTATGAGGAGCTGGCGCGGCTGTGCTCGCGCGACCTGGTCAAGTTCGTGATCTGCGGCCGCAGCGACTACGAATGGAGTCGCGGCAAGCTGCGCGAGCTCCCCCTTCCTGCCGGTTGCACGGTGTTGTTTTCGCCGAGTCATGAGCAGCTCGCGGCGCGCAAGCTCGCCGACTGGATACTCGAGGACCGGCTGCCGGTGCGCTTGCAGATCCAGCTGCACAAATACCTGTGGGGCAATGTGCCGGGGAAGTAGCGTGGACGCATCTGCTGCGGTGGTGTTGTTGTCCGGGGGCCTCGACTCGGCCACGGTGCTGGCCAGTGCGCGCCAACAGGGATTCATCTGTCACGCGCTGTCGGTCGACTACGGGCAGCGCCATGCCGCTGAGCTGGATGCGGCACGGCGTGTGGCGCGCGCCGGCGGTGCCCGCGAGCACCGGGTCATGTGCGTCGATTTCGCCGGCATAGGCGGCTCGGCGCTCACCGACTTGAGGCTCGCGGTCCCCGAGACCCCCACCACCGGGATACCGATCACTTATGTTCCGGCGCGCAACACCATCATGCTGTCGCTGGCGCTCGCCTGGGCCGAGGTGCTCGGGGCGCGGGATCTGTTCATCGGCGTCAACGTCCTGGATTCAAGCGGCTATCCGGACTGTCGCCCGGAATTCATCGCCGCCTTCGGCGTGCTCGCCGCGCTCGCCACCAGGGCGGGCGTCGAAGGCAGTCCCTGCCGCGTGCATACGCCGCTGATCACCCTCACCAAAGCCGAGATCATCCGCGAAGGCACGCGGCTCGGTGTCGACTACGGGCAGACGGTGTCGTGCTATCAGGCCGACGGGGAAGGACGGGCCTGTGGCCGCTGTGACTCGTGCCGGCTGCGGCGCGCCGGGTTCGCCGCGGCCGGGCTGCCGGATCCGACCCGCTACCAGAGGCCGTAGCCTCAGGTTGCTTCGCTGCCGAGGAGCGCGGCGCGCCGGTGAACGTGCAGCGACCACAGGTAAAGCGGCACGCCCGCGCCGCCCAGGACGATCATCCACAGCAACGGCTCGGTGCCGATGCCGATCGAAACCCACAGGCAATAGGCGATTGCTGCCGCGGCGGCGGCGAGCGGCCAGGCGGCGCGCGCGCGGGTCGGCGGCAGCTGGCCCCGCCGCCGCAGTACGATGAGCCCGAGCGCGCTCGCAAGATACAGCGGCAGCGTACCTGCCGTTGCGATGACGATGAGCAGGGAAAATACCTTCGCGATCGAGTCCGTGTAGTTGGTGAGCAGCATGACACTGGTTACGACTCCGGTGACGAGCAGGGCGCGTGCCGGCGCACCGCGGCTATTCTCCCGACCGAGGGCCGCGGGAAAACCGCCGTGTCTGCCCATGCATTGCACCACCTCGCCGGCCATGAGGGTCCAGCCGTTCAGCACCCCCAGCCCGCTCACGATCACGAAGGCCGCGACAATCTCGCCGTAATGTCCACCCAGCACGCGCGCAAAGAGGTCCGCGAACGGCGCATTCGAGGCGGCAAGCTCCTGTTGCGGGATCACGAACATCGGCACGGCCGAGATGGCGATGTAGATGAGGGCAGCGATCAGGGTGCCAGTGAGCGTGGCGCGGGGGATGGTGCGCTCGGGTTCACGCACGCGGCTCGCCGGAATCATGGCGCACTCGATGCCGAGCATCGCAAACAGTGCGAGCGTCGAGACGCTGTTGACCTCGCGCCATGAGGGTGGGTTGGACGGCACGTGCGCCGCGTATATGGCCGGGTGGGCGAGCAGCAGCCACAGGCCGAGCAGGATGACCGCAAATTGCGGCACCAGCTTCAGCGCAGTCGTGAGGATCTGCACCCAACCCGCGGCTCGTGCGCCCAGCAGATTGATGAGGACGAATACCCAGATCATGGACAGCGCCACGAGGCCCGGCATGCCGGGGGTGTGATTGAGCGCCGGGAAGAAGATCGCGATGTACCCCATGAGGCCGATCGCGATCGCGGCGTTCGCGACCCAGACGGACACCCAATAGCTCCACATCACCAGGAACGCCGCGCCCGGACCGAAGGCCCGTGTGGTGTAGGCGTACGGGCCGTCGTCGTGGGGGAAGGCGCGGCTGAGGGCGGCGAAGGAAATCGCCAGGAACGCGCAGCCGATCACGTTGACCAACCAGCCGGTGAGCGCGTTCAGCCCGTAAGGAGCCAGCGTCGCCGGCATGGCGAAGATCCCGACGCCGATGATGTTGCCGACGACGAGCGCCGTGCACATCCAGAAACCGAGGGTACGCGATGCGCTGCCGGCGGGAGCCGTGTCAGCCGTGGCGCTCACCTTTCCGCCAGCGCTTCGGTGAGCGCGTCCTGCAAGAGCACCAGCGCCTCGTCGACCTGGGCGCGGCTCACCATGAGCGGCGGAATAAAGCGCAACGTGCTGACCCCGCAGGACAGCAGCAGCAGACCGTTGTGGAAGGCGCGCGTCAGGACCTTCTGACACAGAGCGGCGGCGGGTTTGCGGCTGGTGCGCTCGGTGACCAGTTCCGCGCCGATCATGAGTCCCTTGCCGCGCACGTCGCCGATGCAGTCGAAGTGTTGCTGCAGCTCGCGCAGGCGAGCGAGGAAGTAATCGCCGACCTGGGCGGCATTGGCCGCATATTCGGCCTGCACCAGATCGAGCGTGGCCAGCGCCGCGGCGCAACAGATGGGGTTGCCGCCGAAGGTGTTGCCGTGCGCACCGCGCTTCCATTTTTCCATGTGCGGCTTCCTCGCGATCACCAGTCCGATCGGCAACCCCGAGCCCAGGCCCTTCGCGAGCGTCATGATGTCGGGCGACACGCCCCAATGCTCGCTGGCGAACATCTTTCCGGTGCGTCCGACCCCGCTCTGCACTTCGTCGAACAACAGCAGGATCCCGTAGCGATCGCATAACGCGCGCAGGCCCTGCAGGAATCCGTCCGGAGGCACGAGATAGCCGCCTTCACCCTGGATGGGCTCGACCACGATCGCTGCGACTTCCGCGGCGGGCAGGTTGCTCTGGAACAGGACGGTCTCGATGTAGTCCAGTGTCGCGCGACCCTGATCGGGTCCGGCGAACAGTGGGCGATACAGATTCGGGTACGGTACGTGAGTCACGCCCGGCATGGTCGGAAAGAAGCCGGCCTGCTGGGTGTACTTGCTGGCAGTAAACGCCAGCGATCCCATGGAACGACCGTGAAAGCCGCCCAGAAAAGCAATGAAGCGCGGCCGGCCGGTCACGTAGCGCGCCAGTTTAAGGGCGCCCTCGACCGACTCGGTCCCGCTCTGGCACATGAATACCTGCACCGGTTCGCGCATCGGATCCAGCTCATTGATGCGTTCCGCCAGCCGTGTCATGCGCTCGTGCCAGTAGTCACTCGAGATATGCAGAAAATCATCCGCGGCACTCTTGATCGCCTGCACCACTGCCGGGTGAGCATGACCGGTGCTGCACACGGCGATGCCGGCGGCGAAATCCAGAAATCGATTGCCGTCGACGTCCCAGACCTCGACTCCGCGTCCCCTGGCCATGACGAACGGATAGTCGCGAGGGTAGGAGGGAGAACTCACGGCACGATCGCGTGCCATCAATGCCCGGGCCTTGGGTCCGGGCAGTTCAGTGCGGATGTGAGGCAGACGCATCGGGAGTCCTCAGGTTGATACGCACGGCAGCGGCGTGCGCCTGGCGGGTAGCTGCGTGCAGGGCGCGCAGCGTGTCGAGATCAGCCGGCTGCGGCGCCGGCAATACGAGCACATCGTCCACCACGCGCAGCGGCCAGCCGGTGGCGGCGCGCGCGGCGTCCAGCGAAACGCCGGGGTAGATTGCGCACAACTGCAGCTCCTCGGTCTCAGGGTGAGGGCGCAGGATACCGAAGTCGGTGATCACGGCCCGCGGGCCGCCTCCCGGAAAGCCGGCGCGGCCGCGCTCGCCTGCGCCGGCGAGGTAGCCGCAGCTCGTCAGGAAGTCAAGACGCGGGACAAAACTGCGCGGCGATTGCTTCATTATCACCAGCACTTCCCGGGCGTGCGCTGCGATCTCGGGAGCGCCGCCGGAGCCCGGCAGCCGCACGGCCGGCCGGGCGTAGCTGCCGATCACCGTGGTGTTGAGATTGCCATGGCGGTCGATCTGCGCGGCGCTCAGGAAACCCACGTCCACTCTGCCGCGCTGCAGATAGTGCGCGAACACCTCGGGGAGGGAAACGACGCAGGCGGCGGTCTCGGCGAGCTCACCGTCCCCGATCGACAGCGGCAGGACCTGCGGGCGGGCGCCCACCGTGCCGGACTCGTAGATCAGGACCAGCTGCGGCGCGTGCGTGCGCCGCGCCAGATTGCACGCGGCACTGGGCAGTCCGATGCCGACGAAGCATACCGCGCCGTTGCGCAGTTGCCGGGCCGCGGTCACGGTCATCATCTCGTCGGCGGTGTAGGGGGGTGCGCTCACGCCGCGACCCGCAGACGCCGCAGCAGTTCGGCGTGGTCAGGGCTTGCGAGCACGTACTGCTGCATCCATTGCTGGAAGCGCTCGCGCTCGCGCGCAATCGCATCCCACTCCCCGTAGAAGCGATTGTCGCGCGGGTAGCAGCCGGAGGCGTACGACGGATGTGCACCGCCCGGCACGATGCTGACCGCGCTGATCAGCCAGTGAGGCAGCACGATCGCATTCATCGGCGCATCGAGCCGTTCGACCCGGGCTTCGACCGTCACCAGCAGGCAACGCGCCGCCAGCGCCGCATCGCGCGCCGCGCCGATGATGCCACGGATCAGGACATTGCCCTCCGGGTCTGCCTGCTGAGCGTGCAGGATCGTGACATCCGGATTGATCGCGGCCACGGCCAGCAGTGAGTCGCCGCTGAACGGGCAGGCGAGGGTTCTGGTGTGCGCACCGCTAACCCGATCGAGGCTGGTCGCGGCGTAGTGGCGCATGAGTCCGCAAGGCAGGCCGCTCGCGCCCGCCTGATACGCCACGCCCATTTCGGCATGCGTGCGCTCGATGATGATCAGCGGCTGCGGCCAATCCCGTTCGATCGCATCGCGCAGGCGATGCAGGGAACCGACCCCGGGATTGCCGCCCCAGGAGAAGGTCAGGCGCTCGGCACACCCCATGCCGATCATCTGGTCGCAGATCAGATCGGGTGTCATGCGGATCAGATGCAGCCGGCGGCGGCGCTGGCGAATGATCTCGTGACCGGCGGCAAACGGGATCAGATGCGTGAAGCCCTCGAGCGCCACGCTCTGACCGTCGCGCACGTGCTGCGCGATGGCATCGGTAAGCGTCATCAGCGGCACGGAGTGTTACTCGACCACGGTCTGTGACTGCTCGCGCATGTACTGCGGCAGATAATAGAAGGAAGCGATCGCCTTGCCCGTACTGCCAGAGCCCTTCCAGCCGCCAAACGCCTGGTAACCCGGCCAGGCGCCGGTGGTCGCGCCCTGCGGGCGGTTCGCGTAGGTAACGCCTGCCTCGATGTGCTCATTGAACCAACTGACCTCGTGCGCGCCGCCGTAGAAGCCTGCCGTCAGTCCGAGCGGGGAGCGGTTCGCCAATGCCATGGCAGTGTCGTTTGAGGCGACGCGATGCATCATCAGAATGGGCAGAAACATCTCCTCGTTCCACAGCGTGTGCTCGGGTGGCGCCTCAGCAATGGCGGGAGACACGAAAAATCCCCGACCGAGGACGCCGTCGCGCAACCGCTCGCCTCCGGTCACGAGGCGCGCGCCGCCGCCGCGCAGTAGCGCGGCATAACGCGCGTAATTGTCGCATGCGCTTTGCGTGGTTACCGGTCCCAGCCAATGTTCCCGGCGCGCCGGGTCACCGATGCCGATGGAGGCGGTCTGCTGCAGCAGTTTGGCCAGCAGGGCGTCGGCGACCTGCTCGTGGACGTACAGACGCGAGAGGGCGGAGCACTTCTGGCCTCCCATGCCGAAGGCCGAACGCATGATGCCGGTCGATGCGCGATCCAGATCCGCAGCCGTGGTGACGATGCAGGCATTCTTGCCGCCCATCTCGGCGATGCAGGGACGCGGGAACGGCGGCGCCTGTAACGCGCGTGCGATGCGCATTCCGACCTCGTGCGAGCCGGTGAAGGTCACGCCCGCCACGGCGGGATCCGCGATCAGCGCGGCACCGACCACCTCGCCCTGACCACTGAGATAGTTGAACACTCCGCTCGGCAGTCCGGCATCGCGAACGCAGTCAGCGAGCAGCCTGCCTGCCCACGGTGTGGCCGTCGCACCCTTCACGATAACGGTATTGCCGGTCACGAGCGCGGCGGCGACCGGCCCACCCGCAAGCGCCAGGGGAAAATTGAACGGCGCGATCACGACCCAGGGGCCGTAGGGTTTCAGCACGCTGCGATTGTGCGAAACGTGCGTGCTCAGCGGATCATCCGGCAGCGGCCGATCGAAGCCGCCGTGGCGCTCGAACTGCTCGGCATACAGAGTGAAAAAATCCGCGGTCTCCTGCGCCTCTGCCAGCGCCTCCATGCGGTTCTTGCCGACCTCCAGTGTCAACGCCGCGGCAATGTCGTAAACACGCTCCTCGATCAGGCCGGCCACGCGCCGCAACAGCTGCGCGCGCCGCGCGGGGCTGGTGCGTTTCCAGGCCTGCCAGGCGGTAGCGGCCGCGCGCACGGCGTCAGCGGCGTCCGCAGCGCTTGCGGCGGGGAACTCGCCCAGCACCTGCTCGCAGTCGGCGGGATTGGTCTTCACAAAGTAGCGCGCCGTCCCGCGCTCCTCGCCGGCAACGTGCAGGGCATGCCTGCTGCCGAGCTTCGCGAGCGCACGCGCGACGGCGGAATCGAAGCTTGCGTGCAGCTGCGCTGGCGGATCGAACATCGTCGCGTAGGTGAGTTTGAAACTCATGGCTGCTTTCCCGTACGGATCGCCTGTGCGAGCGAGCCCAGCAAGCGCTCGAGGAGGTCGAGCGCGTCGGCGAGATCGTGCTCGCCGATGACCAGCGGAGGCGCGAGCAGAATGAGGTTGCCGCGTGCCGCGAACGAGACACCCGCGTCCATGGCCGTGCCCAGCAGTCGCCTCAGCTCCACGTGCAGCTCCGGCCAGGGTGACAGCGGCTCGCGGCTGTGACGCGTGCGGACCAGCTCGAGGACTGCGAACAGGCCATGGCCGCCGCGCACGTCGCCGATCAGCGGATTCCCGAGCTGCATCTCGCGCAACCGCCTGAACATGGTCGTACCCAACTCGCGTGAGCGTGGGATCAGATCCTCCGCCTCGTAACTCTCGATGGCCGCGACACCGGCAGCGCACGACAGTGGATGTCCGGAGTAGGTGAGACCCGTGAACAGAGTCTGCGGCTCGAGCGCGCGCGCCACCGCCGCCGAGAGCACGACCGCGCCCAGCGGCAGGTGGGCGCCGGTCAGCCCCTTGGCGAGCGCCATCAGGTCCGGGCGGCCGTCTTCGCCGTAGCGCTGCCACGCGAACCATTCGCCGCAACGACCGAACGCGCTCATGACCTCATCCGCGATCAGATAGACGTCCCGGGCGCGCGTCGTTCGCCTGAGCGCAGGCCAGAAACTGTCCGGCGCCACTATGCCGTTGGTTCCGGCGTTGGGCTCCATCAGCACGGCCGCGACCTGCTGCGGTCCGTGTGCATCGATGACGGCAGCGATGCGTTCGGCAGCCGCAGTGCCACAGGCATCCTCGCTCTGAGTCTGAAACGGGCACCGGTAAGCGTAGGGCGCAGGAACATGCACCACCCGATGCGCCGTCGGATCGACCTGCCCAGCCGTGCGGGCGTCGTCCGACAGCGCCATCGCCCCGTAACTTGCGCCGTGATAGGAGCGCTCGCGAGTGATCACCCAGCCGTGGGGTTTACGGGCCGCCTGGCGCGAGAATTTCACCGCATGCTCATTGGCATCGGCGCCACCCAGCGTGAAGTACACACGCCCGCCCTCGAAACCGGACTTCTCCAGCAGCAGCTCCGCGAGCCGCGCGCGCGGCTCGGCCCCCCAGGCATTGGTGACGAAGCACAGTCTGGCAGCCTGCGCACGCACGGCCGCGACGATCCGTGGGTGCTGGTGCCCGAGATTGCTGCATTCAGCCAGGCTGCTCATGTCGAGAATCGAGCGCCCGTCGGCCGTCAGCAGTCGCGCGCCGGCGCCGCCGACGATAGTCGGCGCATTCCAATCGCTCTGGCGGCACCAGGTATGCAGGACCGTCTGCGCTTCGGGAGGCATCAGACGCGCAAGGTAGGCTGCGCCCGAGGCTGTCGTCAACGCGGGGGCTCGCGGCCCGCCGCTGTAGTATCATGCGGCCCCCGCACGGCCAGCCCGAAGCAAGGGGTCACCGAGCCGTCGGTCCAACATCGGTGGGGCGTTAGCTCAGTCGGTAGAGCATCGGACTTTTAATCCGCTGGTCGACGGTTCGATTCCGTCACGCCCCATAAACTAAGCCTTTATAAACAACGGCACGAAACGGCCTGAGAGACGATGCGGAGGACTAACATCGCGGCAGGCGCGGATGCGTGTCAGGAATACCAGTTTTGAACGCCAAGTAATTGATTTTACTGGCGCGGCGTTGACACGGTGCGCCGAGCGCACGGTCCTTACCGACGCGCGATTCGTCGTATCACTTCCACGGGATCCGCGCTCAGCACTTCGCACCATTGGATGAACTCGGGCACATCCAGCCGGCGATCACCCTTCTCGATCCGACTCACGTAGCTATGCGCCCGGTCGAGCCGGCGTGCGAGTTCGCGCTGCGTGACACGCGCATCCCGGCCAATTTGCCAGCTTCGAGTACGAATTTCGTGTCGTCGATCCGGCCGATCCTGAGGCACGGCACGTAAACGTTGTCAGCACGACCGTAAGTTCACGGGACTCCGGTGAGGGCTCGACGGTTGCCCCGGTTGCACAGATTCTTCAGCGCGCAGGCAAGGCCATGCAGGAAGCGCCCTTGGTTCCGTACAAGCAACAATGCCTTGGCTTCGGATTTGCTGAGGGGACACCCGAGTTCGCGCAGTGCGTCCAACGGCAGTACAACGCGGCGCAGCCGGCGCGCCCGATTGTTTGTACGGCTGACCGGGTGTTCCTTACCTGCGAGCAATGACCCGAGGTTGAGCCAGAGCCACTAACAGAGGTGGCCCCTCACTGCAAGACGAGACGGTAGGCTTTGCCTGCGGTGAGGGTCACCAAGCTACTTCCAAGCGGCGTCACGCCATCTTCGGCGTAAACGACCATTGTCCCTTCGAGGAATCCCGAAGCAGGCGCCGGGAACCACTGGCGATCCAGGCCGTAAGCACTTTGAGCAAAGTACTGCACCCCCGAGGAATCGGTGATCACCACCTTTTTCTGCAGCCAGCGGGCGAAGATCCGGTTTTGATCCAGGGTCTCGACTGCGCTTGCGCCATAGAGAACTCCCAATATTTCATTTCCCCTAGTTACAAAACCGAGGGCAACGATGTACTGGTCTTGAGCGGAGAGATGGTTGAAGAGCGTCTGCTCTGAGCCGAAGCTTACGCCATCGATAGAAAGGCTGTACCAAAGCGATTGGGCGTTATTGTGCAGTCCCATCAGATACCAGATCGCTCCGTTGACGGTAAATTTCTTCACGTCGTTGACGGCGTGATCGGTTTTGAGGGCCGCCCCTTGAAGTTGGAAGTTGGGGGGTGTGTTAGCCGTCGCGCGGTAGGTGGTATGTGGATCGTTTTGCCAGTCCGTGAAATACAGCACCCAGGCTCCATTGTCTCGGAGGAGGACATTGGCCCC
>JBGPKC010000010.1:0-56135 GCA_041485725.1 Steroidobacteraceae bacterium
GGCGCGCCGGACTGCAACTGGCGCTGGTACTCCGCCTCATCGTAGTGCCCCTTCGACTCCGCGATCAGGCCATCGGCACCAAACGTCCATTCCTCGTACCCCTTGATCCGAACGGACTTGCCTGTACCCCCAGGGCCCGTGTTCGTGCCGGTCCAGATCCACCGGAAGATCGCGTGGCTACCATCCCCGCGGACCTCATCCAACTTCACCATCATGTCGGGAAACGCCGTCATGAATCCTTGGGCCGTTGCGCTAATCGCCGCGCGGCCGACAGAAGGAGCACCGGCATTGACAGTCAGCGAACCGTCCTCGGCATAGAAGGCCGCGAGACTGGCCGGATTCTGGCTGCTCCAGGCAGCCGCGTACCGGGTCGCGAAGTCGGTCAGCTCAGACTGCTTCATGGCCATCGTCCTCGGGGTGCAATTCGTCAGCGTCAAGACCAACCCGGCCAGTAGCAGTAGTGCACTCAGGGGCGGACTCAGCTTCGGTTGGGTGATCATGAAGAGGCGCTCCATGTCGACGTAAAGATGATTGTCACTATGAACAAACGGGTGCTGCCTAACGATGAGGTTGAGCGGCCGGACGCAGGCGCGAGTACCAAATAGCGAAGCGCGCTCGCGGCGCCCCGGCACTGCCGAGGGTTAGATTGCCGCTAACTCCCACAGAACTGCTTTTCACAGGGTATTCCGTCACGGTCCCCGTCCATTTTTACCCCTGGGCAGTGGGCTAGAAAGTATTTCGCTTCGTCGCAAGAGGTCATCTGTGAGCAGTAAACGCGGCCGTCGCAGGAGTATTCGGTGTGAGGCGAGGAAGCGGGTGGTGAGGTTGGTTGTCGATATGAGTCCGATGCTGAGGTGTCTGCAGCAGGCGGCTCGGAGCTAGCGGCTGGTACCGGCGAAGTAGGATGCGCCGTGAAGCGCCTATGTGCGTGATACCGCGTCACCACACTCCACGCAGCGATACAAAGGACGATAACGGCGAGTACTCTCTTCACAGCGACCTCTGCGTTGCAGCAGCAATCTAACGATGAGGTTGAGCGGCGCGCTGCTCTATTGCTGGCGATTGAAGGCATTTTATCCAGAACTGCAACAGCCCTGTGCCCTCAACGGAGCGGCGGCCGCGCGTCCGCTCCAACGTGTTGTTAGGCGCCCGGTGATTCACTGATCATCCAACGCCTACGCGCCGCGTTGAGCGCTAGTAGACCAATGACGGTGAAGATGATTGCACGAATTCCGTTCGACCAGAGGAGGCGCGTCTGCAGAGCATTCGAGAAGCCTTCGACGGACATCTGATGTTGGGCATTTGCCGGAATTGGTGTGACTGCCACAAAGGCGACGCAAAAGGCTACGATGGTCCATACGATACGTTTCGGCACGTTGCGGCAGGGCAACCATAGAAGGAGCGCCCACGCCAAGCACATCACGCCAGCGGGCAAGACGATGATGGGAAGCCGCGAAAGATAGCCCCGTCCAAAACCATGGAAAGCTTCCGCGCCGTAGGCACTCATGTCGGCGTACATGGGATAGATCGTTAACTGCGCGATCCAGCCGGAAGACACGTTGTACCAAGCCATTGCTACGCCGAGAAGCAAGAGAAGGTCGGGAACGCTTGACTTGAGTGGCGGCGGTTCGAATGCAGCGCGCGAAGTGCCAATGGGATGCAACCATCGCCAGAGGTCCCGAGCGACAGCAGCTAGGGTTATCAGCAGAAAGGCAGCCAACATGAGAAGGAATCCAAGAAAGAACGTCGGCATCGACGCCTCCATTTGTGTATAACCTTGCGACGAGACCAGGCGCCTAACGATGAGGTTGAGCGGCCGCACGCAGACCCGCCCAGTGCGACGCGAGCGCAAAATAGCGCAGCGCGTTCGCGGCGCACAACCACCCACGTGTCACGGCCCGCTCCAACCGAGGGTTAGGCAGCACCTATCCCTCAGTAACGTTGCATCTCAATGTTGGCGCTAATCTCAGCAATTCGTGGATCTTTCGCAAGGACCTCACGCATCGCAGCATCCGATGCGCCTTGCGTAATGAATGCCGCATGCGGAGGAACGTAGTTAATGCCTACCAGCTGCGCGTGAATCTCGGCACAAAGCGCCGCCGCGAGGCGCCAAACGGTGTCCTTAGACGCAAGGGCGAGTTGTGGCAACACCTTTGGCACACCCGGTCCCGTATGTGGGATGACGGCCAGCTCGGCATCGGATTTGAATACGACGTAAAAGGACCCAAGGACTCGATGCTGCGAATCGAAGTTACTGAGTTTGGCGTCCGCTACTGATTTGCCCGGATGTACCGCCAGGATGGCCACTAGAGCCAAGAGAGCCAGGTTTAGCAGCAATCGCGTCATTTCCAGACCACGCCAGCCCGTGCTGCCTAACGTCGAGCTTGAGCGGCCGCCTCGAGACGGCCAGTGCGCGCTGTGCGCACACAATAGATCTGGCGCGCACAGCGCGCCACCTTAGCTCTCACGGCCGCTCCAAGCGTTGGTTAGGTTTCGTGGGCGTGCATGTGACTCTTTGCGTTACAGCGCACGTGATCAAGGGAGCAGCTTCCGACTTTTCACTAACAATTAGAAGGTGACGAGCATGGCCATCCCACCTGGCCTTAAGGTAGATCTGGGGCTGGCTGAGCGGTAACTGAACAGTCGTAACAATGCCCCGGGCGATGTCCGCCACTGCTAGAGTCTTCTCGCAACCGTCATCAGCACATGAGAGGAACGCGATCATGTTCTCCGCTGCATTCGGGATGGGCTGGCCCCAAACCTGCAGTGTGACGACGTTTCCCGCCCTATCTGGATAGGTAAGGTCGCAAACCGCGTCAGCGCCTTCGTAAACCCCATTCCATCTCAGAGTGACGACGGTAAGCCGAAGCGACACTGTGGTTGTCCAGTTGGGCTCTCCACAGGTGTTCGCTGAGGCGAATTGGGGCAGCACGAACGCAGCTAGGAGGCAGAGAATTCGCACACGAAACCTAACGGCGAAGTTGAGGGGCCGCCCTCCAGCGCCTGATTAGCGCCGCGGGCGCATACGGTCTTCCCGCGCCCGCGGCGCGGACCCACTGGACGTTCACGGCCCCCTCCAACGATTGTTAGGTGCCGACATCCTAGTCGACCTCTCCGACTATGTGACTGCGGGGCACAAATCCCCAAGATCGACTATCGTCACTGTCATCGCGGTTGTCGCCCATCACGAAGAACGCGTTAGCTGGCACGCGAACCCTTGACGTGCTCCGAGAGTATTCCCTGATATTGTTTCGCGGATCCACATAAGGTTCTTCGAGTGGCTTCCCATTAACTATGGTAACGCCGTTAACGATCTCGACCGTCGAGCCACCGTCCGCAATTACCCGCTTCGCGAAGACCACCGACGGGTCCACGGGGAATTGGAACACCACGACATCGCCGGGCTTTGGATCCGCGCTGCGGTAGGGCCAAGCCGATACCGCAAAGATGTCGTCTTTACGAATTGTAGGTTGCATCGAGCGTGACGGCATCCTGAACACGTTGTAGCCCACTACACGAAGTCGGGGGTCCTTCGATGCCGTTCGCAGCGGATTCAAGAGATAAACACAAACAACGAGCGCCAGTGCCGTGAGCACCGCGGCGGCAAAGACGCGAACTGCGACCCGGTCGCTCAAGCTCGGCACCTAACAATGAGATTGAGCGGCCCTCGGCAGGCGCGTCCCGCGCGATGCGAGCGCAACATAGCGAAGCGCGGTCGCGGCGCGCCCGCACTGTCCCGTCACGGTCCGCTCCAACCGAGGGTTAGAGGGCGATACAGCTCTCGGCGTAGATCTCATGCCACCCTGTTTCGTCAAAAACGTCCGGTAATGATGTAGTTCGCGATACGTCTTCAACGGAGCGCGGTCGTTCTTAACGTACGCGGCGAGAGCCTGGGAGTCATCTACTTCAACTACTGCGAAATACGCGCTCTCAATTTGGTCGACGGAGCAGTTATAGAGAGCCGTGAACTGATGCCACCGAACACGAAAGAAACTGATTTTGAAGGGTGGCATTTCCGTCACCCGTATGGTTAGAAGGGCGTCGCCCCCGGACATTAGGAAGTCAGAGCCCTCGTACCTACCGGTGTCAAAGCTGGGAAGGGTGACGACGGCACGGCTCATCCCATTCGCCCTCTAACGATCGCGATCAGCGGCGGCCCGCTGCATCGCATGGTTAGGCGTTCCCTCAGGCGGCGACCCGGGATACACGCAGGTCCTTACGCCGCTTCTCGGCGTGCCAGAGGTCATACTGCGTCTGGTGGTTCATCCAGCTTTCAGAGCTCGTCCCAAACGCAATCGACAGCCGCACCGCCATCTCAGGACTGATGCCTGCTCGACCATTCAACAAAGCCGACAAAGTCTTCCGGCTAACACCCAAGGCACTAGCTGCGTCAGTCACCGTCAAGCCCAAGGGCTCGAGACAGAGCTGCCGAATGATTTCCCCCGGATGGGGAGGGTTGTGCATCCTCATGAGCCACCTCAGTGATAGTCCTCATAGTCGACATCGACGGCATCCTTGCCGCTGAATCGAAACGTGATACGCCAATTGCCGCTAACACTGACGAGCAGAGAGTGTAACCCATAACGTTGCAGGTTACAAGAGTCGGTCGAGCGCGCGAACGGAGCTGCTCCGCTGATTCGCGAGTGATGCGCTCAGTGAACGCCTAACGATGAAGTTGAGCGGCCGCACGATGCCGCCTGATCGGCGTCGCGAGCGCAAACTGCCCCGTGCGCTCGCGATGCAACCACCCACGCATCGCGGCCCGCTCCTACCGAGGGTTAGCAGCCATCAATGCGCTGCGCGGGGCTTCGACGCGAAGCCGATAAAGTAGATGCTGTTAACCACAAAAGGAACAAGCCACAGGATAGTAAAGGTGCCCAATTTTAATACTGCGCACCCCGTGCTGCGGAGGTAAAGGATTCCCGCAAAAAAGAAGAAGGCCATGAAAACGTTAAGGACAATCAACGCGGCTCGCGGGATCTTCGATGTGGGGTTCCGGAGTTTAGTAACATTGAGCGAGTGAGTGAGAATTATGGGCGCCGAGGTAACAATGTGAGCGAGCAGTTGAGACGGAGTCGGGGAATGCGGATGTGAGTACAGGATGCGAGCTGCGAAGAATAAGAATCCGGAGAAAACCCCGAAGGCCGCAAAGAAACCGGTGAGTTTTTTCATGGCGGCTAACGCGGTGAAGTTGAGCGGCCGCGCGACGCCGTCTGATCAGCCACAGACGCATCACGGCCCGCTCCAACGATTGTTAGGGCGCATTGACTCCTTTCGTCTGCAACCGACCCCGCAGCGTTCCCCCGAGAATTATGAGAGGTGCGAGTGTCCCGAGAAATACAACGTGATACCAATTTGGAAATTTCGCTAACAGCTTGTAGTGCACGGGAAGAAAGAAAACCAGCATGACTAGCGCAAGAACATAAATTGCGTTGCGCGATTGCCTTGCGACATATGAGCAAGCAAAACCTGCCACGAGCGATGAGAAAAAGCCCAGGGTCAGGCGTGCGAGAAGCATCGGTAGTGCGAAAGCCATGACGGCTTCGGCGGCACCGTAAGTCGGTATGAGTGCCCGGACAAGGAGGTTTCCCAGCGTAGCAGCAACAAACCAGATCACGAACCCGACAAGGACGCCAATTGTCGCTTTGAGCATGTCACAGTCCTCGCATCGTACTACGCAGGGATGGCGCCTCTCGTGCGCCCTAACGGCGTAGCTTAGTTGGCCTTGTCGATCGATAGTTGAGCATCTGATGGTGAATACTGGGGTGGGCGATCGCGTTCGGCTCGAGTGATTCGATTCGGGGGTCCTTTGCGAGGACGCTCAGCATATTCTCCGGCAGCTCGATCCAGAACCCCTGCCTACCCTCGTACGGGGACTCATACGGTGGGATTACGCGCCCGTGAACCGAGGCGGCCAGGGCCTCAGCTAAGGCACGACTGGTTTGCGTGGTGGTTGGAAGATTGTCTGGCAACACCCTCGGTTTCTTGACTCCAGACTTCGGGTCCGCGAAAAGGCTGGGTGACTGACGAAGCTCCTGCTCCGTCTTGAACAGGACGTAGTACTGCCCAGGAACCCGCTCGCTGGCGGGCGTATCGAAGTGCAACAGTTTCGCATCCGCATCCGCCTCAGGCGTAACGGTGGTCCCGAGCACTATTGACGCGAATAGCTGAACACAGGCAGTCGCGACGACACGAACGCTCTTAGAGCCTTTCACATTGCGCGTCCTGAAATCCAAGCAACGGTCTCGCGCGCCTAACGGTGAAGTTGAGCGGCCGCCCGCCAGGGCCTGACGAGCGCCGCGGGCGCACACTGCCCACAAGCGCCCGCGGCGTTCAACCAGTTACGCATCACGGCCCGCTCCAACGATTGTTAGAGCTCAATCAAGTGTTCTGCCCACCGACCCCATATAGCAGACGTTAACTTTCGCTAAAAAAACGACCACGTCAAGCCTAGCGACAGCAAGTAGGGGTTTTCACCGGCTGCGTTGAAGCGCTCGTATTCTGTACGTGCTGACAATGGGCCAAACTTTAACTGAGCCCCGACTCCCGCGGCGAAACTCGTGTTCGTGCGGTCCAGTTGAAACGGAGATGTAACGCAACAAATAAGGGCGGGTATGGGGGCAAAGCCGCTCGTCGTGCTGTGAATGCGTGCGACACCGGCCTTCGCAAACACGTCGATAACCGGGACGGGGAGGTACAGAATCCCGAACGCGGACACGCCCCTCATCGACGCATCAGCCGGATGCGCGAAAAGCGTGCCGCTAGGGTGACCGAAGTCCATATAGGATAGTTCGGCGCCTAACAGAGAGATCGGGCGCAGGCCGACCATGACTTTGAACGCAAAATGATTCTTTTTGAACGTGTCGGAAAGCGTGACGAAGGGATCTGAAACGTCTGTAGCTATTTGAGCCTGTCCGACTGCGGCGCCGACGTAAGGCCCGAGTGGATCAGCCGCAGTGGCGGGACCTGCCACGCAGATCGCGAAGAGAGCGGAACTGAGCAGACTTCGACGTCGCTGTCTCATGGAAACCTCCCTCATCTCGGGGGGGCAAAACGTCGGGCGCCTACAACCGTTGACAACGCTGCGCCCGGGCGGCCCTGAAGGTGGCAGCGAGGTCAAGCGCAAGGGTGCCGAGGAAGCGTTTCATTGAGCTCTAACGGTGAAGCTGAGCGGCCGCCCAGAAGCGCCCGATTGAAGCCGCGGGCGCACACTGTCTTTCCGCGCCCGCGGCGACACTACTGACGTTCACGGCCCGCTCCAGCGATTGTTAGACGGCACTTTGAGTAACTCAGCTCTCGGCGATTCAGTCCCAACGATTGGCGTTCTTCGGGAAACCGGGACGCTGCACCCGTACAACGCAGAAGCGTTGGCCCGTGGGTGCCTGCATCACGACCCAACGCTCTAGGCGGTCCACAACTTTGGCGCCCAGCTTCTCCAGGCGAGCCACCTCAGCAGGGATGTCGTCGCTCTCGATGTCTATGTGAACGCGACTTTCGTGGTCCACGCGCTGGATCTGCACGATTGGCTCGTCGGGTGGGGTCTCCAGCATACGGTAATTTCCGCGGGTGCCCGGGTGCTTCGGGTCTACCGGTCGACCTAGTGCCTCTGCCCAGAACTGAGCAGCCTCGTCCACGTGGAATGTCCTGCAGTCTATTAGTAACGCACAGAGGCGCGAGTGGTGCATATATCGCTTTCTCCCTTTCAGCGTTAACAGTACCACCCAAGCTACGGGTACGAGGCCGCTGCTTCGCTGCCGTCTAACGGTGAAGTTGAGGGGCCGCCCAGAAGCGCCTCACGAGCGCCGTGGGCGCACACTGTCTTCCGGCGCCCGCGGCGCGGACCACTCACCGTTCACGGCCCCTCCAACGATTGTTAGGAGTCACTGCCGGATGACGATCCGCTTGTCTGGAAAATCCATGCATACGATGTGACTGGCAAAGAAGTTGTAGCCGATGAACCCGCTAAACCAAGGCGGCAAAGTGATATCCCATACGTCAAACGGCCATGGCCCGAAATCCCTGCCGCCGAGAATAAACCGGCGCGTCTTCAGTCGATCCTTGGACTGATTCGGCCACGCTGCCTGAACGAACCGCTTGCTGAGCACTGAGGTCGGCGTCCCGGTATCCCACCAAGCCAGAAACTTCCCCAAGTCGGTATCTACTTGGGTCACTGGTTCGGCCGGCGCCTTCGTTGCCGCGAATGGCACGATTGTTCCCCGGCAACTAGCCGAAGGACTGTCGCCGGTCATTCGCGGTACAAGGGTCATTGTCCGATTGCGGTAGTCGAGCACAACCTCATATGCCTTGAACAGTCCTGTTCCGAGAAAGCCCTCTTGGCCTACGTCGGTGGCCTGATAGGAAGGATCGTGAACGTCCGAACGTCCAATGATGTCGGTGAACACTGCTTGCCCGATCTGTAGGCGCGGTATCCGAAACCTCTCGGACTTAACGGTCGGCCCTTGTGCGAATTGCAATTGCGTAGATTCACTGGTGGGCACGGCCTTTATTTCAGCGAGGACGCTCTGCCGCAGCGCGACCGTTGACTGATCGCCCGAGTCAAACACCAGCGGCACTTCCCGTCCTTCGATCGTGGCGACGATGATGGGAAAGTGGCGGCTCAGTCGCAACGGCACAACCATCGGGGAGCTTGCGGTAGCAGATACATCTCGTGCCGCTTCTGCCCCCTTCATAGGGGGTTGCGCGGCGGCGAACGAAGCGGCAGCGCCCAAGAACAAGACGGCCGGTACGGGCGCCGAAGTAACCACCGCCCTCACTCGGTGACTCCTAACGGTGAGCTTGAGCGGCGAGCGGTGACAAGACGGCCGGGGACAACGACGTGGCAGATGTTCTTCGGTTACTCATCTCAGCCGGACCCGCGCGTCCGCTCCAAGCGTTGGTTAGAAACCCACCCCACAGATCACCACTGTGCGCGTGCGGCTCGGCTGCGGCAAGCGAAGGCAACGCAGTCTCGGGGTTAAGCGCGCCCGGCGATTTACCGAAGGCACCTGGGTCCCTTGCGGCCCGGGCCCGATCGCATCTCTGCCCTCAACCGAAGTCGCGTTGGCGCGCGCCCCGGCGCCGATCGAAGCGGTACGGCGATGAACGAAGTCAAAGGCGGCAACCCAGAACTGAGAGCTTGCATCGAAGCCATTTGACGCACGCGCCTCACACCGTCAAGCGAAGACGCCTGCAGCCGATCTGCTCCAATTGCCGCAGACCGATCCACGGAGTTCATCGAAGGAATCCCGGCTCCCTTGCGGGAGTTCTCCCCCGAAAGTGGTTTCTAACGGTGAAGTTGAGGGGCCGCCCAGAAGCGCTGCCCAAGCGCCGCGGGCGCACACTGTCCCCAGGCGCCCGCGGGCGCCAAACAGACCACGCCTCACGGACCCCTCCAACGATTGTTAGGCGTCCGCCGCGTCATAGAAACGTATAAATCGGATCGAAGTAGCGCATCGCGAGCGCGCCGTCGGCGCTAAACATTAGACGGAAACTTACCGAGGCGTCGCCCCACAAAATCCCCGGTACCTCCTTGATTCCAAAGATGCATCGTCCACCCCGCGCCGGGTAAGCCGGCACCCCGTGATGCGACCAGTAGTCACAATCCGCCGGAGAATAGGCGATCGATCTAGGGTAGTTGGCGCGCGCCTTGAGTTGTGCTGAATCGAAAGTCATACCTGGTGGGAAGGCTGACCGAATTTGCGCCGACGCGTAATGAACGCGCCACGAGTCATTGACGCAACTCGCCGCTAGGCTAATGGGCAAGAGCGCCAGAGCGATGTGCCAAAGCCTCACGAAGGGCGCCTAACGGTGAAGTTGAGGGGCCGCCCAGGAGCGCTCGATTGGAGCCGCGGGTGCACACTGCATTCCAGCACCCGCGGCGACACTACCGACCCTCACGGCCCCCTCCAACGATTGTTAGACACGCGAGCTGACCAAGCTACCGAGGCGGCGGCGGTGCAAGAGTGCTGATGTACAGAAAGGCGACGACCGATACCAGCATATAGATTCCGGCGGGCCACGGGGAGTGCGAGCGAGCCTCAGCGATGTCTCCGAAGGCGCTGGCGCTGTGGTGCCACCGAGAGTAGAGGAGATGCGCTGCCAACAACGCAACGGCGAGCACAACCGATGCCGCCCAGTTCGCTCCCGCTACAAAGAGCCTTTGAGCCCATGCGTAGTGCCAATGTGCCCCGAGCACGACGACGGAGCCGATGTTCACGAACGCCATCGAAGTTAGCGTCGTTACCGCGTAGAGGTGTACGTACGATGGAGCAATCTTCCTGCGCACATACCAAGACACAGTCGAGTCGTACAAGCGTGCGTAGAACATTGCTGAAGCGTCAACCGAGCGTGTCTAACGGTGAAGTTGAGGGGCCGCGTGACCACGCCCGATGGCGCCGAGGGCGCACAATCTCTCAGCGCCCGAGGCGCCAATCCGCAAGCGCATCACGGCCCCCTCCAACGATTGTTAGAAGGCATGCTTCCAGCGTAACCCCCAGGGTAACTCAGGGGGACCGAACACGTAATGAAGGACTCGACGCGGCGCGTCAGACGTAGCCTTCGACGAAGCATGGAGCAAGAGCGGGCGCATCGCTACAAGACTGCGCCGAGGCGCAACACACGCGACCTCTCCCAAGCGGCGACGGTGCGCCGCAACCTCGTGAGAGGCGATGCGCCCGAGCCGATGCGACCCCGGAACCACGCGCAGGGGTCCGTTTGCTTCAGTGCTGTCGTCGAGATGAACGCGGACCGCAACCAGCTGAGCCAAGAAATCAGCGGGCGGCTGACAAAACCACGTACCTTCCTTTTCCGACCACGCCTTGCAGGGCGCATCGGCGGCTCTTTCCGCAACGGGAATGCTCAGGTCCTGATGCAGAGCGACTAGCCAGTTGCGGGACGACAGTTTCGCGAAGTAGGTGCACTGAATCGCAGTGCGGCTGTCCCCAAGCAAGGCCGTAAGCGCGGGCAAGTCCCGCAACTGGCGGGCGAATTGCTGCGCCCAATCGAAGCTGAGGAGCTCCCGCGTCCCAGCGCCCTGAAGTTCTACGGCGCCGACACAGGCCTCAAGCTCAGCGCATTGAGCGTCGGACAGGACCTGCGGCGCTACCGCAAACCCGCTGGCTTCAAATGTGGCAGTGACGTCTTGCATGCCTTCTAACGGTGAAGCTGAGCGGCGAGCGGTGGCCGATCAGTCCCGGGCCATGGCACCGACGCTGTTTCATTACCGCTCATGTTCTTCAGTCCCGCGCGTCCGCTCCAGCGCGTGGTTAGAGCGCACCCCAAACAACGCCACTGTGCGCGCGCGGTCCGCCCGCCGCAACCGAAGCCGCGAACCCATTGAGTAGGCGCGCCTGCCGATGAACCATGACGATTTCTGACACGCGCCCGAACGAAGCCGTGTTGGCGCGCGCCCAGACCGTGACCAGAGAGATTGCGGCGATAAGCGAAGCCGGTTGGCGAAAATCCAAACTGAGGGCGTGTGCCGAAGCTGACTGCCGCGCGCGCCTCGGGCCTCAAACGAAGAGGGGCTTGCCTCGTGACTTTCCTTCACCCCAGACCTCTCTTTTCAGGTCCGGTTTGAATCTCGCGTGTGCGCTCTAACGATCGCGCTCAGGCGCGCCGAGTGAGCGAAGCGAACGAGGGCACCCCGGCATATGAAGTGAATGCCGGGGCGTCGCCTGGAGCGCTTTGTTAGAGCGCACTGCCCTAGACCAGTGACGCGGATGCTCCATCACCTATCGGTACTTCCCCAAAGGCAAACGGATCGACCCCGTCGATGCAAGCAACGTTGAAGCCAAACTCCCCCGGCGCACTGCGGCGTTGATGATGTGTATAGATGCCACACACGCTACAAAAGTAGTGTTTCGCTGTCCGCGTGTTCCACTGATATAGAGATAGCTTGTCCTGGCCTTTTGTGACACGCAGCCGATCAATCGCAACGCTGGCCATAACAGCTCCTTTGCGTCGACATAGAGAGCAGTTACATCGCCGCAGCTTCTCGAAGCCGTTATGAAGTTCGACTTCGAACTCCACCGCGCCACAATGACAACGGCCACGCTTAATTTCCACGATGCCCTGCCCTGCGCGCTCTAACGATCAGCATGAGCGCCGCGGGCACGGGCGCCGGAGCTTGCCACACCACCGTTCACGCGAGCGCTCCATGCAAAGTTAGAGTTCGCCTCAAACAGCGCCACTGTGCGCGCGCGGCTTTTTCGGCGCAACCGACAGCCTCAAACCTGACGATCAAGCGCGCCCAGATATTCAGCGAAGGCACCTGAGTCCCTTGCGATACCGCGTATTGTCACCTGCTGCCTCGCTAAGGCGTGTTGGCGCGCGCCCCGACGTCAAATCCAAGGCACAACGGCGATGATCGAAGCCGCGGCGGCCAAGTTCCACTACGAAGCTTTCGGAACGCACCTGCCGCGCGCGCTCCCTGCTCCCCCCAAGCGAAGGGTCTTGGCGTTGGCGCTTTGGCTTTGCAGATTCCTCTGCATAGTCGAATCTTGTCGCGGACTCTAACTATATGTAGATGATCGAACTGGGGTGATGAAACACCCCAAAGACGTGAGATATGACGCTCGACCGGCGAAGCTGATTCCATGCGGGCTTGAGGGCGGCAGTGTCGCCTTGTGCGTCGGGGAGCTGGAGGACATGGCAAGCCCGCCGGGCCTGCTCGCGGTGGCGCGCGAGAAGATGCGCACCCGCCACCTGGCCCTGAGAACAGAGCACGCCTACCTGCAGTGGTTGCGGCGTTATCTCGTGTTTCATGGCCGAAGGCACCCCCGCGATCTTGGCGCTCCCGAGGTCGAGCAATTCTTGACTCACCTTGCGGTGCATCGCAAGGTCAGCGCTGCCACGCAGAACCAGGCTCTTCAGGCGTTGCTGTTCCTCTACCGCCACGTGCTGCAGATCGAATTGCCGTGGCTCGACAACCTCACCCGTGCGTCACCGCCGCGGCGGCGGCCAGTGGTGCTGAGCCGTGCCGAGGTGCGCTCGCTCCTGTCGCAGCTGCAGGGCGCCCCCTGGCTGGTGGCCAACCTGCTCTACGGCAGCGGACTGCGCCTCATGGAGGCCCTGCGCCTGCGGGTCAAGGACCTCGCGCTCGAGCGGGGTGAGCTCATCGTTCGGGAAGCCAAGGGAGGCAAGGACCGGGTGACCGTGCTGCCCGCTGTCCTCGATGCGCCGCTGCGCGGGCATCTGACGCGGCTGCGGGCCTGGTACGAGGAGGAGCGAAGGCGCGCACGGCCGGGCGTCTCAGTGCCGTTTGCGCTCGCCCGCAAATACCCGCAGGCCGCCACGCAATGGGGCTGGCAGTACCTGTTCCCTTCCGCGGATCTCTGCCGCGATCCGTACTCCGCGAGAAGACCATCCAGCGTGCGGTGCAGGGTGCGGTGCGCAAGGCCGGCATCAGCCAGCCGGCCAGCAGCCATACCCTGCGTCACTGCTTCGCCACCCATCTGCTCGAGGACGGCTACGACGTTCGTACGGTGCAGGAGCTGCTCGGCCACGCTGACCTCAAGACCACCATGGTCTACCTCCATGTCATGGGGAAGGGCGCGCACGGCGTGCGCAGCCCCCTCGACCGGGAAGGCGGGTCGTCGGGATCCTCACCGGTCCCGGGCGGGTGTTTGTGAGCCCGCAAATCCGTTCTGCCGCCACGCCTCGTAGACCACCAGCGCCACGGCGTTGGAGAGATTGAGGCTGCGATTGCCCGCGCGCATCGGAATGGCGAGCTGGCGCTCGCGCGGCAGCTGATCGAGCACGCGCGCGGGCAGACCACGGGTTTCGGGGCCGAAGATCAGCGCGTCGTTCGGCTTGAATTGCGCGTCGCTGTAGGCGCGGCTCCCGCCGGTTTCGATGCTGAAGAGGCGTGCGTCCTGCAGGGCTTCGAGACAGGCGGGGAGGTTCGCGTGCACCCGCACCTGCGCAAGCTCCTCATAGTCGAGGCCGGCGCGGCGCACCGCTTTCCGGGTGAGCTCGAACCCGAGCGGCTTCACCAGGTGGAGCGTCGTGCCGCTGTTGGCGCACAGGCGGATGACGTTGCCGGTATTGGGAGGGATTTCGGGTTGAAACAGCACGATGTGGAACATGGCTTTGCCGGGCGTGAGTCGGAGCGTGTGCGATAATGCGCGCCATGGCGACGCTCGAACCAGGCGCAGCCGCGGGGGCGGACAGCCGCCCGGCAGCGCCCGATGCCGCGACCCTCCTCAGTCTGAAATTCTGCGGTATGGATTTCGCCTCGCCGATCGTGCTGCTGTCGGGCTGCGTCGGCTTCGGGGAGGAGTACACCCGCATCGAGGGATTCTCCAACCGGGACGCCGGCGCCGTCGTACTCAAGGGCACGACCGGTCAGCCGCGCCTCGGCAATCCCCCGCATCGGGTGTACGAGACCCCGGCGGGCATGCTGAACGCGATCGGCCTGCAGAACCCGGGGGTCGAGCAGGTGGTGCGCGGCATCCTGCCGCAGCTGGATTTCAGCGAAACTCGCTTCATCGCCAACGTGTCGGGCTCGACGATAGAGGAGTACGTCGAGGTCACGCGCCGCTTCGATGAGTCCCCGATCGATGCCATCGAGATCAACATCTCCTGTCCGAACGTCAAGGAGGGTGGCGTCGCCTTCGGCAACTACCCCGAGATGTCCGCGCAGGTGGTGGCCGCCTGCCGCCGCGTGACGAACAAGCCCCTCATCACCAAGCTCTCACCCAACCAGACCGACATCCGCGAGAATGCGCGCCGCTGCATCGAGGCAGGCTCGGATGCGCTGTCGGTGATCAACACCATCATGGGGATGGCCATCGACGTGCAGGCGCGCCGCCCGGTGATCGGTAACGTGCAGGGGGGGCTCTCCGGACCTGCGATCAAGCCGATCGCGCTGCTCAAGGTGCATCAGGTGTACGAGGTGGCGCGCCCCCACGGTATTCCGATCATCGGGCAGGGCGGCATCACCACCGTCAACGATGCGCTGGAGTTCATCATCGCCGGCGCCTCCGCGGTCGGCATCGGCACGGCACTGTTCTACGACCCGATGGTCTGCAGGACCATCAACCAGGGAATCGCCGGGTACCTGCGCGCACAGGGCTTCGGCAACGTGACCGAGCTCGTCGGCACGCTGCGCACCGCCGCCGACACGCAGGACTGCGCGCTCTCGGGCTGAGCCTGCCCGGCTGCGGTGGTGGATGCCGGGGCGCGGCCCCGCGCGCGCTACAGCAGCCGCTGCTGGCCGCCGGCGTCCTGCGCCGGGGACGGTGGGCTGTAGAGGCGCACGGCCGTCGGCACCGCCGCGGCGAAATCCACTTCCATGGCGCGGAAGCGCTCGAGGAGGCGCAGATTGATGCGCTGCTGGGCGTCGGCGTAGAGGTCGAAGTCGGGGTTGGTGAGGACGTACACGATTTCGAACTGCAGCGCACGCTCGCCGCAGCTGAGCAGGTGACAGCGCTCGAAGCGCGTGTTGGGCGTCGCCTCGATGATCTCGCGCACCGCGTGCGGAACGCTCGCGAGAGCTGCCACCGGCGTGTCGTAATGCACCGCGAGCTGGAACACCGCGCGCCGCTCGCTCATGCGCCCGTAGTTGCGCACGCGCGTCTTGAGGATGTCGCCGTTCGAGATGATGATCTGCTCGCCCGAGGAGCTGCGCAGGCGCGTGCTCTTTACGCCGATGTGCTCGACGGTGCCCTGCCAGGTGTCCACGGCCAGGAAGTCGCCGAGCCCGAAGGGCTTGTCGAGCGCGATGGAGAGCGAGGCGAGCAGATCCGCCAGCACGGTCTGCACGGCCAGCGCGAGCGCGATGCCGCCGATGCCGAGGCCGGCCAGCAGCGGCTCGATCTTCACGCCGAGATTGGCGAGCGCCAGCAGTGCCGAAACTCCCCAGATCACCAGCCCGGCCAGGAACAGAATGACTGCCATGGAGCTCTGCAGCAGCGTGTCCGGCCCGCTGGAGCGCTTGCGGCGCACGTCGATGCCGTAGCGCACGGCCGCCAGGGCCCACAGCGCCGCCTGCATCCAGAACAGCAGCACCAGCGCGACGGTCAGCCAGCGCTCGACGCGTGGCTCAAGGCTCAGGTAGCGGGAGCCGACCCACACGGCCACCGCCCACAGGAACACCGCGTTGGTGCGCTCGACCAGCAGCGCCGCGAGGTCGATGGCCAGGTGCACCCGCGGCGGCCCGGGGACGATGAGTCGCCGGCGGCGAGCGCTGATGAAGCGCTTGGCCAGCGGCAGCACCGTGAAGGTGACGAGGAGAGTGACGAAGGCGAGCGTCCAGGCGCCGAGCTCATTGCCCAGAAAATCGACGTGCCACAGCTCGCGCCAGCCCAACATGCGAATCGCTCCCCCCTGAGGTCCGCGGCTGGCCGCGAACCTTACCGGGTTCCGCTGCCTGCGACTATTCGTCGCCCCCGTCGGCGCCCGTCATGCCGAGGTCCCTGAGCTTGCGGGTGAGGGTGTTGCGCCCCCACCCCAGCAGCCGGGCAGCCTCCTGGCGATGCCCCTGTGTGCGCTTGAGGGCGGCCCGGATGAGCACGCGCTCGAACTGTGGCTGCGCGGTATCCAGCAGCGGCGGCTCACCGGTGAGCGCGTGCCGCTCAGCCCAGCGCCCGAGCGCCGTGGCCCAGTCCGCCTGCGCGGGGACTTCCGTCGCTCTGGCGGCGAGCTCCGGGGGCAGGTCGGCGAGGTGCACTTCGCTCCCCGGCGCCAGCACCGACAGCCGCCGGCACAGGTTCACGAGCTCGCGCACGTTGCCAGGCCAGTCGTAGGCGGCGAGCCGGGCGAGGGCCTCGGGGGCGAGGGACTTCGCGTCCACGCCCAGCTCCTGGGCGCTCACCACCAGGTAATAGCCCAGCAGGTCCGGGATGTCCTCGGCGCGGGCGCGCAGCGGCGGCAGCTCGATGCGAATGACGTTCAGGCGGTGATAGAGGTCCTCGCGGAACAGGCCGCCCGTCACCCGCTCCTGCAGGTTCTGGTGGCTCGCGGCGATGACGCGCACGTCGACGCGGATCGGGGTCTGGCCCCCGACCCGGTAGAACTCGCCCTCGGCGAGCACGCGCAGCAGGCGTGTCTGCAGCGGCAGCGACATGTCGCTGATCTCGTCCAGGAACAGGGTGCCGCCATCGGCCTGCTCGAAGCGCCCGCGGCGTTGCGCGTCCGCTCCGGTGAACGCGCCGCGCTCGTGCCCGAACAGCTCCGACTCGAGGAGGTCGGCCGGAATCGCCGCGGTGTTGAGCGCGATGAAGGGGCGGGTGGCGCGCGGGCTGTGCTCGTGCAGCGCGCGGGCGACCAGCTCCTTGCCGGTGCCGGATTCCCCGGTGATGAGCACGGTGACGCTCGAGCGCGCCAGGCGTCCGATGGCGCGAAACACCTGTTGCATGGCCGGCGCGCGTCCCAGCAGCTCCGGAATGCGTGGCGCACCGCCGAGGTCACTGCCCACCTGCTGGCTGGCGCTGGCGGCGCGGCGCACCAGGGCCACCGCCTGGTCGATGTCGAAGGGTTTGGGCAGGTATTCGAACGCGCCGCCCTCGTAGGCGGACACCGCGTTGCCCAGATCGGAGTGCGCCGTCATGACGATGACCGGCAGCGCCGGCCGCGCATCGCGGATGCGGCGCAGCAGCTCCAGCCCCGAGGCGCCCGGCATGCGGATGTCGGTGATCAGCACGTCCGGGGATTCGCGCCGCAGGGCGTCCAGCGCCGGTTCCGCCGCCTCGAACGCCCGCGGCGCCATGCCGTCGCTGCGCAGCGCGCGCTCCAGCACCCAACGAATGGACGCGTCGTCATCGACCAGCCAGACCCGCAAGGCGCTGTCGTTCATGTGTCTTCTCCCAGGGGCAGCAACAGCGTGAACACCGTGCGCCCCAGCTCGCTTTCGAATTCGATGATGCCGCCGTTGCGTGTCACCAGGTCCTGGGCGACCGCAAGCCCCAGGCCCGTGCCGTTGGCGCGCCCGGTCACCAGCGGGTAGAAAATGGAGGAGCGCAGGTGCGCGGGCACGCCCGGACCGTTGTCCTCGACCTGCACGCTCGCCACCAGGCGGTGCAGCGCCGAACCGATGCTGACGTTGGAGCGCGCGCGGGTGCGCAGCACGATGCGCCCCAGGTCGCCCTGCGACTGCAGGGCGTTGCGCGCGACGTTGAGCAGCGCCTGGATGAGCTGATGACGATCGAGCATCGCGTTCGGCAGGCTCGGGTCGTAGTCGCGCTCGATCACGATCCCGCCGGGCGCTTCGGCGCGCAGCAGGTGATAGACGTGTTCACAGATCTCGTGAACGTTGAGTTCGCTTTTGCTCGGCGCGCGGCTCGGTCCCGACATGGAGTCGACCAGCGCGGTGAGGCGGTCGGCCTCAGCAATGATGACCCGGGTGTACTCCCTGAGCGCCGCCGCCGGCAGTTCGCGCTCCAGCAGCTGCGCCGCGCCGCGCAGCCCGCCGAGCGGGTTTTTGATCTCGTGGGCCAGCTGCTGCACCATCAAGCGGCTGCCGTCGAGCCGCGCCAGCAGGTCGTTCTCGCGCGTGATGCGTTGGCGCTGCGTGGTGTCGGCGAGCTCGAGCAGCAGATGAGTTCCGGTGAGGCCGCCGGCGAGCGGCGTGATGGTGACATCGAGGGTGCGCAGTTCGCGCGGCGCCCCCCCCGGCCGCACGGCGAGCTCACGGTCGGCGATGCCTTCGCCGCTTTGCAGCGCGCGCCGCAGGATGCGGCACAGCCCTTCCGCGTCGTGAAGAAAATCGGCGAACGGGCGCCCGCGCGCCATGTTGAGGCTGAACGCGAGCAGGTCCTGGGCGGCGACGTTGGCGTACACCGGACACAGCTGCGCATCGAGCATGATGATGCCCGTGGACAGCGCATCGAGCAGATCCGCCGGATCGAAGTGCGAGAGCGCGGACGGGCTGGCACGCTCAACGGCCATGGCGCTCGCGTGCCGCGCTGCGCGCCGCGATCACTGCGGGTGCGCGGTTCAGTGATGGAGGGGATTGGCCTTGTTCAGGAGCGAGGGCTGGTGCACGTGGTACGTCACGCCCGGGGTCTGGCACATGATGCCGCCGTCGCTGTCGCGCACCAACGCCTGCAGGGTGTGCGTGCCGCGCTCCACCGATGTGAGGGTGAACTGGGTCCCGGTCGCCGCGCCGCCATTGAGCGGCTGTCCGTCCAGCACCAGGAAGATCTGATCTCCGCTCCGCAGCGCCGGATCGGTCCGCACGATGACCGTGAGCGAGTCGACGTTGGTGAGCGTCTCGTCGTCCGCCGGCTGCGCGATCGCGCAGCCCTGGTACGGCGGTGGCGACGCCGAGGCGGGCGGCGCGGGCGGTCCGCCGGGCGTCGCCGCGGGCATATCGCCCGCCTTGTAGGTCTGCGCCGCCTGCACGCTCATTTTCTGCGCGTTCGGGTGCGGCTGGTCGCTGTAGTGAACCACGCCGTGTTCGTCGACCCACTTGTAGACCGTGGCCGCAACCGCCAGCGAGCACACCAGCGACATTAAGGTAAACAGGCGCCTGCGCATCATGACGAGGCAGCATATCCCGCCGCGGCGCCGGGGACAAAAGCGGGTCGTGTCGCCTCATCAGGCCATCAGCAGCTGTAGTACAGCTCCAGCTCTATCGGGTGCGTGGACATGCGGAATTTCGTGATCTCCTGCAGCTTGAGGTTGGAGTAGGCGTCGATGACGTCGTTGGTGAACACGCCGCCGCGGGTGAGGAACTCACGGTCCTTGTCGAGGTACTCAAGCGCCATGTCGAGCGAGTGGCACACGGTCGGAATGTGCTTCGCCTCCTCGGGCTCGAGGTCGTAGAGGTCCTTGTCGGCCGGATCGCCGGGATGGATCTTGTTCTGAATCCCATCCAGCCCCGCCATCATCATCGCCGTGAAGGCGAAGTACGGGTTGGCGCTGGAGTCGGGGAAGCGCACTTCGATGCGCCGCGCCTTGGGATTCGACACCCACGGGATGCGGATCGAGGCGGAGCGGTTGCGCGCCGAGTACGCGAGCAGCACCGGCGCCTCGAAGCCCGGCACCAGGCGCTTGTAGCTGTTGGTGCCGGCGTTGGTGAAGGCGTTCAGCGCCCGGGCGTGCTTGATGATGCCGCCGATGTAGTAGAGCGCCAGGTCCGACAACCCCCCGTACTTGTCGCCGGCGAACAGCGCCTTGCCCTCCTTCTGCAGCGACTGGTGCACGTGCATGCCGCTGCCGTTGTCACCCACCAGCGGCTTGGGCATGAAGGTCGCGGTCTTGCCGTAGCCGTGCGCCACGTTCAGCACCGCGTACTTGAGCAGCTGCACCTGGTCGGCCTTCGCCACCAGGGTGCCGGCGCCGATGCCGATCTCGGCCTGGCCGGCCGTGGCGACCTCGTGGTGGTGCACCTCCACCTTCATCCCGAGCTCCTCGCACGCCAGACACATCGCCGAGCGGATGTCCTGGAACGCGTCCACCGGCGGCACCGGGAAATAGCCGCCCTTGATGCCGGGGCGGTGCCCCTTGTTGCCCTCCTGGTATTCGGTTCCCGAGTTCCACGCGCCCTGCACGGAGTCGATGGAGTAAAAGGCGCCGCGCATCTCGTTGCCGAAGCGCACGCTGTCGAAAATGAAGAACTCGTTCTCCGGTCCGAAGAGTGCGCTGTCGGCGATGCCGGTCGACTTGAGATAGGCCTCGGCGCGTTTGGCAAGCGAGCGCGGGTCGCGCTCGTAGCCCTGCATGGTCGTCGGTTCGATCACATCGCAGCGCAGGTCGACCGTCGGCGCTTCGAAAAACGGATCGATGACTGCGGTGCCGGGGTCGGGCATCAGAATCATGTCCGACTCGTTGATGCCCTTCCATCCGGCGATGGAGGAGCCGTCGAACATCTTGCCGTCGCGGAACAGGTCTTCATCCACCAGCCGCGCCGGGATGCTCACGTGCTGCTCCTTGCCGCGCGTGTCCGTGAAGCGCAGGTCCGCGAACTTCGCCTGTTTTTCTTTTATGAGTTTCAGTACGTCACTGGGTGTCATATCGCCTCCGGGAAAGGGGTAGAGCTCGCCGCCGAGATCCAAATGCCTTATATGCGAGGCTGGCGGAGCGGTGTGACATTGCAGGGTCCGTGCCAGGTTGCGGGCACGGCAAATCAAGCAGTTAGAGAGCAAATCGAGCGTGCTCTGCACTATATTGGTGCGGGCAGCACGGATTATTGCACCATTGGCGTGCGTGTGGCAGCGGCGCCATGGATTTCGCGTGATGGCAGGCAGGTGCGCGCCCGCTTTTGGTGCGGCTGGAGGCCTCGCAAGGGCTGCCGCGGCCGCAGGGCGGACCGCTGCACGCCCGCGCCGTATACTCGCGCGCTCTTTGGGATCAGAAAGTCCGGTCCATGAAAATCGGCCGCGCACCGCGCACGTTCCAGGAGCTGATCTTCACCCTGCAGCATTACTGGTCGGAGCAGGGGTGCATCATCCTGCAGCCTTACGACATGGAAGTCGGCGCCGGCACGTTTCACACCGCGACCTTCCTGCGCGCGGTGGGACCTGAGCCGTGGCGCGCCGCGTACGTGCAGCCCTCGCGCCGGCCGACCGATGGGCGCTACGGCGAGAATCCCTTCCGCCTGCAGCACTACTACCAGTACCAGGTAGTGATCAAACCCTCGCCACTGCCGATCCTGGATCTGTACCTGGGGAGCCTCGCCGCGCTCGGGTTAGACCCCCTGGTGCACGACGTGCGCTTCGTCGAGGACAACTGGGAGTCGCCCACGCTCGGGGCCTGGGGCCTGGGGTGGGAGGTGTGGCTGAACGGCATGGAAATCACGCAGTTCACCTACTTCCAGCAGGTCGGCGGCCTCGACTGTCGCCCCGTGACCGGCGAGATCACCTACGGACTCGAGCGGCTCGCGATGTACCTGCAGGGTGTCGAGAGCATCTACGACATCCTGTGGACCGAGACACCTTCCGGACGCGTGACCTACGGCGACGTGTTCCATCAGAACGAGGTCGAGCAGTCCGCCTACAACTTCGAGCACGCCGACGTGCCGATGCTGCTGCAGCACTTCGAAGATCACGAGCGTGCCTGCCAGGGGCTGCTCGCCTCAGGGCTCGCGCTGCCCGCGTACGAGCAGGTGCTCAAGGCCTCGCACATGTTCAACCTGCTGGATGCACGGCGCGCGATTTCCGTGACCGAGCGCCAGCGCTACATCCTGCGCGTGCGCACGCTCGCGAGCGCGGTGGCGAAGGCGTATCTCGACAGCCGCGCGGCGCTGGGTTTCCCGCTGCTGAAGCCGGTGCCGCCGGGCGAGGCCGCCGCGGCCGGAGCCGCGGCATGAAGGCCGAGCGGCGCGATTTCCTCCTTGAAATCGGCACCGAGGAGTTGCCGCCCAGGTCGCTCCCCGCCCTGCAGCAGGCCCTGGTCGCGGGCCTCGCCGCGGGCCTCGACAAAGCGGGCCTGGCGCACGGTGAGCTCGTCGGCTTTGCCACACCACGGCGGCTCGCCGTGTGGGTGAAGCGCCTCGCCACCCAGCAACCCGAGCAGCATCTCAAGCGCCGCGGACCGCCGGTGAACGCGGCGTTCGATGCCGCAGGCCAGCCGACGCGTGCGGCGCTCGCGTTCGCCGCGAGTTGCGGCAGCACCGTCGAAGCGCTGCAGAAGCTTGACGAGGGCAAGGGGACGTTCCTGTTTTTCGTGGGCACCAAGCCCGGCGCACGCGCGGTGGAGTTGCTGCCGGGGCTGGTGCAGGCCGCGCTGGATGCGCTGCCGATTCCACGCCGGATGCACTGGGGCTCCGGCACCGCGCTGTTCGTGCGCCCGGTGCACTGGGTGGTGATGTTGTTCGGCAAGGACCTGGTCCCCGCCACGCTCCTCGACACCCCCGCGGGCCATCTCACGCGTGGCCATCGTTTTCACGCCCCGAGGCCGATCCGCATCGCGAGCCCCGGATCCTATGAGCGCACGCTGCGCGAGCGCGGGCACGTGTTGGCCGACTTCGCGGCGCGGCGCGAGCACATCCGCGCGCAGGTCGCGGCGGCGGCGGCCAACGTGCAGGGGCGTGCGTTGATCACCGAGGCGCTGCTGCAGGAAGTGACCGCGCTGGTGGAATGGCCGGTGGTACTCACCGGGCGCTTCGAGGAACGCTTCCTGTCCCTGCCGCGCGAGGTGCTGACCTCCACTCTCGAGGACCACCAGCGCTACTTCCCGGTGGAGGATGCGCAGGGCCGGCTGTTGCCGGCTTTCATCGCCGTCAGCAACATCGAGAGCCGCGACCCCGCCACGGTGCGCGCGGGCAACGAGCGCGTGGTACGGGCGCGCCTCGCGGATGCCGCCTTTTTCTGGGAGCAGGACCGCAGGCAACCACTGGCCGCGCGCCGTGCGGGGCTCGATGCGGTGACCTTCCAGGCGAAGCTCGGCTCGCTCGGCGACAAGACGCGCCGCGTGAGTGCGCTCGCCGCTGAGATCGCCGTGGCGGCCGGTGGCTCGCGCGAGCACGCCCGGCGCGCCGCGGAACTGTGCAAGTGCGATCTGCTCACCGCCATGGTGGGCGAGTTTCCCGAGCTGCAGGGCCTCATGGGTAGCTACTACGCGCAGGCGGACGGTGAGCCGCACGAGGTGGCCGCGGCGATTCGCGAGCACTACCTGCCGCGCGCGGCCGGCGATCAGCTGCCCGCCACGCGCGCGGGCCTGGCGGTCGCCATCGCGGACAAGCTCGACACCCTCGCCGGCATCTTCGCGATCGGCGAGAAGCCGACGGGAACCAAGGATCCGTTCGGGCTGCGGCGAGCGGCGCTGGGCGTGCAACGCATCCTGATCGAGAAAGCGCTCGAGCTGGATCTGAGGAAGTACATCGACCAGGCGCTCGCCGCGGTGCGGGCCGACATCGAGCGCGTCCGCGCCACCGCGGCAACGGCCGCCGAGCCCTCCCAGGCCGCGCCCGCGGACTCGACCGCGAGTGAGATCTACGACTTCCTCATGGAGCGGCTGCGTGCGTACTACCTGGATAGCGCGGGCGCGCCGCCCATGCCCGGCCAGGCCGCCGTGACCACCGAGATGTTCGATGCGGTGCTGGCGGCGCGGCCCGGCTCGCCGCTGGACTTCGATGCGCGCCTGAAAGCGCTCAGCACCTTCCTCGAGCTGCCCGAGTCCGCCAGCCTCACCGCCGCCAACAAGCGCATCGCCAACATTCTGCGCAAGGCCAACATGACTCCCCCGGCCGAGGTCGACGTGCTGCACCTGCGCGAGAGCGCGGAAGTGCGGCTGTTCGATTCCATGCGCGCGCTGCGCGATGCGGTCGCCACCGCCACCGCACAGCACGAGTACGCCGGCGCGCTCGGCCGGCTCGCGCAGCTGCGCCCGGCGGTCGACGCCTTCTTCGATCAGGTCATGGTCATGGACGAGAATCCGCAGCTGCGCGCGAATCGCCTGAGTCTCCTCGCCCAGCTGCAGGGGCTGTTTGCGGGGGTCGCGGACCTGTCGCGACTGCCGGGTTGAGCCGCGCGCCGCCAAGCGCCGCCGCCGGCCGCGTGCGGGGGCCGGTGGTGCAGCTCATCGGCTCGCTGTTCTTCACCGGCTTCCTGCCCTTGTGGACGTTTCTCTACGCCATCCCGTTCGTGATCATCTGCGCGTTCCTGCCCTTCCCGCGGCGCTTCGCGGTGGCGCGCGCTTACGGCGCCACCGTACTGTGGGTGCTGAAGTGGAGCTGCGGGCTCGACTACCGGATCGAGGGCGCGGCGCTTCCCGCGGGCTGCCACGTGGCCCTGTGGAAGCACTCCTCGTCGTGGGAAACCATGGCCATGATGGTGGTGTTCCCACGCCAGGTCTGGGTGCTCAAGCGCGAGCTGCTGTGGGCTCCAATGGTGGGACTCGCGCTCCGCCAGATGCACTCGATTGCCATCGATCGCAAGTCGGGACACTCCGCGGTGGCTCAGGTCATCGAGCAGGGCAAGCAGCGACTGGACGAGGGTGACTGGATCATCATCTTCCCGGAGGGCACGCGCATGGCCGCCGGCGAGACGCGTCGCTACGGCGCGAGCGGCACGTTGCTCGCCATTGAGACCGGCAGGCTCATCGTGCCGGTCGCACACAACGCCGGGGCCTATTGGCCGCGCCGCGGAGTGATGAAGAAGCCGGGGACCGTGCGCGTGGTCATCGGCACGCCGGTCGCGACCGCCGGTCGCGAGGTGCGCGAGCTCAACGAGGAGATCCAGGCGTGGGTCGAGGCGACCGTTCGCGATCTCGATCCAACCCGGCCCTGAAAGCCCAGATGAATTGCATGCCGTCACTCCAGCCCGGCGACGACTTCTTCCAGGCCGCCGATGAAGCGCTGCCAGCCGCAGTGCGCGCCCTGGTAGTTGGCCTCCTCTTCAGGCCGGAAGCCCGCCTGCTCCACGCGCACGAAAGCGCCGTGCCGGGTCCGCGTCAGCGTCCACGTGACCACGGTCTTCAGTCCACTGGCCGCCTCGTCGCCCGAGGCGTTCCAGCTGTATGAGAGTCGTGTATGCGGTTCGACGACCAGAACCTCACAGGCCGTCAGGCCGTTCCAGTGCGGCTGGCACGCGGCACGGAAACTGAACCGGTGGCCCACGATCGCCTGGAAGTCGTTGCTCATCAGCCATTGTCCGATCAGCGGCCCCTGGGTGAGAGCACGCCAGATCTTTTCCGGCGGATGCGGCATTTCCCGTTCGATGACGATGGAACGCGTGTCGGGGGTGAGGTTGTTCATGGGTCCATCCCGTTCAGTCAGAAGGCGGCGTCGAAGATCGTCTCCTATACGAATTAATTAGTGCCAATTCTACGAAGGATAGGACCCTATGCGAGTCATTTCGGGCTGATGCCGCGATTTCTCTGGCGCTGCCTGACCCTCCCGCAAGGCTGAAATCGGGCCTTGGCGAGGCCCCTTCAGATGTCGAGATTCGTAACCGAGAGCGCGTGCTTCTCGATGAACTCGCGGCGCGGCTCGACCTGATCACCCATGAGGGTCGTGAAAATATCGTCTGCCGCCACCGCGTCCTCGATCCTCACCTGCGTGAGCCGCCGCGTTTCGGGGTTGATGGTCGTCTCCCACAGCTGCTCCGGGTTCATCTCACCCAGACCCTTATAGCGCTGGATGGTCTGACCCTTGCGTGCCTGGTCGAACAGCCACTTCATCGCTTCCTTGAAGGAACCGACTTCCTGCCGATCGCTTCCGCGGGTGACGTACGCGCCCGCGCCGATCAGCCCGGCCAGGGTGCGCGCCAGATCCGCGATGCGCTGGTATTCGGCGGACTCGAAGAATTCCCGCGGCAGGTACTTGTGGCTCGGCGTGCCATGCTCGGTCTTGTGCACGATGACTCGAGCGGCGTGGCTGTCGCCCGCGGCGCGCAGCTCGATGCGATAGGTACGGGTACCGTCGGCCAACGCATTAAGCCGCTGATTGAGGTCCTGCGCCCAGCCACGCAGCCAGTCCACGCGATCGAAGTTCGCCGGCGTCACTTCCGGCATGTAGATCAGCTGCTCGAGCAAGCGCTCGTCGTAGCGCTGCGACCAGCGTTTCACGATCGCCTGCACCTCCATGTACTTACGTGCCAGCAGCTCGAGTCCCGAACCCGACAGCGGCGGCGCTTCGCCATTGACGTGCAGGCCGGCGCTCTCCAGAGCGCTGTTGAGCAGCAGCTGATTGAGCTCGATGTCGTCCTTGACGTAGGACTCCTGCTTGCCGCGCTTGATTTTGAAGAGCGGCGGCTGCGCGATGTAGATGTGGCCGCGCTCGATGAGTTCGGCCATCTGCCGGTAAAAAAATGTCAGCAGCAAAGTCCGTATGTGGCTTCCGTCAACGTCCGCATCAGTGTTCTTGGCCGCTATCCCTCCGAACCCGCAGATGAAATTCTCATCACCCTCAACTGAAAAATCGTAGACGTTTCCGTTCGAGGCTTCGACGGGTGTGATCGACACAATGGGCAGTGCTATCAGATCTCCGTCGATTACATCGAAGCGGCGACGGCCCGGGTAGTCCGCCTCGGCGATCCTCCGCTCTACCGTACTCGCACCGGAATGGTCGCACCAAACCGGCCGCAGGCGGGCCAGATCCTCGACGGCCGCAACGGCAATCTGCCAATGACGGTGAGTCGTCTTAAACACCTGATCGCCACAACGGCGCGATACTCTGTCGGCATCGATCTCATGAATTTGGGGAACCGCGCCGAAGCTGGCGAGCAGGTATGCGACGCCGCTGGCGATGTCGCGCGATGACGTGCTAAACACAACCCTACCCGCGGTGGCGCAGCCATCGCCAAGCAGATACCCGCGCAGAAACGCGAGCCTTAGCGGCTCAGGCACATTGAACACCAGATCAGGAATTCGCTTGCTGATGGAGTCCACTGCACGAAAGCCAAACACGTGTTGCCAAGCCAACGCAGCTACACGGTTGACCAGCTTCAGCTCTCCAGCACCTCGATCAATTGGGTAGCTCTGGGGCACCAGGCCGAAAACCTGCGTGAATGCATCGGCCATCTCTTCGGTGAAGCGATCATTGCTCTTGCCGATGCTGAGACGCACGCCGTTGCGATCCGAGCAGGACCCCTCAGCCAGATAGAAGCCCAGTAACTTCATGAGCTCCGGGGTGATCGCTATAAATCGGCGAATGCCCTTCCCGGCGTAGTGCTCGGGCGTCAGCTCGAGATCGTTCCGGCCTGCAAACCAATCGATGTCGTCCGCCTCCAATGCCGATAGGCGTACATAGTCTCGTAAGCGGTTGCAAGACGAGCCGCGATACTGCTCTTCCCAAATCCGTTCCAGTCGACTGGGTCCCACGATAGCCCGCGGCATAATGGCTGCTGCATTGGCACCGATCACCGTGAGGTATGACTCGCAGTTGGGCAACGTCGGGCGAGAGGTACCTCTCTCCCAAGCATAAAAAGTGCCCGGCTGCCGTATTCCAATCCGATGGCACAACTCAGCGTTGCTGACTCCGCTGGCACGGCGTAGCGATGCCAGCTCGCTGCGGACTTCGGGGGGAAACTCCACCCGCGGCGCGGATATCTCCGGTTGATCTGCGTACTCACTAGCGATGTGTGCCTTGAACCAGTCTTCCACAGCTGGTCCTCGCAGCCAGATCTGAGCTCGTGCGTCCGGGACCTGATGGAGCTCTCGTAGCAAGTCGATCCTGTTGGGAGCGTCCGAGGGGAGCCGGATATGTTTGGGAGCTACTAAACGATCCCCAACAGACAGCTCGCTGCCTTGTCTGAGCCGTATCTCTCCATTGTCGTGAACAAATACGCTATGGCTAGCGGTCACCCGAATCGAACGGCCATACGCCGTCTTTACCTCGTAGAGTGGCTCGTCCAACGGGTGCCTGATGACTCCTTTGATCGGGCGGAACCGAACCAGATGATCGTCCAAGCCGAAACAGAGTACCTCGCCCATTTGCTCTCGTACGCGTCGCGCGACACCCTTCTCATCGGGTTTGATTCCCTCGAGAGCAGCATCGATGAAGGCACCAACAGTCGTCATACGCACGCCGCGCGCGTCATCGCGCACAAACACATGCTCGTCCCCGTCCACGCTCATGATGATCACGCGGTGATAGCGCAGCTTCTCGACATCGAAATCGTCGCGGCCGATCCCGCAACCCAATGCGGTGATCAGCGTGCCGACTTCGGCTGACGACAGCATCTTGTCGAAGCGCGCCCGCTCGACGTTGAGGATCTTGCCCTTGAGCGGCAGGATCGCCTGCGTGCGCCGATCGCGGCCCTGTTTGGCGGAACCGCCGGCGGAGTCGCCCTCGACGATGAAAATCTCCGACAGCGCCGGATCCTTTTCCTGACAGTCGGCGAGCTTGCCGGGCAGACCCGCGACGTCCAGTGCGCCCTTGCGCCGGGTCATCTCACGCGCTTTGCGTGCTGCCTCGCGCGCCCGCGCCGCCTCGACCATCTTGGCGACGATGGCGCGCGCTTCCTGCGGGTGTTCGAGCAGAAACTCCTGCAGTTTGGTGCCGACCGCGTTCTCCACCACGCCTTTGACTTCGGAGGAAACCAACTTGTCCTTGGTCTGCGAGGAGAACTTCGGATCCGGCAACTTCACCGACAGGATCGCGGTGAGTCCCTCGCGCGCGTCGTCGCCGGTCATGGGGACCCGGTCCTTCTTGCCCGACAATTCCTTCTCGACGTAGTCATTGAGAGTGCGCGTCAAGGCACTGCGAAAGCCGGCGAGATGTGTGCCGCCGTCCTTCTGCGGGATGTTGTTGGTGTAGCAGAACATGCTCTCCTGGTAGGAGTCGTTCCACTGCAACGCCACTTCCACGGAAACCGCGCCGTCCTGGGTGCGGAACCAGAACACCGACTCGTGGATGGGAGTGCGGGTGCGGTTCATGTACTTCACAAACGCCTGCAGTCCGCCGGCGTGTGCAAACACGTCGGATTTGTTCTCGCGCTCATCGATGAGCTCGATGCGCACGCCCGAGTTCAGGAATGACAGCTCGCGCAGGCGCTTTGCCAGGATGTCGTAGTTGAACTGGATGTTGGTGAAGATCTGCGAGCTCGGCTTGAAGCGGATCACCGTGCCGCGTTCGTGCGTCTCGCCAACGACGGCGAGCGGCGCGGCCGGCACGCCTAGGTGATATTCCTGGCGGTGCAGTTTGCCGTCACGGGAGATGCTGAGCTGCAGGTAATCCGACAGGGCGTTGGTGACCGACACGCCCACGCCATGCAGGCCCCCGGACACCTTGTAGGAGCTGTCATCGAACTTCCCGCCCGAGTGCAGCACCGTCATGATGACTTCGGCGGCCGAGCGCCCCTCCTCGGGATGGATATCCACAGGAATGCCGCGTCCGTTATCCGAGACAGTCACCGACTCATCGGCATGGATGGTGACCACGATGCGGTCGCAGTGGCCGGCCAGGGACTCGTCGATCGAGTTGTCGACGACCTCAAACACCATGTGGTGCAGCCCCGTCCCGTCATCGGTGTCCCCGATGTACATTCCGGGGCGTTTCCGCACCGCATCAAGACCCTTTAAGACTTTGATTTTACTTGAATCGTAGACGTCGTCTGAGGCCATGAAGGAACCCGATTTTGTGACATGACATTATACCGGTTGCACCCTCCCGGATTCCACGCGGAACGTCCGTTCCGGCACCCCGAATAGCCGCGATTCGGCGTGCAACGAAGTGACAACCAGCTGGCACCGCAACCTCATCACCTGCTCGATGAATCGCTCCAGGCGCTCACCATCGAGCTCCGCCGCCGGGTCATCCAGGAGCAGGGTCGGAGTGGTTTGCGTCGCCTCCTGCAGAAGCCGCAGTTGCGCCACGGTCATGGCCGCCGCGACCAGCTTTTGCTGTCCCCGTGAGAGAGTCTCGCGTGCCGGGCGTCCGTGCAGCCGCACGGCCACATCGGCACGGTGCGGGCCAGCGTGCGTGAGGCATCGAGCTTCATCTCGCGCCCGGGATGACGCCAGCGCATCAAGCAGCGTGTGGTCGTGGCTCCAGCCGCGGATGTAGTGCAGTTCCACGTCGAGCCCGCTCAGAGCTGAGACGGCCTCTCGCCAATAGGGCTGGAGCTGAAGCAGGAAGCGACGGCGGGACTCCCCGATGACTTCGCCCAGGCGAGCGAGCTCGGAATCCCAGACACTCGCCTGACCTGTCTGGAGCTTCAGCGCTGCGTTACGTTGCTTGAGTGCGCGCGTGTACCGCACCCACGTGTCCACGAAATGGGGTTCCACGTGGAACACCGCCCAGTCCATCCAACGACGTCGGCGGTACCCGCCTTCCTCCACGAGCTTGTGCACCCCGGGCTCAATGACCTGGACCGGGAAGACGTGCGAGAGCTCGGCAAGAGACTGGGCGGGCCTGCCACCGATCCTCGCCGACGTGCCGTCTCGGGTGACCTCGAAGCCCAGAGCCTGCACAGGCCCAGACGGGCCACCCACGCGCCCAATGACTCTCAGGTGGTCCTGTCCACGCCGTATAAGCCGCTCACTGTTTCTCGTACGGAACGATCTGCCCCGACCGAGAAGAAACATTGCCTCGAGCAGCGAGGTCTTCCCCGAACCATTGTCCCCGCAGACCAGCGCCAGCCCCGGCGGAATCTCAAGCTCCGCGTGCTCGATGCAGCGCAGACCGGTCACCGTGAGCTCAGTGAGAATCATGGGGCCTCACCGGACCCTGACGGTGGGTCGTGGCTGTCCTCTCAGCACGGATCCGCGCGAGCGCTCCGCGCCAGGAGACCTGGAGGCCCAGGCCCCGGATGCCCAGAGGGGCCAACAACGGCAAATGACTCTCAGGTGGCTCTGTTCAAGCTGTATTTGCTGCCTACTGTCTCTCATGAGAAACGATCTCCCCAACCGGGAAGAACCATTGTGTCTTCCCGCAACCCTGGTCCCCGCAGTCGGGCGCCACCCCCGGCAGGATCTGAAGCGCCGCGAGCTCGATGCGGCGCAGACCTGTCACGGTGAGCTCAGTGAGAATCATGGAGCTTCACTCCGCCGATCCTGACTTGATGGTGACCACCCCCACGTGCGCCGTCGGGTTCCACGTGGAACGCGCGGGGGGCCCTGTTCGGAAATCCCTCGCCCGCGTACCCAAGGCCCTCGGGCTGAGCATCGAGGTCTTTCCCGAACCCTTGTCCCCGCAGACCAGCGCCAGCCCCCGCGGCGGAATCTCAAGCTCCGCCTGCTCGATGCAGCACAGACCGCTCACGGTGACCTCAGCGAGAATCATGAGTCCTCATCTCACCGACCCTGACCGGCGGGTCGCGGCTGCGCCTCTGAGCACGGATCCGCGCAGACGCTCCCTCCCCAGAGGTGGACGTGGAAGCCCAGGCCCTGGACGCCCACGCGAGCGACGCGCAATGACTCTCAGGTGGACCCCTCCGGGCTGTATCAGGTGCTCACTGCTTCTCATGAGAAACTATCTACGCAATGGGTCCTCACCCCGCCGATCCCGCCTGAGGGTGACCGCGGCCCGCGTATGGCGTTGGGTTCCACGAGTTCCACGTGGAACGCGGGACAGGTCCTGTTCGGAGATCCCTGGCCCGCGTACCCAGGGGCCTCGGGCTGAGCGTCCATTGGCGGCCGCTCGGGGCTCGATTTGTCCGCTCTGTTCCACGTGGAACCCCTCACCCGGCGTCCCGCAGCCTGGTCGCGGACTGTCGGCCGTCAACGGCCCATGGTCCCTTGGAAGGAATTCTATGACTGAGCACCTTCGGGCCTACGGAGAGTGCGCAGGCTTTGCCGCCGCGCCCGAGGCTGACCACGGAGGAGATCATGGCCATGCCGATGCGCCCATTTCGGAAGCGCTCCGTCTGGCTGCCGCGGCTGTGTTGTTCGCCGTGACGGCGTCCGCCCGAAGCCAGGCGGCCACAGGCGCGCAGGCGTCCGGCCAGCGGGCGGCAGCGGCTGACCGCTCCAGTGGCAAGCGCCCAAGCAACGCGGCCGGCGCGCCGCCAGATGACGCCAGCGCGAACCTCGCGAGCGGGCCGTCGGTGAATGCCGTTCTCACCAAGCCCGTGGACTCCACGCGCAGCAGACCCGGTGATCCCGTCAGTGCGCGCACGACTCAGATCGCCACGACTGAGGGCGGCACATCCATTCTGAGACCTAGCTTGAGCGGACACGTATCGGAAGCCCGCGCGGGCGCAGAAGTCCGTGACCCGAGGCGGGCACGAGTTTCACAACCGGCGCCGTGGGCGGGATTGTCGGATCGGGCCCGGGCGCCACCAGCGCTCTGCAGGCGGGGCCAGGCGCGATGGGAAGCCTGGACGCTGAAGGGATGCTGAGTGGCAGCAGTACAGACGTGTTTCGGCTCCGCAGCTTGAGCCTCTCGGGTGGCGCGGCGGATGCGGCCACGGGCTCAGTCATGACGTCGACCGGGAAAAGCGTGCATCTGGACCAGGGTACCCGGCTCCTGCGGAGCTCGCAGGCGGCCGCCTTCAGCCAAGGCCGCACAGCACTACGCCATGGCGGCGCAGCACCACGGCCGCTGCACGCTACCAACCCTGACTCGAAACAGCCTTCCGGAGACGAGCGATAGCGCGCGGTGAGCGTCACGAGGCGCCGACGTGCGAGACTGGCCTCGAAGCCCAGGCTCTGTACCGGCTCAAGGCAGTCCACGACGGATCTCGAAAATGAACCTATCGGTCATCTAAAGTGAGCTCACTGTTGCGTATTTGGGTCAATTCACGCCGCGCAGTCTCGGCTCCGGGTGCCTGCCTGCGACTCATGATGAGACACACGGCTTGTGCGCCGGACGATGCCCCCGAGGCCAAGGCAGCGCCTCTGGCCCCGAGCATAGGTTTGCCCGGGTTCCACGTGGAACCGGCCCTCACCCGGAACTCCCTTTGGCCCTGACCTCCCCACGCGCCCCGACTGATGGCGGAGTTGGCCCCTGTCGAGCAAGTGGCGAACTGGGACACGACCGGCCGCACCAGCGTCCATCGGCCCCGCCAACTGACTCCTCTGGGAGATCGGCGGTAGCGCGCGCGGATCCCTATAGCCGCATAGGCATGACGACGTAGCGTGTGTGTGTGGTGCCGGGAGCGTGGATCAGGCAACTGCTGTTCGAGTCGGTAAGCCCGATGTGCACCTTGTCGCTCTCGATCGCACTCAGGGCGTCCAGGAGATAATTGACGTTGAATCCAATCTCCACTTCCTCGCCCTGGTACGAAACCTCCACCTGATCCTCGGCTTCCTCCTGCTCAGGATTGTGCGCCTGGAGGGTGAGCAGGTCCGGACGGGCCGTGAGCCGGATTCCTCGGTACTTCTCGTTGGAAAGGATGGCGGTCCGTTGAAGGGCCTGTCTCAAGGTCTCCCGGTCCGCCTCAACCGTGCGCGGCGGATTCGACGGGATTACCCGTCCATACTCCGGGAAACGACCATCGATCAGCTTCGAAGTGAAGCGAATTTCTCCGATCTGGGCGCGAACGTGATTAGTGCCGACGGCCAGCTCTATGGTGTCCTCAGTCCCCAGGATGCGCTGCAGCTCGAGCACCCCTTTGCGGGGCACGATGACCTGGTGGTTGGTCTTGGCCTTTCCGGGGAGCTCCATCTCGCATAACGCGAGGCGATGCCCGTCGGTCGCCACCGCACGCAGCGCCTTGCCGTCGGTCTCGAGCAGCAGGCCATTGAGGTAGTAACGCACATCCTGCTGAGCCATCGAGAAGTGCGTCTTGTCGATCAGGCGCCGGAATTCACCTTGCGCCACGGTGAGTGTCTGCTGTGCATTGATCTCCTCGACCAGCGGGAATTCCGCGGCGGGCAGACTCGACAGTGTGAAGCGGCTGCGTCCCGCGCGCACTGATACACGCTCTCCTTCGGTGCTCACGGTGACGCTCGTCTTCTCCGGCAGCGAGCGGAAAATATCGAGCAGCTTGCGGCCCGGCACCGTGATGTCGCCCGGCTGTTGCACGCTCACCGCGCAGGTTGCCACGAGTTCGACCTCGAGATCGGTTCCCGTCACGCTCAGTCGATTGTCCCGCGCAGCCAGCAGCACGTTCGCCAGCACCGGCATGGTCTGACGGCGCTCCACGACACCGATGACACTTTGCAGGGGAACGAGCAGGTCTTCGCGGGTGGCGGTCAGCTTCATGGGAATTTAACTCTCTCTAGTAAGATCTTATTTGTCGGAAGTCTCTTATTGTTAAGACTATAGAGCCCAGGGATTACGGGCATAAAAAAACTTCCTGCGCCCGATCAGGCTGTTGCCGTCCATTTCCCGCAGCACAAGTACAGGGACGAACCGGCCAAGAGCTGTGCGCGGCCTGTTCGTAACTTTATCCTCACACTCGCCCACAGCAAGTGCACATCAACCCGCCAGGGTTCTCAACAGGTTTGAGTAGTCTTCCTTGATGCGCTGTTCGGTGTCGCGCAGCTCCTTGATGCGCTTGCAGGCGTGCAGCACGGTGGTGTGATCGCGGCCACCGAATGCATCGCCGATCTCCGGCAGGCTGTGGCTGGTGAGCTCCTTGGCGAGCGCCATCGCCACCTGCCGCGGCCGCGCTACCGAGCGGCTGCGGCGCTTGGACAGCAGGTCCGCCATGCGCACCTTGTAGTAGTCCGCCACGGTCTTCTGGATGTTGTCGACGGTGACGAGTTTCGCCTGCAGCGACAGCAGGTCCTTGAGCGCTTCCTTGGTGAATTCCAGCGTGATTGCGCGTCCCGTGAAGCGCGAGTTCGCGATCACCCGCCGCAGCGCGCCCTCCAGCTCGCGCACGTTGGAGCGGATGCGTTTGCCGATGAAAAACGCCACTTCCTCGGGCAGGGCCACGCCATTAGCCTGAGCCTTGGTCATGAGGATCGCCACGCAGGTCTCGAGCTCCGGGGGCTCGATCGCCACCGTCAGGCCCCAGCCGAAGCGTGATTTCAGGCGCTCTTCCAGGCCCTCGACTTCCTTCGGATAGCGATCGCAGGTGAGGATCACCTGGTGCTGTCCCTCCAGCAGCTCGTTGAAGGTATGGAAGAATTCTTCCTGCGAGCGCTCCTTGCCGGCGAAGAACTGGATGTCGTCGATCAGCAGCGCATCCAGCGAACGGTAGGCGGTCTTGAACTCGTTCATCGAGTTGTGCTGCAGGGCGCGCACCATGTCGCCGACGAAGCGCTCCGAATGCACGTACGCAATGCGCGCTTCCGCGTCGCGGTGCTTGATCAGGTGCGCGACGGCGTGCATCAGGTGCGTCTTGCCCAGGCCGACGCCGCCGTACAGGAACAGCGGGTTGTAGGCGCGGCCGGGATTTTCCGCCACCTGCGCCGCCGCGGCCTTGGCCAGCTGGTTGCTCTTGCCTTCGACGAAGGTGGTGAAGGAAAAGTCGGGATTGAGCCGCGCGCCGACCACCAGCCCCTCGGCGCGGCGCACGCGCCCGGGCAGCGCGGCGGGGACGGCGCGCGCGGCGGCGCTGCGCGAGCCGACTTCCACGGTCACGATGGGCACGTCTCCGGTGCTCTCATCGCGCAGCAGCTCACCGATGCGTGGCAGCAGGTTCGCGTTGATCCAGTCGACCACGAAGCGGTTGGGCGCCAGGAGCTTGAGCGCACCGTTGCCCTCCATGGCCTGCAACGGCCGCACCCAGGTATTGAACTGCTGCTCCGGAAGCTCCGTCTCCAACGCGCCCATGCAGCGAGTCCAAAGCGACGCTTCCACGCGCGTTGCCTCCGCGACGTTTCAGGTGAACGTTAAGGAAAAGGCTGCGGAGTCTATACCGATCGCGCGGCGTGCTGAAGATTTTCGAAAGCTTCAGCGTATTGACACCTTGACGCTCAACGGCTTAGCCTTGCCGCCCTTTTTTGAGAGCCACGTCGTCCCACGGAGCCCACGGCATGAAGCGTACCTATCAACCAAGCAAAGTGCGCCGCAAGCGCACCCACGGGTTCCGTGCGCGCATGGCCACCAAGGGCGGCCGCCGGGTGCTCGCGCGGCGCCGCGCCAAGGGCCGGCGCAAGCTGATACCCTAGGACCTACGGGTCGCGCGCACTGCGACAGCGCCTGCGTAATCCATCCTCAAGGTCTCTTCAAGGGCTCGATGCCAGGGCGGCTCACTCTGCCGGCGCGACTTCGTCTGCGGCGCAAGCGCGATTTCGATGCCGCCTACGCGCGCGGGCGGCGCATGGGCGACGGATTCTTCGCGGTGACTGCAAGCGTTAACCAATCAGGCGCCCCGCGTCTGGGGCTGGCCGTGGCAGTGCGTGCGGCGGGCGGCGCGGTCGCGCGCAACCGCATCCGCCGCATCATTCGCGAGTCCTTCCGCCTGCACCAGCGCGAAATCCCGGCCGTGGACCTGGTGGTGAGCATGCGTCCCCGCGCGCGCGACGCCACCGGCGCGGCGCTGCGCGAGAGCCTCGCGGCACTGTGGAAGAAGGTCGGCGAGCAATGCGCCACGTCGCAGCCCTCCTGATCCGCTTGTACCAATGGACCGTCAGTCCGCTCTTGGGGCCGGCGTGCCGCTTCTATCCCTCCTGCTCGCAGTACGCCCTGCAGGCGGTGCTGCGCTTCGGCGTCTTGAGGGGCGGCTGGCTCGCGCTCGCGCGCCTTTCGCGCTGCCACCCGTGGCACCCGGGCGGATTCGATCCCGTGCCGCCGGCGCCTGCTCCCCACGTCTGCACACATCAGGCTCATGACCAATAACCTCCCTCGCTTCAGCCCGCGCCTGTGGCTGTGGGTCGCGCTCGCGGCGCTGCTGTTGCTCAACTACCAGACGTGGATGCACGACTACGGTCCGCCGCCGGGCTCCGTGGCGGGCTCGGCGGCGACGAATGCGGCCCCGCACGCGGCTGCGCCTGCGAGCGATCTCGGCAGCCGGATTCCCGAGGCGCCCAGGAGCGCGACTCCCGCTCCCGCTCAGGGCGCTCCCGCCAGCGACGCCGCGGCGGCAGCTGCCTCCGTCCCGAGCGCCCCCGCCACGGAGCCCGGGAAGTCCGCAGCAGCGGCGCCGCGCGTGCACGTGCGCACGGACGTGCTCGACCTCGACATCAGCACGCGTGGCGGTACGCTCACGCGGGCGGATCTGCTCGCCTATCCGCAGGTGAAGGGCGAGGCCACGCCGGTGCGCCTCGGGAATGAGGACGATCCGCTGTCACTCTACCTCCTGCAGTCGGGTCTGACCGGCCCGGGCGGCGCGCCCTATCCCACCCATCTCGCGAGCTATGCGAGCGAGCAGACCGATTACACCCTCGATCGCCGCAACGAGCTGCGCGTGCCGCTCACCTGGAGCGAGGCGGGAGTCACGGTCACCAAGAGCTTCGTGTTCCATCGCGGCCAGTACCGCATCGACGTGCAATACGAGATACACAACGGTGGCAGCGCGCCCTGGACTGCGCGCCCGTACGCGCAGATCCTGCGCAATGATCCGCCCACCAAGCGCTCCATGTTCGATGTCGAGAGTTACGCGTTTCATGGTCCGGCGATTTACGACGGCACCAAGTACCGCAAGCTCGACACCACAGACACGCAGGACAGTCACCTGTCCCTCGAAGTGCGCGACGGCTGGCTCGCCGCCCTGCAACACCACTTCGTCAGCGCCATCGTGCCGCCGCGCGGCGCGCCCTATCGCTTTGGGCTGGGTGTATCCGGGAATCAGTACCTGCTGTCGGCCACCGGCCCGGAGCAGACGGTCGCGCCCGGCGCCACGGCGCAATTCAGCGAGTCGCTCTACGTGGGACCGAAGCTGCAGGGGCAGCTCGAGGCCACCGCCCCGGAGCTCGGCCGGGTGGCGGACTACGGCCGGCTGTGGTTCCTGTCGATGCCGCTGTTCTGGGTGCTCGACAAGGTGCACGGCCTCACGGGCAACTGGGGCGTTGCGATCATCCTGGTCACCTTCCTGCTGAAGCTCGTGTTCTATCCGCTGTCGGAGGCGAGCGGCCGCTCGATGGCGAAGATGAAGGCCCTGCAGCCGCGCATCAAGAACCTGCAGGAGAGCTACAAGGACGACCGCGAGAAGCTCGGCCGCGCGATGATGGAGCTCTATCAGCGCGAGAAGATCAACCCAGTCGCCGGCTGCCTGCCGATCGTGATCCAGATCCCGGTGTTTCTCGCGTTCTACTGGGTGCTGCTCGAGAGCGTCGAGATGCGCCAGGCGCCGTTCGCGTTCTGGATCCACGATCTGTCCTCGCGCGACCCGCTGTTCATCCTCCCGGCGATCATGGCCGCGGCCATGTTCGTGCAGTACAAGTTGAATCCCGCGCCCCCGGACCCGGTGCAGGCGAAGGTCTTCATGATCATGCCGATCGCCATGTCGGCCACGTTCGCGTTTTTCCCGGCGGGACTGGTGCTCTACTGGGTGACCAACACCGTCCTGTCGATTGCACAGCAATGGAACATCAACCGGCGCATCGAGGCGGCCATGGCGGCGAAAAGAACCTGACCCGCCTTACCGCCGCGCGGCTCGTGCCGCGCACGCCCGCGCCGCTTCCTTTCCGAGTGTCTCCGGCGGTAGCCTTGGCCCACGGCCCATATGACGCGCATGGACACCATCGTGGCCGCGGCAACGCCTCCCGGACGAGGGGGCGTGGGCATCGTGCGCCTCTCGGGCCCCAAGGTGCCGGAAATTGCGGCGGTCATGCTCGGTGAGGTGCCGCGGGCACGCCACGTGACCTTTGCGCGCTTCCTGGACGCGCAGCACGAGCCGATCGACGCGGGCCTGGCGCTGTTCTTTCCCGCCCCGCATTCCTACACCGGCGAGCATGTCCTGGAGCTGCACGGCCACGGCGGGCCGGTGGTGATCGACGCGCTGGTCGCGCGCGCCGTGGAGCTCGGCGCGCGCCGCGCGCACGCCGGGGAATTCACCCAGCGGGCCTTCCTCAACGACAAGCTGGACCTGGCGCAGGCGGAAGCCATCGCCGATCTCATCGACGCGGGCTCGCGCGAGGCGCTGCGCGCCGCCATGCGCTCGCTGCAGGGGGAGTTCTCCGCCATGGTGCACGGGCTCACTGAAGCGGTGATCGAGCTGCGCAGCTACGTCGAGGCGGCGATCGACTTTCCGGAAGAAGAAATCGACTTTCTCGCCGACCATGAGCTCGGCGCGCGCTTCGAGGCGGTGCGCGACCATTTCGAGGGCGTGCTCGAGAGTGCGCGCCAGGGCCGTTTGCTGCGCGAGGGCATGACGGTGGTCATCGCCGGCCGGCCGAACGCCGGCAAGTCGAGCCTGCTCAACCGGCTCGCCGGCTACGATGCGGCGATCGTGACGGCCATTCCCGGCACCACGCGCGATGTGGTGCGCGAGCGTATCCATCTCGACGGCATGCCGCTGCACGTGCTGGACACCGCGGGCCTGCGAGAGGGGGGCGATCTGGTCGAGGAGGAAGGTATGCGGCGCGCCCAGGCGGAGATGCAGCGGGCCGATCGCGTGCTGTTCGTCATCGACGCGGTCGAAGACCCCTCCGCCACGGCCTTTCGCGACGAGCGCGCGCGGCTGCCGGCGGATGTTCCGGTCACGCTGGTGTTCAACAAGTGCGATCTGGCGGTCGGCCTGCCGGTCGCCGACACGCTCACCCGCCCGCCTTACATCACGCTGTCCGCTCTCACTGGCCAGGGGCTGCAGGACCTGCGCGCGCATCTGAAGCAGTGCATGGGGTACCAGACCGTGGACGGAGGGGCGATCAGCGCCCGCCGCCGGCACCTGGAGGCGCTCGCGCGGGCACGCGAGCACACCGAAGAAGCCGCGCGCCAGCTCACCGAGCACCGTGCCGGGGAACTGGCCGCCGAGGAGCTGCGCGGCGCGCAGCAGGCCTTGAGCGAGATCACCGGCGAGTTCACCTCGGATGATCTGCTGGGGCGGATCTTCGCCGGGTTCTGCATCGGAAAATGACCCGACCGCTTACCGGCGCCTCTCAGGGCGCCGGCGCCCGCAGCGCCAGGTCCTTGCTGTACACGACATTCATGACGTTGTCGTACCAGCCCACGACCTCGGGCTTCACCAGGTGCTTGTTGACGTAGAAGTACAGCGGGATGAGCGGGTGATCGCGCAGCATGAGCCGCTCGGCCTCCTCGAGCAGCGCGCGCCGCCTGGCCGCGTCGGTTTCGGCCGCGGCGCGCTTCAGCAGCGCGTCGTACGCTGCGCTCTCGTAGTGCGGCAGGTTCACGCCGAAGTCGCTCTTCAGGTACTGAGCGAAGGTGTAGGCGTCGTTGTAGTCGCCCACCCAGCTCGAGCGGAACATCTCGACATCGCCGCGATCGATGTCCTGCAGCAGCGACTTGAACTCCACCTGCGTCAGGCGCACGTCGGCGCCGAGGGCCTCCTTCCACATGGAGGCGATCGCCACCGCGAGCTTGGTGTGCACTTCGCCGGAGTTGTAGCGCAGCTCGAAGGTGAGCGGCTTGTCGGGCGAGTAGCCGGCTTCGCGGTACAGGCGCTGCGCTTCGGTCACGCGCGCCGCCATGGGCTCGCCCCGATAGTCGAAGGACTGCGCGCTGTAGTTGTCGATCCCCGGCGGCACCCAGCCGTAGGCGGGCAGCTCACCCACCCGCAGCACGAGCTGCGCGAGCTTCTCGCGGTCGATGGCCAGCGACAGCGCCCGACGCAGCCTGGGTTTGTCCTTGAAGGGCGCGCGCCTGAGGTTGAAGCCGTAGTAGTAGGTGGTGAGCTGCGGTGAAACGTGCAGCTGATCGGCGAGGTTCGCCTTGATCCAGTCGAACTGTCCGCGCGGTACCACGAACGTGACCTGCAGCTCGCCGCCGCGGTAGCGCGTGAGCTCGGCGTTTTCATCCGGGATCAGCAGGTACTTCACCGCATCGAGCCGCGTCGCGGCGTCGTTCCAGTAGTTGCGGTTGCGGGCGGCCAGGACGTAGGAGCCCTGCACCCATTCCTTGAGGACGAACGCGCCGTTGCCGACCATCACGCCGGGGCGCGCAAACCCTTCCGGGTGCGCCGTCAGCGTCGGCCGGTGCACCGGACAGGCGCTCGGATGCGACAGCAGGGTCGGCAGATACGGCGCGGGCAGCGCGAGCGTGACGACGACGGTCGAATCATCCGGCGCGGCTACGCCGAGGGCCTGCGGGGGCTTGCGCCCCGCGACGATGTCGCTCGCGTTCGCGATGACGTCGATGTACTGCGCATAGCCCGAGGCGGTGGCGGGATCCACCAGGCGCTGCAATCCCGCCACGAAATCCGCCGCGACCACCGGTTCGCCGTTCGACCAGCGCGCCTCGCGACGCAGTTTGAACACGTAGATCCTGCCGTCGGTGCTCACGCCCCACGTGGTCGCCACTCCGGGCGCCACGGCGGCATGGCTGTCGAGTGTCGTCAATCCCTCGCACAGATCGCGCACCATGCTCTGCGCCTCGAACCCGCGCGCTTTCTGAGGGTCGAGGGAGTCCGGGTCGGGTCCGCCGCCACGTACCAGGATGGCCGCGTGTGGCGCGGCGCCGGTGCCTGCGGGCCCCTGGTCGTGCGAGCGCGTGCATGCGGCGAGTGCGGCGAGGAGCGTCGCGGCAACTGTCGCCGCGGTGGCGGCGGCCTGAAGCGCGGCGCGCCGCGTGCTCATGCCGGCCGCGTGCGGCTCGAGTTGATCTCACCGCGCAGCTGCTGCGTCGCCGCGCGCGCCGCGCCGGCGAAGTCCTCGCCCGAGGAGGCATACAGGATGCCGCGCGAGGAGCTGATGATGAGACCGGTGCCCTGCGCGGTCTGGCCGTTCTGCACCACCTGCGCCACGTCGCCGCGCTGCGCTCCGACCCCGGGCACGAGCAGCGGCATGTCGCCCACCAGCGCCCGCACCTCGGCGAGGTCGCCCGGGTAGGTGGCGCCCACGACCAGCAGGCAGTTGCCCCTGGAGTTCCAGCGTTGGGCGGCCAGTTCCGCGACCACCTGGTAGAGCTTGCGTGCGCCGATCACGAGGTCCTGCAGGTCGCGCGCCCCGGGATTGGACGTGCGGCACAGGATCGCGACGCCCTTGTCCGCATGCCTGAGGAACGGCTCGAGCGCGTCACCACCGAGATAGGGGTTGACCGTGACGGCATCGGCGCCGTAGCGCTCGAACGCCTCGATGGCGTAGCGCTCGGCGGTGTTGCCCACATCGCCGCGCTTGGCGTCGAGGATCACGGGCACGCCCGGATGCGCCTTGTGGATGTACTCGATGGTGCGCTCGAGCTGATCCTCGGCCTCGTAGGCGGCGTAGTGCGCGAACTGCGGCTTGTAGGCGCACACCAGGTCCGCGGTGGCGTCGATGATGGCCCTGTTGAACTGGAAGATCGGCGAGGGTTCGGCGGCGATGTGGCGCGGCAAGCGTTCGATTTCCGGGTCGAGTCCCACGCACGCGAGCGAGTCGCTTCTTTCCCAGGCGCGCGTGAGCTGCTCGATGAATCCGCTCATGCGACCCGCGTGCGCCCGCCGCCGCTTCGCTTCTTCAGATGCACCAGGAGGATCGACACCGCCGCCGGCGTCACGCCCGGGATGCGGCCCGCCTGGCCGACCGTCGCCGGCCGCACTTCGGCAAGCTTCTGTCGCACCTCGTGCGACAGCCCCGACACGCGCGTGTAGTCGAGGTCAGCCGGCAGCGCGGTCTCCTCGCTTCCCCTGACGCGCTCGATCTCGTCCTGCTGCCGCTGGATGTAGCCCGCGTACTTGGCGCGCACCTCCACCTGCGCACGCACCTGCGCCGGCAGTCGGTCGTCCATCGCGCCCGCACCGCCGGCCGCCCACTCCTCCGGTGCCCCGGCAATCTCCAGCAGCGCCTCGTAGGTCACTCCCGGCCGCTTGAGCAGCTCGAAGGCGCAAGTGTCGCGCGCCAGCGGCGCGCCCAGCACGCGCTGCGCCCAGGGCGCCGGCACGCCCGCGGGCGTAAGAAGCAGGGCCTTGAGGCGAGCGACCTCGAGATCGGACGTTCGCCGCTTCGCTTCGAACAGCGCCCAGCGCTCATCCTCGACGAGCCCGAGGTCGCGTCCCGCGGGCGTCAGGCGCAGGTCCGCGTTGTCCTCGCGCAGCAGCAGGCGGTGTTCCGCGCGGCTCGTGAACATGCGGTACGGTTCGCGCGTACCGCGCGTCACCAGATCATCGATGAGCACTCCGAGGTAGGCCTCACTGCGCTTCGGTATCCAGGGCTCGCGATCCCTCACGGCGAGCGCGGCATTGATGCCGGCGATGAGGCCCTGCGCCGCGGCTTCCTCGTAGCCGGTGGTGCCGTTGATCTGGCCGGCGAAATAAAGGCCCGCGAGCGCACGCGTCTCGAGCGAGCCCTCGAGATCGCGCGGATCGAAGAAGTCGTACTCGATGGCATAACCGGGGCGCGTGAGATGCGCGTTCTCGAAGCCGCGGATGGTGCGCACGAACTCGCACTGCACCTCGTACGGCAGGCTGGTCGAGATGCCGTTGGGGTAGACCTCGTGAGTGTGCAGTCCCTCCGGCTCGACGAAAATCTGATGCGAAGGCTTGTCCGCGAAGCGCACCACCTTGTCCTCGACCGAGGGACAGTAGCGCGGGCCGACGCCTTCGATCGCGCCGGTGAACATCGGGGAGCGATCGGTGGCTGCCCGGATGATGTCGTGCGTACGCTCGTTTGTCTTTGTAATGAAACAGTCCATTTGTCTTGGATGCTCATTAACGCGTCCAAGAAACGAAAAGACCGGCGTGGGGTCATCACCCGGCTGGGCGGCCATGACCGACCAATCGAGGCTGCGGCCGTCGATCCGCGGCGGGGTCCCGGTCTTGAGTCTCCCGACGCGCAGGGCCAGCTCGCGCAGCCGCGCCGCGAGCCGGTTGGCGGGCGCATCGCCCGCACGGCCGCCGGGGTAGTTGACGAGGCCGACGTGCATGCGTCCGGCGAGGAACGTGCCCACGGTGAGCACCACCGCAGGGGCTTGGAACGTGATGCCGGTGACCGTGACCACGCCGCGCACCCGGCCGCTCTCCAGGATGAGGTCTGCCACCTCCTGCTGGAAGAGCTCGAGGTTCGGCTGGTTCTCGAGCCGTGTGCGGATGGCCTGCTTGTAGAGTTGCCGGTCGGCCTGGGCGCGGGTCGCGCGCACCGCCGGGCCCTTGCTGGCATTGAGCGTGCGGAACTGGATGCCGGCGCGGTCCGCGGCCCGGGCCATGGCTCCGCCGAGCGCGTCGATCTCGCGCACCAGATGTCCCTTGCCGATGCCACCGATGGCGGGATTGCAACTCATCTGACCCAGGGTCTCGATGCTCTGGGTCAGGAGCAGGGTGCGCGCCCCCATGCGCGCGGCCGCCAGCGCCGCCTCGGTGCCGGCATGGCCGCCGCCGATGACGATGACGTCGTAGGCGCGCGCGAATCGCTGCGTGACGAACTGATGCATGACTACCTGACGGCGAGGGACGCGTATTGTAGGGCCGCAAACCCCACGAACAAGACCGCGCCTTGCCTTATGCTGTCGCGCCTGATGCGCATGCGGACCGCCCTCAGGGCCTTGGGCGCGGGCGCGCTGCTCGCGCTGGGCTTGAACGCCGGCACGGCGGCCGCGGCCGGCCTTACGCTGTCGGCCTGCGAGCTCGAGCACCCGCTGCGACTGACGGTCGTGGCGGCGGAGTGCGGCGTACTGTCGGTTGCCGAGAATCCACAGCACCCTGAAGGCCGGCACATCGGCCTGCATGTTGCGCGCGTGCCGGCGATCAGCCGGCGCAAACAGGCGGATCCGCTGTTCATCCTGGCCGGCGGTCCGGGAGCGGCGGCCACCGCGTTCTATGCCACGGTGGCGGGCGCCTTCGCGCGCATTCATCGCGATCGGGACATCGTCCTCATCGACCAGCGCGGCACCGGACAATCGAACCCTCTCGATTGCGCAGCGGACGAGGCGCTGCTGGATCGCGCGACCGACACCGAGATCGCCAACCAGACGCGACGCTGCCTCACCCGGCTCAGTGCGCGCGCCGACGTGGCGTACTACACCAGCAGTCTTGCCGTGCAGGATCTGGAGCGCGTGCGCGCCGCCTTAGGCGCCGAGCGCATCAACCTGTACGGCACCTCCTATGGCACCCGGGTCGCGCAGCACTACCTGCGCCGCTTCGCGCTGCGCGTCCGCGCGGTGATTCTCGACGGTGTCGTGCCGGCGCCGCTGGCGCTCGGACCGGCTACGGCGACGAATGCGGAGCAGGCGCTCCTCAGCATCCTGGCGCGCTGCGCCGGGGAGCCCGCCTGCAGCAAGCGCTACGGCGATCCCGCGCGCAGCTACCGCAGCGTGCGTGCGTTGCTCAGGAACCATGCGGTGCCCGTGGCGCTGGCCGATCCCTCCAGCGGCGACCCCACGCGTTTCAGTTTCACCACCGCGCACCTGGCGACGGTGCTGCGCCTCGCCAGTTACACCCCGGAATACGCCGCGCTGCTGCCGCTCATGCTGGATGACGCCGCGGCGCACCAGGACTACGCACCGCTCGCCGCGCAGTTCCTGCTGGTCGAGCGCGGCTACGCCGAAGCGCTCGCAACCGGCATGCACAACAGCGTGGTGTGCACCGAAGACGTGCCCTTCTATGAGCTGCGTGCCATCGACCGCGAGCGCCTCGCCGACACTTTCCTCGGCACGCTGCAGCTCGACGGGCTCGACACCGTGTGCCGCATCTGGCCGCACGGACCGATCGATGCGGACTTCCACGCGCCGCTGCACAGCGACGTGCCGGCGTTGCTGCTGTCGGGGAGCGACGATCCGGTCACGCCGCCTGCGTTCGCGACCCTTGCGGCGCGCGGTTTTTCGCACGGCCTCTCGATCGTGCTCGGCGGCTTCGGCCACGGTCAGCTGACCGCCCCCTGCATGGATCGCGTGCTCGCGCAGTTTCTCGCACGCGCCTCCGTGGTCGGGCTCGATGTCAGCTGCACGCGCCGCGCGCGTCCCATGCCGTTCTTCACCTCGCTGAACGGTCCGCCGCCGTGAGGCGTTCGCGCACCCTTCGCACGTGATCGAGGCCACGCAGCTGTACAAGCACTTCGGCGCGGTCACGGCCGTGCGCGACGTGAGTCTGCGCGCCGCCGACGGGCGCATCACCGGCCTCGTGGGGCCCAACGGCGCCGGCAAGTCCACCACGCTGCGCATGCTGTACACGGTGCTCAGGCCCGATGCGGGGGATGCGCTCATCGACGGGCACAGCGTGGTCCACACGCCGCTGGAGGCGGCCCGGCGCCTGGGCGTGCTGGCGCACGGCGCCGGCATCTATCCGAACCTCACCGCGCGCGAAAACATCCTGTACTTCGGCGCGCTGCACGGCCTGGCGCGCGCCGCGGCCCGCGCCCGCGCCGCCGAGCTCATCGGCCTGCTGGAGATGGAGGAATTCGCCGACCGCCGGGCCAAGGGCTTCTCGCAGGGGGAGCGCGTCAAGACCGCCCTCGCCCGCGCGCTCGTTCACCGGCCGCGCAACCTGGTGCTGGACGAGCCCACCAACGGGCTGGATGTCATGGCGGTGCGGGCCCTGCGCCGCCTGCTCGGGTCGCTGCGCGACGCCGGACAGTGCGTGCTGTTCTCCAGCCACGTGATGCAGGAGGTGAGCGCGCTGTGCGACGAGGTGGTGGTGATTGCTCACGGCACCGTGCTCGCGAGCGGCACCCCCGCCGCGATCCGCACGCGCACCGGCACCGCCGGCCTCGAGGAAGCCTTCGTGCAGCTGATTGCCGGCGCGGGTGGGATTTAAGCCGTGCGCGCCATCCTCACCGTGTTCGGCAAGGAGTTTCGCGAGAATCTGCGCGAGCGGCGCACGCTCATCTCGGCGCTGATCCTGGGTCCGCTGCTGGGCCCGTTGCTGTTCGCCGGCGGACTGTCGCTGCGCATCGAACGCGGCGCCGAGGAGGGCGAGCGCCCGATCACGCTCGCGGTCGCCCACGGCGAGCGCGCTCCGAACCTGCTCGGCTTCCTGCGCCAGTACGGGGTGAGGGTCGAGTCCGTGGACTACGACGCCGCCGCGGCCCGCGCCGCGGTGCAGGCGCACGCCCACGAACTGGTGCTGGCGGTGAGCGCGGACTTCGCCGCGCACCTGGCGGCCGGCACGCCCGCCCCCATCCTCCTGTACGCCGATTCCTCTGAGCCGTCCGCCTCCGGCACCCTCTCCCGGGTGACGGCGCTGCTGGGCCAGTACGCCTCACTCCTCGCGCGGCTGCGGATGCTGGCCCGTGGAGTCGATCCGCTGGTGCTGTCCCCGCTCGCGCTGCAGGACATCGACGTCTCCACCCCGGCGAGCCGTTCGGTGCTGGCGCTCGGAACCCTGAGCTACCTCGTGCTGCTCACCATGCTGATGGGCGGCATGTACCTCGCCATCGACGCCACCGCCGGTGAGCGCGAGCGCGGGTCGCTGGAACCGCTGCTGACCGTGCCGGTGCGGCGCGAGTACCTGATCTTCGGCAAGATCCTCGCGACCTGCGCCTACATGACGCTGTCGCTGACCCTCACCGTGGCCGCATTCGCGATCATGTTGCGTTTCACAGGGCTTGAGCGCTTCGGCATGAGCGTCAATTTCGGCCCGCTCGTCGGCCTGGCCGTGATTCTGTTCTGCCTGCCGCTGGTACCGCTGGGGGCTGCGCTGATGACCATCGTCGCCGCATCCACGCGCAGCTACCGCGAGGCGCAGACTTACCTCGGTCTGGTGTTGCTCGTGCCGACGCTGCCGCTGGTGTTTGCCGGCGTGATGGGCCTGCGTCCGACGCTCGCGCTCATGGGCGTCCCCTCCCTCAGCCAGCACTTCCTCATCACCAGTGTGCTGCGCGATGAGCGGGTGCCGGCGGGGTATCTCGCCGTCTCAGTCACCGCGACGCTCATCCTCGGCGCGCTGCTCATCGGCGTGGCCGGACGTCTCTACCGGCGCGAGGCGCTGCTGGGCTAGAGGTACGGTGGCGGCGGCGCGCGCGCCAGCAGCGCGCGCAGCTGGGCCAGGTTCGTGTCCGCGAACGCGCGCGCCTCGACTTCGAAGCGGTTGTTCCAGTATCCGCGCCGCAGGCATTCGAGCAGGTAGCGTGCCGCCGTGAGGGTGCCCGGCTGCCACTGCCTGATGACGTGACAGTACTCGTGCAGCATCAGCCAGGGGTCGGCGAAGAAGTCGGCGGCGCTGCCGCGCAGGTAGATGCGCCCCGGGCGCGTGGTCGCGACCGCTCGGCCGTGCAGGCGGGCGAACCAGGAATGCTCGATCACCCGCACGTGGGCGACGCTCGCGCCGAGTAGCCGTTCAAGGGCGCTGCGCACGTCCTGCGGCACCGCTGCTTGGCGTGCGCTTCTCATGCGCTGCCTCACTCAGGCGCGCGTATGCACCCACCCCATGCTGGGCCGGAAGCGCAGCGTGCGCGCAGGCCCGGCCGCGATGTCTTCGGGCAGCACCTGCACGCCGGCGTCCTCGAGGTAGTGGCGCACCAGCTTGATCACGATGTCGCAGGCCGGGTTCACCTGCGGGGTGTCCGCGAGATGGGCCACGATCCGCGCCTGCAGATGGCGCGCGGTCGGCGCGCTCTCGCGCAGCGATTCGAGGCAGCGGTGCAGCAGCAGCAGCTCGGTGGCGAGCGTCGTATCGGTCACGTCGGCGGGCTTGGAGTGCCTGACGATGCAGCGCAGGTGCAGCAGGGCCCCGGCCTCCTGGTCGGCGTCGTACACGCACACCGCGATCGCCGAGCGCAGCTCGGCTGTGAGCAGCGTTTCACCGGAGCTGACTTCGAAGCGGTCGGGCGCGACGTGGATTTCCGAGCTTGCCATGCGCCGTTGTATACCGCGCCGCGTGCGCATGCGCGCTCTCCTGCCCAAACTATGAACTGCCGCACGAAGCGCGCGTAGAATATGACCATGAGTTGCGGGCCGGGGAACATGCGCTGTCTTGTCGCTGTCATCCTCGCGTGCGCCGTGGCGGCGGCGCCGGCACGCGCACAACAGCCGCTGTCGCCCGTGTCGTCGATTCGCGTCAGCGGGGATGCCAAGGTCACCGCCAAGCCCGATCGCGTACAGATCGACATCGGCGTGACCACGCGGGCGGCGCAGTCGCAGGAGGCGGCGTCGCAGAACGCGCGCCAGGTGGACGCGGTGCTCGCGGCGGTGCACAAGGCCACCGGTCCCGCGGCGGTCTTGAAGACCATCAGCTACTCGCTGAATCCGACCTACCAGTACCACCCGAACGGCGAGGAGCCGACCATCACCGGCTACAGCGCGGTGAACGTGGTGCAGGTGACGCTCGATGATCTGGGGAAAATCGGCACGGTCATCGACAGCGCGACGCTTGCCGGGGCCACTCACGTGCAGGGCATCCAGTTCACGCTGCGCGATCAGGACGCGGTACGCGCCGAGGCGCTGCGCCAGGCGGCGACCCGGGCGCGCGCGCAAGCCGAGGTGCTCGCCGCGGCGCTCGCACTGAAGGTGGTGCGCGTGCTCAGCGTCGAGGAGAACAGTCCGCGCGTGGTACCGCTGCGCGCCTACATGGGGGCGCCGCGCACCGCTGCGGTCACCGCCACGGCCACGCCGGTGGAGGCGGGGACTCTGGACGTGACCGCCGACGTCATGCTCACGGTGGAAGTGAGCCCCACGGCACGCTAAGCTCAAATTCGAGGGACAGACCATGACCACGGTGCGTCAGTTGCTCGATCGCAAGGATCGGGCGGTGTTTTCAGTAGGGCCCGAGGCTCCGGTGCTGGAGGCGATCCGCGCCATGGCCGAGCATCATGTCGGCGCGCTGCTGGTCATGAAGGGCGAAGTGCTCGCCGGCATCGTGTCCGAGCGCGACTACGCCCGCAAGGTGATCCTGCGCGGGCGCTCCTCCAGCGACACCCCGGTGCGCGACATCATGACCTCCCCGGTGCTCACGGTGTCGCCCGATAACTCGGTCGAGCAGTGCATGCAGGTCGTCACCGACAAGCGCGTGCGGCACCTGCCGGTGCTGGAGGCCGGTCGCGTCATCGGCATGGTATCGATCGGCGACCTGGTGAAGGCGGTCATCGCCGAGCAGCAGCAGCAGATCCAGCAGCTCGAGAGTTACATTCACAGCTAGCCGCAGCGCGCCGCTCACCGCGGCGCCGTGAGGCGCGCTACTTGCGCCAGTACGCCGGCCGGAACAGCACGATCACGCTGAAGATCTCCAGTCTCCCGAGCAGCATGGCCGCCGTGCAGATCCAGATCTGCAGCGCGCTGAGCGCATGGAAGTTGTGTACGGCGCCCGGCGGCCCGAAGCCGTGCGCGGTGTTGTTGATCGAGGCGATGATCGCGCTGAAGGAGGAATCGAAGTCGAGCCCGGTCAGCAGCATGGCGAAGGTCAGCAGCGCCACGGTCATGAAATACAGGAAAATGAACGCCAGCACCGCGTGCCCCACCCCGTCCGGGATGACCCGGCCGCCGATGCGCACCGGCGCCATGGCGGCCGGATGAATGAGCAGCTGCAGCTCCCGCCCTGTCTGGCGCGTCAGCAGCAGCGTGCGGAACATCTTGATGCCACCTCCGGTCGAGCCGGTGCTGCACACGATGCAGGACAGGAACAGCATCCAGTAGGGCGCGAACACCGGCCAGCGCAGATAGTCCTGGGTGGTGAGGCCGCTGGTGGTGGCCTGGGAGACGACGTTGAACGCCGCATGGCGTAGCGCCGTGGAGAAATCCGCATACACGCCGTTGTGGGTGAGCAGCACCGCGATTCCGACCACGCTCAGCGCCAGCACGGTGAAGATCGCCTTGCACTCCGGGTCGACCTTGTAGCACTCGAGTGACAGGCGCCGCAGCGCGATGAAGTGTCGCGCGAAGTTCAGCGATGCGATCAGCATCAGCACGATCAGCACCAGCTCGATCGCCGGGGAGGCGAAGTAGGCGATGCTGCGGTCGTGAGTGGAGAAGCCGCCGAGTCCCACCGCCGAGAAGGCATGGCAGATGGCGTCGAACCACGACATGCCGCAGATCCGCAAGGCTGCGATGCCAGCAAGGGTGATGAGCGCATAAACGAGCCACAGGGATTTCGCGGTCTCGGCGATGCGCGGCGCCAGCCGCTCGTCCTTCACCGATCCCGGCGTCTGCCCCTTGTAGAGCTGCATGCCGCCCACGCCGAGCAGCGGCAGCACCGCGAGCGCCATGACGATGATGCCGAGCCCGCCGAACCAGTGCAGCGAATGGCGCCAGAAATTCAGCGACGGCGGCAGTTGATCGAGCCCGTTCAACACCGTGGAGCCGGTGGTGGTGAGACCCGACATCGCCTCGAAGAACGCCCCGGTGAAGCTCAAGTCCGGCACGGCGAGCAGCAGCGGCAGCGCCGCGGCGCCCGGTAGCAGCAGCCACCCGAGCGTGAGCAGCAGGAACCCGTCGCGCGCCTTCAGCGCCCGCCGGAAACGCAGCGTCGCGCCCGCCAGCACCACGCCGCATCCGGCGGTGAGCGCCGCGCTGAGCAGGAATTTCGGCCACAGGCCGTCGGCCATCACCAGGGAACAGCCGACCGGCAGGGCGTAGGCGAGCGTGAAAGTCGCCAGCAGCAACCCCAGAAAGTGCGCGACCGCGAGCACCGCTGTTGGCTTCCTAACGCGTCGAACGCAGGAACAGGCGTTCGACCGCCTCCAGGTGCCGGCGATCGGCGACGAACAGGATCACATGGTCGTCGGCCGCTACCCGTGTGTCGTGGTGCGCCATGATGACCTCCTCGCCGCGCACCACCGCACCGATGGACGCGCCTTCGGGCAACGGGATCTCTGCCACCATCTTGCCGACCACGCGCGAGCTGTGCTCGTCGCCATGCACGATCGCCTCCAGCGCCTCGGCGGCGCCGCGTTTGAGTGCATGCACGCGCACCACGTCGCCGCGGCGCACGTACGCGAGCAGCGAGCCGATGGTGACGGTCTGCGGCGAGATGGCGATGTCGATGCTGCTGCTCTCGACCAGCTCGGTATACGAGGGCTTGTTGATGAGGGCGATCGCCTTGTGCGCGCCCAGGCGCTTGGCGAGCATCGCCGAGAGGATGTTGGCTTCTTCAGAATTGGTCAGCGCCGCAAACACATCGGCGCTGTCGATGTTCTCCTCGATCAGCAGCTCTTCGTCCGCGGCGTCGCCGTGCAGCACGATGGCGTTTTCCAGCAGCTCGGCGATGCGGCGTGCCCGCCGCGCATCGCGCTCGATGATCTTCACCTGGTTGTGCTGCTCGAGTGTCTTGGCGAGGCGAAAGCCGATGTTGCCGCCGCCGGCGATGACGATGCGCCGCGCCGGCTCGTCGGGGTGGCGCAACTCGCTCATGACGCGACGGATGTCGTTGCGTGCGGCCAGGAAGAATATCTCGTCACCCTCTGCCACGACGGTGTCCCCCTCGGGCGGGACGCTGCGGCCGTCGCGATAGATCGCGACCACTCGTACCTCCACCTTGGGCAGGTGGCGCGCCAGTTCGCGCAGGCTCTGACCGACCAGCAGCCCGTCGCGCTGCGCGCGCACCCCGACCAGGCGCACCTTGCCGTCGGCGAAATCCAGTACCTGCAGCGCGCCGGGGTGATAGATGAGACGCTCGACGTATTCGGTCACCAGCTGCTCGGGGTTGATGAACACATCGACCGAGAGCCCCTCGGCGCCGAACAGCGCCGCGCGGCTGGTGTAATCGGCCGCGCGGATGCGCGCGATCTTGGTCGGGGTGCGAAACAGCGTGAACGCCACTTCGCAGGCCATCATGTTGACTTCGTCGCTCGAGGTGAGCGCGACGATGATGTCGGCTTCAGCGGCGCCGGCCGTCTCGAGCACCGTGGGATGGGCGGCGTTGCCGGCGACGGTACGCACATCCAGCCGGTCCTGCAGATCGCGCAGCACGTCCTCGTTCAGGTCGACCACCGTGACCTCGTTGGCCTCTTCGCGCGACAGGTGGTCGGCGGCGGTGCGACCCACCTGACCCGCACCCAGGATGAGGATTTTCATGGTGACCTACAGCGGCTCGAGATTCGCGTACTGCACCATCAGCCATTTCGTGCCCTGGCGTTCGAAGCTCACCTGCACGCGCGCCTGCGCGCCGTTGCCCTCGACGTTGAGGATCACGCCCTCGCCGAACTTGCCGTGCCGCACGCGCGCCCCGAGCCGCACGCCGTCCGCCGCCGGCTCCTCGAAGCGAAAGCGTCCCACCGCCTTGGGTAACGACACACCCACGCGCGGGCGCACCTCCTCGAGCAGCTCCTCCGGAATCTCCCGCACGAAGCGCGACGCCTGGCCGTAGCTGTCCACGCCGTGCAGACGCCGCTGCTCGGCCCAGGTCAGATACAGCTGCTGCATGGCGCGCGTCATGCCGACATAACACAGGCGTCGCTCTTCCTCCAGGCCGTCCAGGTCGGTGAGCGAGCGCTGATGCGGGAACAGCCCTTCCTCCATGCCGCACAGGAACACCACCGGGAACTCCAGCCCCTTGGCGGTGTGCAGCGTCATCATCTGCACGCAGTCCTCCCACTCGTCCGCCTGGCCTTCGCCGGACTCGAGCGCGGCGTGCGCCAGGAACGCCTCGAGCGGCGGCAGCTCCGCGCCCTCGGGCGTGAAGCCGCGCGCGGCGCTCACCAGCTCATCGAGGTTCTCGACGCGCGCTTCGCCGCGCTCGGCCTTTTCGCGGCGGTAGTGCTCGATGAGACCGCTCGCTTTCAACACCTGGTCCACCTGCTCGTGCAGCACCAGGGTGCGGCTCTCGCCGGCGAGGCGTTCGATGAGCGCCAGGAACCCGTGGATGGCGCTGCCCGCCTTCGCGCCCAGGGCCCCGCCCGCCCCACTGCAGGCCGCGGCCGCCTCCCACAGCGAGCAGCCGGCTCCCCTGGCGTACTCGCGCAGCACATCGAGGCTCTTCGCCCCCACGCCGCGCGTCGGCAGGTTCACCACGCGCTCGAAGGAGGCATCGTCGTTGCGGTTGGAAATGAGCCGCAGGTAGGCGAGCGCGTCCTTGATTTCCGCGCGCTCGAAGAACCGCAGGCCGCCGTACACGCGGTACGGCATGCGCGCCGACAGAAACGCCTCTTCGAACACGCGCGACTGTGCATTGGAGCGGTAGAGGATGGCGATCTCGCGCCGCAGTCCGCCGCTCGCCACCCGCTCACGGATGCGATGCGTGACGAACTCCGCCTCGTCGCGCTCGTTGAAGGCGGTGTAGAGGCGGATCGGCTCGCCGCGCGCGCCGCTGGTCCACAGCTTCTTGCCGAGGCGGCTGGCGTTGTGGGCGATCAGGCCGTTGGCGGCTTCGAGAATGGTCGCGGTGGAGCGGTAGTTCTGCTCGAGCCTGAAGAGCTTCGCCTGCGGGTAATCGCGGCGGAAGTGCTGCAGGTTCTCGACCTGTGCGCCTCGCCAGCGGTATATGGACTGATCGTCGTCCCCTACCACGAACGGGTGACTCGCGGCGCGTGCCCCCGGGTCCGCGCTCGCCGGCGATGGTGGCGCCGCGTCCGCCGGGGCGAGCAGGCGCATCCAGGCGTACTGGATGGCGTTGGTGTCCTGGAACTCGTCGACCAGCACGTGCTGGAAGCGCCGCCGGTAGTGCGCCAGCAGCCCGGCGTTGTCGCGCCACAATTCGAATGCGCGCAGCAGCAGCTCTGCGAAATCCACCACCCCGGCGCGGGCGCAGGCGAGCTCGTACGCCGCGTACAGCCTGATCAGCTGGCTGCGGGTGGGGTCGGTGGCATGCTTCAGGTGCTGCGGGCGGCGGCCCTCGTCCTTGTTGGAGTTGATGAACCACTGCACTTCGCGCGGCACCCAGCGCGTCTCATCCAGATCGGACGCCTTGAGGAGCTTGCGGATGAGACGCTGCTGGTCCTCGGCATCGAGGATCTGAAATCCCTGCACCAGGTTCGCCTCGCGCCAGTGCAGCCGCAGCAGCCGGTGCGCGATGCCGTGAAAGGTGCCGATCCACAGCCCGCCGCCCGGCACCCCCAGCAGCTGCTCGACGCGCGCGCGCATCTCGCCCGCGGCCTTGTTGGTGAAGGTCACGGCGAGGATGCCGTGCGCGGAAGCGCCCTCGGCCTGGATCACCCAGGCGATCCGGTGCGTCAACACGCGGGTCTTGCCGCTGCCCGCCCCCGCCAGCACCAGCACCGGCCCGAGCGGCGCCGTGACCGCGGCGCGCTGCGCCTCGTTCAGGGGATTGAGGATCGGGGAGACATCCATGGCGGGCGCATTCTACCGGCCCCTCAGCGCGCGTGCGCGAAGCGCACCAGCGCCACGACGAAGCTCAGCAACACCGGTCCGATCACCAGGCCCAGGATCCCGAAGGCGGCGGCGCCGCCGATGGCGCCCACGAAAATCGCCAGCGTCGACACCTCGGCCTGGTGCGCGGTCAGCAGCGGGCGCAGGACGTTCTCCGCGATCCACAGCGCCGCGGTCCAGCAGGCGAGGAAAATCGCCGCGCCCCACTGCCCGCTGAAGGCGAGATACAGCACCGCCGGAATCAGCACGACGCCGGCGCCGGCCGGCAGGAAGGCGGCAACCGTGGCGAGCACGCCGAACACCACCGGTGAGGGCAGCCCCACGATGGCAAAACCCACGCCGACGAAGATTCCCTGGATGAGCGCAGTCACGGTGGAACCGAACACTACGGCGCGCGTCACATCGGCCAGGTAGTTCAGCAGCCGCGTGCGCCGCTCGTGTTCCACCGGGATGAGGCGTGTCAGGCCATCGAGCATCGCGCGCCCGTCGCGCAGCAGGAAGAACAGCATGAACAGCATCATGAAGAAGCCGACCACGGTGCCGATCGCCCCGAGCGCCACGCTCCCGCCCATGGAGGCGGCGGATCTGAGCAGCGTTTGCAGGCCGTCGTTCATCCAGCCCTGCAGCTGAGCGGCGCTGACCACCGCGTTCTCGCGCACCCAGCCGACCGCGCCGCCGATGAGCGGATAGCGCGACAGGCGCTCGACCAGCTCGGGGAAGGAGAGGAAGCTGTGGCCGCGCAGATACTCGATGAGCC
>JBGPKC010000011.1:0-55184 GCA_041485725.1 Steroidobacteraceae bacterium
CAAAGTCGACGTGCGCGGCGGCGTCTTCGACGGCGATCAGGTGCTGCTGGTGCGCGAACGCAGCGATGGCCGCTGGACTCTGCCGGGCGGCTGGGTGGACGTGAACGATGCGCCCTCGGAGGCGGTGGCGCGCGAAATCCAGGAGGAGTCCGGCTATCGCGCCCGCGCCGTCAAGCTCGCCGCCCTGGTGGACAAGAACCGGCATCCGCATCCGCCGGGCGTGCATCACATCTACAAGCTGTTCTTCGTGTGCGAGCTCACCGGCGGCAGTCCCCTCACCGGCCACGAAACCGACGCGGTAGCGTTTTTTCCGGTACGCGCCCTGCCGGAGCTGTCCACGGGCCGTGTCCTGGGCCCACAGATCGAGCGGCTGTACGAGCATCGGCTCAACCCAGGCCTGCCGACCGACTTCGATTGAGGGCCCGCAGTCCTGATGTCCGGCTCCGCTGACGCAGCTTCCGCATTGGCGCAGGACTGCGCCCGGCAGATCGTGGATGCGTTCGCCCATTACAACGCGCAGTTCCGCGCCATCACGCGCCGCGCGCCGCTGCGCTTCGACGGACGCGACTGGCGCGGCAGCCAGCAGGACGCCATCGAGCGCATCGGGCTCTACGACCGCTCCGTAAACCAGACGATCGCGGAGGTTCGCCTCAGGCTCGGGGCACAGGCGCTCAATCGCGACCTGTGGCGACGGATCCATGGCGCGTTCGCAGCGCAGATCACGGAACTGGCGGACCCGGAGTTCACCAAGACCTTCTTCAGCTCCATCAGCCGCAGGCTGTTAGGCACGGTGGGCGTCGCACCTGACATCGAGTTTGTCGCCACCGATCTGGATCCGCTGGCGAAACTGCATTCCGCGGTCGGCACCAACACCTACGTCAATCATGGCTCCCTGTCGCTGCTGTTCGAGGATCTGCTGGGCGACGTGCGCTTCCGCTCGCCGTGGCGCGATCTCGACAACAGCATCGCGCACGTCGCCGCCGAGGTGCGCAACCACCTGCCCGCCAGCAGGCAACGGCGCGATGTCGAGCGGGTCGAGGTGATCCGGCCGGTGTTCTACCAGATCTCGCGCGCCTATATCGTCGGCCGCGTCGTGGGGCGCGAGTTCGTGTTGCCGCTGGTGATCGCGCTCAAGAACACCGACAGCGGCGTGCTCGTGGATGCCGTGATGCTCGCCGAAGACGACGTCAGCATCGTGTTCAGCTTCACGCGCTCGTACTTCCACGTCGATCTCGAGCGCGTCGCCGAGGCCGTGGTGTTCCTGAAGTCGATCATGCCGCGCAAGCCGGTGAGCGAGCTGTTCACCGTGCTGGGGCGCGCCAAGCAGGGCAAGACCGAGCGTTACCGCGAGCTGATGCGCCACCTCGAACACACCCGGGATCTGTTCGCGCACGCGCCCGGCGAGCGTGGCCTGGTCATGGTGTGCTTCACCCTGCCCTCCTTCGACGTCGTCTTCAAGGTGATCCGCGACCGCTTCCCACCTCCCAAGACCGTGCTGCGCGAAGAGGTGCTCGCCAAGTATCAGATGGTCTTCATCCACGACCGGGCCGGACGGCTGGTGGACGCCCAGGAATTCCGGCGCCTGCGCTTCCCGCGCGCACGCTTTGCTCCCGAGCTGCTGGAGGAGCTGCGGCGCGAAGCGGCACACACCGTGCGCGAGGACGGCGCGGACCTGGTGTTCGATCACATGTATATCGAGCGGCGCATGACGCCGCTGAGCCTGTTCCTGCGCAGCGCGCCCGCCGCAGATGTCGAGCGCGTGGTGCTTGATTACGGACAGTGCATCCGTGATCTCGCCTACACCAACATCTTTCCGGGCGACCTGCTGCTGAAGAATTTCGGTGTCACGCGCCACGGGCGCGTGATCTTCTACGACTACGACGAGCTGTGCCGGGTCACCGACTGCAACTTTCGCGACCTGCCGCAGGCTAGCAACTACGAGGATGAGATGCGCGGCGAAGCCTGGTTCTACGTCGGTGAGAACGACGTCTTCCCGGAGTCATTCATTCAGTTCCTGGGCTTCAACGACGCCCAGCGCGCCGCACTGCTGCGGCTGCACGGGGAGATTCTCACCGCGGCGTTCTGGCGCGGCATACAGCAGCGGCTCGTCGAGGGTGAAATCGTGGAGGTGCTACCCTACCATCCGCACCGCGTGCGGGTGGCGGGGAGCCTGTGAGCGAAGCGGCGCGGCTCGCTCAGCGCACGCTCAGGCGAGCGCGGTCGGTCTCGGTCACGGTGCGGACGCGCGCGGCGCGCGGGTCGGAGTTCACCGCCAGGTCCGCGAGCGTGCGATTGGCGAAATCCCAGTTGACCAGCTCCTCGAGGAAGGCGGTGACATAGGCGGCGCGGCGGTTCTGGTGATCCAGGTAGTAGGCGTGTTCCCACAGGTCGAGCGCCAGGATCGCCGTGTCACCGCGCACCAGCGGCGTGCCGGCGTTACTGGTCACGACGATCTCGAGCGCGCCGGCCCGCCACACCAGCCACAACCAGCCGCTGCCAAATTGAGCGTTGGCGGTCTCCTTGAATTCGCGTGCGAAGCGCTCGTACGAGCCGAAGCGCATGCGGATGTGCTCAGCGACCGGCCCGTGCGCCGGGCCGCCGCCACGGGGGCGCATCGAGCGCCAGAACAGATTGTGATTCCAGACTTCCGCAGCGTAGCGGTACAGCACGTGTTGCGCCGGATTGCGTTCGGTTACACGAATCAACTCATCCAGGGGCAGCGCCTCGAGCTCGCTGCCGCGCACCATCGCCAGCATGCGATCGAAGCACACGCGCTGGTGCCGCAAGAAGTGGAACACCAGCGAGTCCCGCGACATGGCGGGCTCGAGATCGGCGAAGTTGTAGGGAATGGCGGGAGACTCGATGTTCATGAGGCGTCCTTCCTGCAAATGTACGTTCGAATCCGGCATGAACTTTAAGACCCGCGCTTCCCGTATCGGTTCCACGATCCATTGCGGGCAGATCGGCGCGGGCTGTGCCTGAGCACAACGGCAATTGTATCCTTAGTTCACGACGTACGAGGATCAGTGCGGCGCGAGATTCGCAGCGAGAAACGCTTCCAGTCTGGTGTACAGGTTGAGGCGCATGTCCGGGCGCCACAGGCTGTGCTCTCCGTCCTTGATGAGCACCAGTTGATTGGGGACAGGGTACTGCGATAGCGCCTTGGCCATGGCGCGGCTGTGGCTGGCGAGCACCGTGTAATCATCCTCGCCATGTACGAGCACCACCGGGACCTTGATGCGGTCCGCGTGCCTGAGCGGCGATTCGATCTGGAGCTCGGCCTTGTCGGTGCCGATCGAGTTGAGCGCCGCGTCCTTGCCGCCGTAGAAGCGGTCGTCGTCCCGCACCAGCTGCGACAGATCGGACACTCCGGCGATACTGACCGCGCAGCGGTACAGCTGTGGCTCCTTCACCGCGACGGATCGGCGATGCGCTGGTCGATGAGCCAGCGAGCTCCCGCGGCGAATTGCTGCAGTGGAATCGGGGGCGCAGCCGCGAGACTGACGCCCAAGGCGGCGGCGCATGCGCCGCCGCAGCAGAGCGTACCCCGCACGGCGGCGCGCGTCACGACGCGGCGGCGGTCAGGGCGCGGCTGAGGTCCTCGAGCAGGTCATCCGGGTCCTCCAGCCCGATCGACAGCCGCACCGTACCCGCGGTGATGCCGGATATTCTCTGCTGATCCGCGCTCAGGTCCCGGCCACCCATTATCTGCTGCGTCACCACCAGCGACTCGGTGGAGCCGAGACTGGCGGCGAGCGCAAACAGCTGCAGCGTGTCGGCGAAGCGCCGCGCCGCGGGCCCGCCGCCCCTGAGGTCGAAGCTGACGATGGTGCCGAAGTCGCGCATCTGCTGCGCGGCAAGGGTGTGCTGAGGATGCGTGGGCAACCCCGGGTAGTGCACCGGGCAACCGCGGGATGTGCGGCGAGGCGCTGCGCGATGCGCGCCGCGCTGGCACTTTGTGCCTGGTAGCGCACGAAATAGGTCTTCAGTCCCCGCAGGATCAGGAACGCGGCGTGCGGGTCGAGCGTGCCACCCAGGGTGCCGAAATCGGTACGCATGGCGCGGATCAGCTCGGCGCGCGCGATGACGGCCCCGCCCATGACATCGCCGGTGCCGGAGGCGTACTTGGTCAGGCTGTGAACGAACAGGTCCACATCGTAGTCGCCGTGCTGGTGGAACCCGGCAAAGGTGTTGTCCATGACGGCGAGCGCGCCCGCCGCATGGGCGAGGCGCGTGAGCGCGCCGATGTCGGCGATCTTGGTGACCGGGTTGGTCGGACTCTCGAAGAACACCAGGCGCGTGGGTTGCGCCGCGAGTGTGCGTTCCACGCCCGCGAGATCCTCGACAGAAAGCATGGTGTGTGTCACGCCGAACCGGCCGAGCAGGCGGCGGATCAGATGACGGCTCGGGTTGTAGGTCTCGACGAAGCAGATGATGTGGTCGCCCTGCTTGGTGAGCGTGAGCAGCGTCTGGGAGATCGCTGCGACGCCGGAGGCGGTAACCAGGCATTCCTCACGCCCCTGCAGCTCCGCCAGCAGCTGCTCGAGTTGGCGGGTGGTGGGGTTCGAGGTGCGCGTGTAGAAGAAGCCCGGGCGCTCGCCACGCAGGTAGCGTTCGGTGTCCTCGAGCGTGTCGAACTCGAATTTGACCGTCTGGTAGATCGGCGCCACCAGCGCATGGTTGCCGGGCGGCAGTTCGACCGTGGGTGGATGATTGACGCGAGTGGATTTTTTCATGATCTGGAGCGGCGTGGCGCCCTAAGGCTCCAGCGTAAACCGGTCGGCATCCAGGTGCGCGGGAAATTTCTGCCGGTACGTCTCGAGTGGCGCAACTGTTGCAGCAGCGAAACGCGCAGTCCCGTCATGTGTGTCAAGCCTTGCGCAGGCGCGCGGCGAAAGCGTTGAGCCGCACGGCCGCCTCATCGAGCGTACTGTCCTGCTTGGCAATGCACAGCCGCACGAACGGCAGCGCCGGCGGACTGGCATAGAACGGCGACAGGGGGATCGTCGCCACGCGCGCTTGCGTCAGCAGCCGCTCGGCGAAATCCAGATCATCGCTCGCCGCAAAGGCGCTGAAGTCCAGCAGCTGGAAATACGTCCCCTGCGCCGGCGGCAGGCTGAAGCCCGAGGCGCTGAGCGCGCGGCGCAGGCGATCGCGCTTCGCCTGGAAGAAGCCGGCGAGTGCGCGGCCGCAGTCGGGTTGCTCCGCCAGATACGCCGCGATGGCATGTTGCAGCGGATGGGCGATGCTGAAGGTGTTGAACTGGTGCACCTTGCGCAGCTCGCGGGTGAGTGCCGCTGGCGCCACGCAGTACCCGACGCGCAGGCCGGTGGCGTGCAGGGTCTTGCCGAAGGAAAAGACCGCAAAGCTGCGCGCCGCGAGCCCCGGATGCGCCAGCACGGAAATGTGCCGGCCGCCGTCGAACACCACGTGCTCGTAGACCTCGTCGGACAGCACCACGATGTCCCGATCACGGATCAGCTGCGCCAGCGCGTCGAGGTCAGCGCCCGTGGCCGTGGTGCAGGCGGGATTGTGCGGGCTGTTGAACAGCACCAGCCGCGTGCGCGCATTCACCGCCGCGCGCACGCGCTCCCAGTCATAGCGAAAACCCGGCTGCGCGAGCGGCAGCCGCACGCAGCGTCCGCCCGCGAGCCGCACGGCGGGCTCGTAGGAATCGTAGGCGGGATCGAAGACGATGGCTTCGTCACCGGCACCGATGACGGCCTGAACCGCCGAAAAGATCGCCTCGGTCGCACCGAGTGTGATCGTGATTTCGCTCTCCGGGTCGGCGCTCAGGCCATAGACGGACAGGAGCTTGGCGGCGATGCGCTGGCGCAGCGCCAGCAGGCCTTCCATGGGAGCGTACTGGTTGTGGCCGGCGGTCATGGCTGCGGCCACGAGTTCAGTGAGCCGTGGATCGATCTCGTAGTCGGGAAAGCCCTGCCCGAGATTCAGAGCGTCGAGCTCGCGAGCACGGCGCGACATGGTGGTGAAAATCGTCGTGCCGACCTCCGGCAGCTTGCTCGCCACGCTACTGCCTCCGTCAGGTTTCCGCCGCCGCCAGCGCCGCTCCGACCACGCCCGCCTGGCCCGCAAAGTGCGCCGCTCGCAGCTGCGCCGGCGAGCGCAGCAGCGGCGCGAACTCTGCGAAGCGCTCGCTCACTGCGCCGCCGAGGATGAACACGTCGGGCCAGAACAGCTTGTGCATCGCCAGCAGGTAGTCGTTGACGCGCGCGGCCCAGGCGGGAAAGTCCAGACCCTCCGCCGTCCGTACCTGCGCGGAGGCCCACTTCTCGGCGTCCATGCCGTGCAGTTCCAGGTGCCCGAGTTCGCTGTTGGGAAAGAGTTTGCCGCCGGTGAACAGCGCCGTGCCGATGCCGGTGCCGAAAGTCAGCATGATCACCGTGCCGTTGCAGCCGCGGCCGCTACCGAAGCGCATCTCGGCGAGGCCGGCGGCATCCGCGTCATTCAGGAACAGTACCGGCCGCGCCAGCGCCCGTGAGGCGAGCGCCGCGCCGTTGGTGCCCACCCAGCCGGTATCGATGTTGGCGGCGGTATAGGCGGTGCCCTCCTTGATGACGCTCGGGAAGGCGACACCGACCCGGCCGACGGCCGCGGGGAATCTCCCCGCCAGCCCCGCGAGCACGCTCACCAGCGCGAGCGGGGTCGCCGGGCGGGGTGTAGGTGCGGAAATCAGCTCGCCCGCGAGGCGGCCGGCCGTGAGGTCGACCAGACCCGCCTTCACCGAGGAGCCGCCGACGTCGATTCCCAACACTTCACCGGCCATGGATCAGCTCACAGGTTAGCGGCCGCGGCGAGCTGCAGATCGCGCGCGCGCCGCTGCTGGCGTGCGCGCATCCACACCGTGGAGATCGCGATGCCGGTGGCGACCAGCAGCACCATGATGGTGGCAAGCGCATTGACATCCGGAGTCACGCCGAAGCGCACCTTGGAAAAAATGACCATCGGCAATGTGCTGGAACCCGGTCCCGCGACGAACTGCGTGATGACCAGATCGTCCCAGGAGAGTGTAAAGGCCAGCAGCCACCCGGAGGCAATTGCCGGCAGGATGAGCGGCAGCGTGATGCGGAAGAATACACCTGCCGGCCGGGCACCGAGATCCATCGCCGCCTCTTCCAGCGCCTCATCGAACCCGGCCAGGCGCGATTGCACCACCACGGTCACGTACGCCATGCAGAAGGTGATGTGGGCGAGGGTGATGGTGACCGCGCCCACACCCTTTGGCCAGCCGATCAGCTGTTCCGTGGCGACGAACAACAGCAGCAGCGACAGGCCGGTGATGACTTCCGGCATGACGATCGGCGCGGCGGTCATCCCCGCCAGCAGCATGCGGCCGCGAAAGGCGCCGAGGCGCGCCAGCGCCATCCCGGCGAGCGTCCCCAGCACCACCGCGGCGCTCGCCGAGATCAGCGCGATGCGGATCGACAGCCAGGCCGCCCGCAGGATCTGCTCGTTGCTCAGCAGCGCCACGTACCACTTGAGGGTGGGCGAGTGCGCCGCGTCCCACACCGTGACCAGGCGTGAGTTGTTGAACGAGAACACCATCATCGACACAATCGGCAGGTACAGGAACACCAGCCCCAGGACCAGCGCGGTGCGTGTAAACAGGCCGCGCGCCTTCACTTGGCAGCCTCGAGCTGGCGCCGTTCGAGCCGCTGAAACAGCATGATCGGCACCACCAGCAGCAGCAGGATCACGATCGCGACCGCGCTCGCCACCGGCCAGTCACGGTTCTCGAAGAACTCATCCGACAGCACCCGGCCGATCATGATCTGGTCGGTGCGCCCGAGCAGCGTCGGGATGACGTACTCGCCCACCGCCGGAATGAACACCAGCAGCGAGCCGGCGACGATGCCGGCGAAGGACTGCGGCAGCGTCACGCGCAGAAACGCCCGCAACGGCCGCGCGCCCAGATCCGCCGCCGCCTCAAGCAGCGTGCCGTCGTGCTTCTCGAGGTTGGCGTACAGCGGCAGGATCATGAACGGCAGATACGAATACACGATGCCGATGTACACCGCGAAGTCGGTCTGCAGTAGCGCGAGCGGATGATGGATTATCCCCAGATACATGAGTGCGTTGTTGATCACGCCGTTGTTCTTGAGCAGACCGATCCAGGCATACACCCGCAGCAGGAACGAGGTCCAGAACGGCAGCACGATGAGCATCAGCAGCACCGGGCGCATTGCGGCGTCCGAGCGTGCGATGGCGTAGGCCATCGGGTAACCGATCAGCAGACAGCACAGCGTCGAGACGGCGGCCACTTTCAGCGAGTACAGGTACGAGCTGACGTACAGCGCGTCGGTGAACAGGAACCTGTAAGCCGACCAGTGTAGCTGCAGCGCCGGTGAGCCGTGGCGCCAGGTGAGCAGCGGCGTGTACGGCGGTATCGCCAGCCGTACCTCCGAGAAGGAAATGCGGAACACGATGATGAAGGGGATGAGAAACAGCACCAGCAGCCACAGGGTGGGAATACCTGCGACCAGTCGCCTGCCCGACGCAGTAGTCAAGCGCGCCAACAGTCCCCCTACTCGGTCAAGATCACCGGGCTCGAACCGTGCCAGGAGAGCCACACGCTCTCCTCACGCGCGAGCGGGCGCTCGGTCCCCCGCATGATGTTGGGCAGCGTCACCCGCATCATCGTGCCGGAGTCGATCTGCACCAGGTAGATCGACATGTCCCCCATATAGGCGATCTCGCGCACCGTGCCACGCACCAGGTTCTCGGCAGACCCCGCCTGCTGCGCGCCGGCGGCGGCGACTGGCTGGCGGCTGATGTTGATCTTTTCCGGGCGGATGGCGGTCCAAACAGTCGCGCCGCGCGTGCAGCTGACGGTGCGCTCCGCGCGCACCGTGCAGCCGAGCTCGCCGCACTGGATACGCAGGCAGTCGGCGCCCTCATCGCTCACCCGGCCCTCGAACATGTTCACGGAACCGATGAAGTCGGCCACGAAGCGCGTCGCCGGCGATTCGTAGATGTCGGAGGGTGTGCCGATCTGGGCGATTTTTCCGTGGTTCATGACTCCGAGGCGCGTCCCGAGGGTCATGGCCTCTTCCTGGTCGTGAGTGACTACGATGAAAGTGACGCCGAGGCGCTGCTGGATGTTAATGAGCTCGAACTGAGTGTGCTCGCGCAACTTCTTGTCGAGCGCCGCGAGCGGCTCATCGAGCAGCAGCAGCTTCGGCCGCTTCACCAGTGCCCGGGCCAGCGCCACCCGTTGCCGCTGGCCGCCGGAGAGCTGATGCGGTTTGCGCGCACCGAAGCCGCCCATTTTCACGATGTCGAGAATCTCCCCGACCTGGCGGCGGATCTGGTCGCGGCCGAGACCCTCCTGTTCGAGTCCGAAGGCGACATTCCTCTCGACGCTCATGTGCGGGAACAGCGCGTACGACTGGAACATCATGTTGACCGGACGCTCGTAGGGCGGAATGGCGCTCATGTCCGCGCCATCGATGCGGATCGTGCCGGCGCTCGGCAACTCGAAGCCGGCCAGCATCCGCAGCAGCGTGGTCTTGCCCGATCCCGACCCGCCCAGCAGACAGAAGATCTCGCCGCGGCGGATGTCGAGCGACACGTCGTCCACGGCCACGAAATCGCCGAATCGCTTGGTCAGGTTCGCGATCCGCACGTAGGCGGAGTCGGGATCGGCCGCGGGTGGTATGGCATTCATGACATGGACCTTCACTTGCCGCTCTTGAAGCGCGTCCACATGCGTGTCAGCAGGCGCTGGTATTCCGGCGGCCGCGGGCGCTCCGGGGTCAGCCGCGCGCGCACCTGCGGCGGCGGATACACACCCGGATCGCTGCGCACGGCGGGATCGAGCGGCTGGAGGTCGGCCGCGACGGCGTTCGCGTACTTGATGAGATTGGAGTTTCTCGCCGCGATCTCAGGGCGTAGCAGGTAATTGATGAACAGGTGGGCGTTTCTCACGTGCGGTGCATCCGCGGGGATCGCCAGGATATCGTAGTTGCTGATGGCGCCTTCCCTGGGGATCGTGTAGGCGAGGTCGACCCCCTTGCCGGCCTCTTTCGCGCGATCGTGCGCCTGCTTGATGTCGCCCGACCAGCCCATCGCGAGGCAGATGTCGCCGTTGGCGAGGTTGTCGATGTAGCGCGAGGAGTCCACGTAGCGCACGTACGGCCGCATCGCGTGCAGCGCCTGCTCGGCCGCCTTGAGGTCTTCGGGCGAGTTGCTGTTGGGCTTCCTGCCGATGAACAGCAGCACCGTGGCGACCACCTCCGAAGGCGCATCGAGGAGCGAAACGCCGCAGTCCTGGAATTTCGCCACCACTGCCGGATCGAACAGCATGCGCCAGCTGTCTACCGGCGCATCCTTCAGACGCGCACGGATGTCGGCAACGTTGTAGCCCACCCCCGAAGTGATCCACATGTAGTCGACGCTGTACTGGTTGCCCGGATCGTACAGCGCCTCGGCGCGTGCCACGTCCGGATCGACGTTCTTGAGATTCGGCAGCTGCGACTTGTCGAGCTTCCGGTAGATGTCGGCCTGCAACTGGCGCTCGAGGAAGGCGCCCGAGGGCACCACGATGTCGTAGTTGGTGTGACCGGTGAGGAGCTTGGTCTCGAGGATCTCGTTCGAGTCGAACACGTCGTAGTTGACGTGGATACCGTATTCCTGCTGGAAATCGGCCACCACCGAGGGCTGGATATAGTCGGACCAGTTGTAAACGTTGAGGACCTTCTCGGATACCGATCCGGGCGCGCCTTGCGCCGCCGGGTCCGAGCATCCCGCGCAGGCGGCAAGCATCACCGCCGGGGCTGCGCTGAGGCGAAAGGATCTGGGAGCGCTGATCACGACGCCTCTTCTTATATAGCAGCGGTCGGGCCCTGAGAAGGCGCCGCGTGCGGCGCGGGCCTGCTGCACGGGCCGCAGGCCCCTGCAGCCAATCGATCAAACATTCAGCAGCAGGTGCTCGCGCTCCCAGGAGCTGATGACCTGCAGAAACACCTCGTACTCCGCTTCCTTGACAAGGGTGAAGGCCTCGATGAACGCCTCGCCCAAGAGGTTCACCAGCGGGTCGCTGGCGCGCAGCTCCCGCAAGGCCTCATCGAGCGAACGCGGCAGGCCAAACGGCAGATCATGCGCGCTGCCGACGATCGGATCGCTCGGCTGCACGCCCTCGACCATGCCGAGGTAACCGCAGGCGAGCGAGGCGGCGATGGCGATGTAGGGATTGGCGTCGGCCCCGCCGACGCGGTTCTCGACACGGCGCGCCTGCGCATCGGACATGGGTACGCGCAGGCCCGCGGTACGGTTGTCGTAGCCCCAGTGGACATTGATGGGCGAGGACAGGTAGCGCGTCAGGCGCCGGTAGGAATTCACATTGGCGCAGAACAGGGCCATGGCCGCGGGCATGTACTTCTGCAGCCCGCCGATATGCGAAAAGAACAGCGCCGAGGGGGTGCCGTCGGGGTTGCTGAAGATGTTCTTGCGCGTCTTCACGTCCAGCACGCTCTGGTGGATGTGCATGGCACTGCCGGGTTCCTTGGCGTGCGGCTTCGCCATGAAGGTGCAGTACATCTTGTGGCGCAGGGCCGCCTCGCGCGCGGTACGCTTGAACAGAAACACCTGATCCGCCAGATCGAGCGGCTGGCCGTGGATCAGGTTGATTTCCATCTGCGCCGGACCGTCCTCATGGATCAGGGTGTCTATCTCGATATCCTGGTCCTCGCAGAACTGGTAGATATCATCGAACAGCGGATCGAACTCGTTGACCGCAGCGATGCTGTAGGACTGGCGGCCGGGCTCGGAGCGCCCGGAACGGCCCACCGGGGGCTTGAGCGGATAGTCGGCATCCTTGTTCTGCTCGACGAGATAGAACTCGAGCTCCGGGGCCACTATTGGCTCCCAGCCGCGCTGCGCATACAGCTCGACGATGTTGCGCAGCACGTGGCGCGGTGCCATCGACACGCGCCGGCCGTCGCTATAGAAACAGTCATGGATCACCTGCGCGGTGGGCTCGGCCGCCCACGGCACGCGGCGCACCGTCTTCTGATCGGCCTTGAGCACGATGTCGATTTCGGCCGGGCTCATGGCAGTGCCGGTCTCCGGCGGGTAATCGCCGGTCACGGTCTGCAGGAACACGCTCTCCGGCAGGCGCATGCCGCCGTCTTCGGCGAACTTTTCCGCGGGCATGATCTTGCCGCGGGCGATGCCGGCCATGTCGGGAATAATGGCCTCCACCTCGGAAATGCCGTGATCGCGGAAGAATTGCCGGATCTCACTCACCATACGTTAAGGCCTTTCTTTGACTGAGGCGCGCTCGCGGCTGGCCTGCCCGAAGGCGGCAAACAGTGCGCGCGAAAACGGATTGCTCATCACCTTCCACTCGGGGTGCCACTGTACCGCCAGCGCAAAGCGCTGCGCGTCGCGTACGCGGAACGCCTCGATCACGCCGTCCGGCGCACGCGCCTCGACCGCAAGCTCTGCCCCCAGGCGATCGATGCCCTGGTTGTGGAGCGAATTCACCTGGATGCGCTCGCTCGCCGCGAGCGAGCGCAGCACGCCGCCGGGTTCAAGCGTCACGTCGTGAGCCGGGCCGTACTGCACCTCCAGCGGCTGCGTCTCGTCGTCGCGGTGATCGAGATGCCCCGGCACCTCGTGCAGCCGCTGGTGCAGAGTGCCGCCGAAGGCAACGTTCATCTCCTGAAATCCGCGGCAAATGCCGAACACCGGCACCCCGGCCCGCACGGCCTTGCGTATGAGGGGCAGCGTGGTCGCATCGCGCGCCGGGTCATGCAGGGTGCCGGGCGCGCTCGGGGCGCCTTCGTAGCGATGCGGCTCGACGTTCGAGGGACTGCCGGTGAACAGCAGTCCGTCCAGGCGCTGCAACAGCTCATCGAACCCCAGCTCATCGGCCAGTGACGGGATCAGCAGTGGCGCCGCGCCCGCCGCGTCCAGCACGGCGCGCGCATACTTCTCCCCCACCATGTGAAACGGGTGTGCACCGACCATACGCCGGTCGGCCGGAATACCTATGAGTGGGCGGGCGGGTGCCATGGCGGGTTGCTGGCCGGACGGTGTTTAGTATCTTAAACAAATCGCGCCGGCGGAGTCTCCGAATTACTCCCTATTAGACCACAGGTGCAGGCCGGAAGCCTCAGTTGCGCATCGGGATGGAAGTGCGGTAATGGCCTAAGTATCGGCCCTCGCGTGAATCACACCGGCATGGATGGATTTGCCGCGCGCCGCCGCGGCTCGCTATCCTACTTACTCTCCCCCGCCCGGCGGGGCGTCAGAATATCTTAAACACCCGGACACCTGAAGAAGAAGCCTCATGGCACGCCTCGACCATGTCGGTTCGTACTACGCCACCTCATCCCAGCGGGCACCGGAGCGTGCTGCGCTCGCGGACCGCATCGACTGTGATGTGTGCGTGGTCGGCGCAGGCATCGCCGGCTGCTCCACCGCGCTGCACCTGGCGCTTGCGGGCCTGCGCGTGGTGCTGCTGGAAGAGCACCGCGTCGGCTGGGGCGCCTCGGGGCGCAGCGGCGGGCAGGCGATCTACGGAATCGCCGCCGGCCAGACCAAACTGCAGCGGCTGATCGGTGCCGGGTCCGCGCGCGCGGTGTGGGACGTCTCGGTCGAGGGGCTGGCGCTGATGCGGGAACTGATCGCGCGCTTCTCGATCGACTGTGACTGGGCGGCGGGGTACCTGGCCGCCGCCATCAAGGAGCGCCACGAGCGTGAGTTGCACGCGGAGCTCGCGGAACTGCGCGACCAGTACGGCTACGCGAGCGTGCGCTACATGCCGCGCGAAGAGCTGCGTGCAACGCTCGCGACCCAGCGCTACCGCGGTGCCCTGTACGACACCAACAGCGGTCATCTGCACCCCCTCAACTACACGCTGGGACTCGCGGCGGCGGCCGAGGGCCTGGGCGTGCGCATCTTCGAGGGAACCCGCGCCACCGGTTTCGCACCCGCGGGCGCCTCGCAGCTTCGCATCCAGACTCCCGCGGGAGAGGTCCGCGCGCGCTACCTCGTGCTGTGCGGAAATGTCTACCTGGGCGCCACCGCCCCGACACTCGCCTCCAAGATCATGGCGGTTGCAACCTACATCGTGGCGACCGAACCGTTGGGTGCTGAGCGCGCGCGACAGTTGATCGCCACCAACGCGGCGGTCAGCGACATGAACTGGGTGCTGGATTACTTCCGGCTGTCAGCCGATCACCGTCTGCTGTTCGGCGGGCGTGTGAACTACTCCGGGCTCAGCTCCTTCGATGCCCCGAGCGCAACCCGCGCGCGCATGCTCGCCGTGTTTCCGCAATTGCAGGACGTACGCATCGACTACGCCTGGGGCGGCGAAGTCGACATCACGCTCAATCGTGCGCCGCACTTCGGCCGCCTGGCGCCCAATGTCTACTTTCTGCAGGGCTTCTCCGGCCACGGCATCGCGCTTACCGGGATTGCGGGCAAACTGGTGGCCGAGGCCATCGCCGGAGTCGCCGGGCGCTTCGACGTGTTTGCGCGGATTCCACACCGCAATTTCCCGGGCGGGACCGGCTTGCGCCGTCCGGCGCTGGTACTGGCGATGCTGTACTACCGCCTCAGGGATCTGTTGTAACTGCGCGCCCGGTGAGCGCTCAGCACCGCTGACACGTGCCCGCATGCATCACTCTGCGCTGATCTACCGCCAGCTGATGCTGTCATTGTGGTTTGCCTGGGTCCTGTACTGGGTGGTCTCTGCGTTCAGCGCCAAGACCACGCAGCGTCGCGAGTCGCTGGGCTCGCGCCTGTCGCACGTCGTGCCGCTGCTCATCGGCGTGGCGCTGATCGCGCGGCCGCGTGTGCGGTGGGACTGGCTCTCGCTGCGCCTGCTGCCACCTGGTCCGCTTGAATCTGCGCTCGGCGTCGTGCTGCTTGTGCTGGGCCTCGCCTTCACGGTGTGGGCGCGCGTGTACCTGGGCCGGAACTGGAGTGGCACGGTGACCCTCAAGGAAGGACACGAGCTCATTCGCTCGGGCCCCTACGCCTACGTGCGCCATCCCATCTACACCGGCCTGCTGGTGGCGTTGCTCGGCAGCGCCGTCGCCTGCGGCGAGCTGCGCGCCCTGATCGGTTGGTGTGTCGTCGCCGGCGCGTTCATCGGCAAGCTGCGCATCGAAGAGCGTTTCATGCGGGAGATGTTCCCGGGAGAGTACCAGGGCTACTGCGCGGAAGTGCCGGCCCTCGTCCCGTTCACAAAAGCTCGGCGATCTGCACCGCGTTGAGCGCCGCGCCCTTCAGCAGCTGGTCACCCGCCACAAACAGGCAGATGGAGTGCCCGCCCGGATCGCTCAGATCCTGGCGAATGCGGCCGACGAGAATCGGGTCCTGACCGGAGGCGTCCTGCGGCATCGGGAAGTAGTTGCGCTCCACGTCGTCGACAAGCTTCACGCCCGGGGCGGTCTGCATCAGCTCGCGCACCTGCGCAGGCGTGATCGGCCGCTCGCATTCCACAGTGATCGCCACCGAGTGCGCGCGCAGCACCGGTACCCGCACGCAGGTCGCCGACACGCGCATGTCGGCATCGCCGAAGATCTTGCGGGTCTCCTGGATGACCTTGGTCTCCTCGTCGTTGTAGCCGGTCGCCGGGTCGATTCTGGTGTTGTGGCTGAAGAGATTGAACGCGTACGGGTGCGGTAGCACCTTGTGCTGGTACGCACGGCCTTCCAGATACGCGCGCGTGGACTCGCGCAGTTCCTCCATCGCCGCGGCGCCGGCGCCGGAGGCGGCCTGGTAGGTGGCGAGCGTCAGCCGCCGGATGCGGTTGCTGCAGTGGATCGGCCACAGCGGCGTGATGGCGATGATGGCGCAGCAGTTTGGATTGGCGATGATCCCCTGGTGAGCGCGCACCGTCTGCGGATTGATTTCCGGCACCACCAGCGGCACGGCGGGATCCATGCGGAACGCGGACGAGTTGTCGACCACAATGGCACCCGCGCGCACGGCAATGGGCGCGAAGCGCTTCGAGGTGCTGCCGCCGGCGGAGAACAGCGCGAGGTCGACACCGCTGAAGCTCTGCTCGTTCAGCTCGCGCACCGTCAGCGCCTGGCCGCGAAACCTGAATGTCTTGCCGGCGGAGCGCGCCGAGGCGAACAGCCGCAGCTCCGACAGCGGGAAGGCTCGCTCCTCCAGGCAGCGAATCAACTCCACGCCCACCGCGCCGGTGGCCCCGACGATCGCCACCACTGGCGCCGGCGCGGGAAGACCTTCGGACATCACTGTGTTCTCCAGTTCATAAACGGCCAGGTCCCGTCGGGTCAAAAGACGCTACCCCAGCGGATTTGGGCTGTAAAGCGCGGCGCGGACGATAGTCTGCAACCAAAAGGGTGTGTGTCTGGGAGCGACGCGCTAATATGCAACTCGGAGGTTGCCAATATGAATGCTCGTATCGAGAAACGCATTGAGCTCAAGGCACCGCTGTCACGCGTGTGGCGCGCGCTCACCGACCATCGGGAGTTCGGCGAGTGGTTCTGCGTGAAACTGGAGGGTCCGTTCGTAGCAGGCCAGCTCTCGCAGGGCCAGATCACCCACCCCAGCTACGAGCATGTCCGCTGGCAGGCCGTGGTGCAGAAGATCGAGCCCGAGAGGCTCTTCAGCTTCACCTGGCATCCTTACGGCATCGATCCGCAGGTGGACTACTCGAAGGAGACACCCACGCTGGTCGAATTCCGGCTGCAGGAGATCCTGACCGGGACTCTGCTGCTGCTCACCGAGTCCGGCTTCGACAAAGTGCCCGCCGAGCGCCGTGCGGAAGCGTTCCGTATGAATGACAGCGGCTGGACTCAGCAGCTGAAGAACATCGAGAGCCATGTCGCGCAGCGGCAGTGACAGCAGCGCCGCGAAGCGACGGCATCATGCCGCGGTCTGTGCGGCGCTGGGGGATGAGACACGCCTGTCGCTCGTTACGACGCTGTCCGGCGGGGAGCCACGCTCGATAGCGCAGCTGACCGGCGGCTCGAAAATGACGCGCCAGGCGATCACCAAGCACCTGCGGGTGCTCGAGAGCGCCGGTATCGTGCACAGTGTTCGCGCCGGCCGCGAAAGCCTGTTCGAGTTTGATCCGCAGCCGATGCACGAGCTGCAGGAGTATCTCGGCCGCGTCTCGGCACAGTGGGATCAGGTGCTGTCGAGGCTGAAGACCCTGGTAGAAAGCTAACCCTCAGGTCCTCACCTCAAAGCAGCGGTGAATGCGTGGATTACGCTCGAAATCCTTCGGTAAGGTGGCTGCCGACACGTCGCGAATCTGGTAGCGCTCGCCGAGCTTCTCCTGCAGGCGGAAGCGCTGCGCGTTGGTCGAGAAGATCAGCAGCCCCCCGGGCGCCAGCAGCCGCGCGCATGCGTCGATGAGCTCGGGGTGATCGCGTTCGATATCGAGCACACCCTCCATGCGCTTGGAGTTCGAAAAGGTCGGCGGATCGAGAAACACCAGATCGAAGCGTGCCCGTCCGCGCGCCGCATCTGTCAGCCATTCACGGCAGTCCGCCTGCACCCACGCATGGGCCTCGCCCGCCAGGGCATTGAGAGCGAGGTTGCGTTGCGCCCAGCCGAGATAGGTTCTCGACAGGTCGACCGAGGTGGTGCTCGCCGCGCCGCCCGCTGCGGCATAGACCGTGGCGGTACCGGTGTAGGCAAACAGATTGAGGAAGTGCTTGCCGCGTGCTGCGTCCCGCAGCCTGGCGCGCGTCACGCGCTGATCGAGGAACAGTCCGGTGTCCAGATAGTCCTCGAAGTTCACCCGGAATCTTAAGCCCCCTTCGGTGACGACGTGGAAGTGAGCCTGCTCGTCGACTTTGTCGTATTGCTCGCCGCGCCGGGTGCGGCGCCGGGTGCGGACACGGATGCGCTCGGGCGCAACGCCGGTCGTTCCTGGTAGCGTCGCCAGCACTTCGCCGCGCCGCCGGCGCACGGCTTCCAGCTCGATCTCCGCCGGCGCCGCATACTCCTGGACGTACAGCCACAACTCATCCGGTTCGATCGCGCGATACACATCGATGGCGAAGGCGTACTCCGGCATGTCGGCGTCGTAGACCCGGTAGCACGAAACACCCTCGCGCGCCGCCCAGCCCCGCAGTCGCTTCAGGTTCTTCCCGAGCCGGTTGGCGAACATGCCCGCCCCGGGAGTGTCCTTGAGGTGCGCCACGCCTTTGCCGAGTGTTCCGGGCTCGCGTGCGCTGTCCGGCACCACTTTGATCCGCAGCAGCCGGCACTCGATCGCGCCGTTCCACACGCTGTGCGTGCGATGCGCGCGCAGGCCAAGCTCCATGCCGAGCTCCGGCGCCCCGGTGAGCACTGCGGCGTTCCACCCCTGAAAACGCTCGCGCAGCACCGCGCCCAGCTCACGGTGCAGCGCACGCGCGCCCTCGCGGCCCTCCATGCGCTGGCCGTAGGGAGGATTGGTACACAGGAGTCCGGGCCGATCCGGATCGCGCGCCGCCAGCGGCGCTGCATCCGCCAGCACGCCCGTGTCCGCGCACACCAGCCTGCCGACACCGGCGCGCGCGGCGTTGTCGCGCGCGCTGCGGATCGCGGTGGGGTCGCGATCAGTGCCGCGCACCGTGACCCGGGTCGCCTCGCCCGCGCCCGCGCGCGCAGCGGCCTCGGCGCGCAGGCGCGCCCACAAAGCCGCATCGTGGCCGCGCCAGGCGAGGAAACCGAAATAATCGCGCGTGAGGCCGGGCGCCCGGTCCGCGGCGATCAGCGCCGCTTCAATGCACAAGGTACCGGAGCCGCACATCGGATCGAGAAACTCCGCGCCGTGCGCCGCCAGCTCCGGCCAGCCGCAGCGCAGCAACACTCCCGCGGCGACGTTTTCCTTCAGCGGCGCTTCCCCGGCCGCGCCCCGGTAACCGCGTCGGTGCAGGCTGTCACCCGAGAGGTCGATGGACACGGTGATGTCGGTGCCGCGTGCATGCGCGTGCACCCGGACTCCCGGGCGCTCGAGCGCCACGTCGGGCCGCGTGCCGGTGGCGAGGCGCAGCGCATCGACAATGCCGTCCTTGAGCTTCAGCGCCCCGAAGTGAGTGTGAGTAATCGCCGGGTGCCGCCCGCTGAAATCGCACGCCAGCGTAGTCGCAGGACCCAGGTGAGCCGCCCAGTCGATGCGGCGCACGGCCGCATGAAACTCATCCGCGTCGCGCGCCTCGAAATGCGCAACCTCGAGGAATACCCGATTGGCGATGCGCGACCACAGGCAGGCGCGATAGGCACTCTCCAGCGTGCCCGCAAACGCCACGCCGGTCGAGCGCTCGCGCGGCTGCAGCGCGCCGCACGCCTCGAGTTCCCGCGCCAGCAGATCGGCAAAGCCGCGGGGCGCGCTGGCGAGGAACTTGAGCGAATGCGCACTCACGCGGCCGCGCGAGGGTCAGGACAAGTCGATCCATGTCGTCTTCAGCTCCGTGTATTTCTCCAGCGCGTGCAGCGACTTGTCGCGTCCGATGCCCGACTGCTTGAAACCGCCGAACGGCACAGTCAGGTCATCGGCATCGTAGCAATTGACATACACCGTGCCGGCGCGCAGCGCGCGCGCCACGCGATGCGCGGTGGTGAGGTCACGGGTCCATACCGCGGCTGCGAGGCCATAGATCACGTCGTTGGCGATCTCGATCGCCTCGTCGACGGTCTTGAAGGTGATGGCCGAGAGCACCGGGCCGAAAATCTCCTCGCGCGCGATGGTCATGGCCGGCTTCACGCCCTCGAACACCGTCGGCTCGATGAAGTAGCCGCCGCTGTCCTCGCGTACCCGGCGTCCGCCGAAGCGGATGCTGGCGCCGTCGCGCCGGCCGGTGTCGATGTAGCCCAGCACCCGCTTCATCTGCGTCTCGTCGACTATCGCACCGAGCTGCGTCGCGGGATCGAGCGGATCTCCGGGCTGCAGCGTGCGGCTGATCGCCTGCACCTTCTCCAGCACCGCGTCCTTGATGCCTTCCTGCAACAGCAGGCGCGAGCCGGCGGAGCACATCTCGCCCTGGTTGAAGAAGATGGCGAACGCGGCGGCGGTAGCCGCCTTATCGAGGTCCGGGTAATCCGCGAGCACGATGTTGGGCGACTTGCCGCCGCACTCGAGCGAGACGCGCTTCAGGTTCGACTGACCGGCGTACTGCATGATCATCCGCCCGGTCGCCGTCGAGCCGGTAAAGGCGATGCAGTCGACGTCCATGTGCAGGGCGAGCGCCTTGCCGGCAGTCTGTCCGAAGCCCGGCACCACGTTGAGCACCCCCGCTGGAATGCCCGCTTCGACCGCAAGCTCTGCGACCCTGAGCGCCGAGAGCGGCGACTTCTCCGAGGGCTTCAGCACCAGAGAATTGCCGGTCGCGAGAATCGGGGCGATTTTCCAGGCCGCCATGAGCAGCGGAAAATTCCAGGGCACGATCGCCCCGACGACCCCCATGGGCTCGCGCGTGATCAGTGCGAGCGCCCGCGGCCCGGTGGGCGCCACCTGATCGTACACCTTGTCGATGGCTTCGGCATACCACTGCAGGCAGCGCGCCGCGCCCGGGACGTCGATCTTGAGGCTGTCGGAGATGGGCTTGCCCATGTCGAGGGTCTCGAGCAAGGCGAGCTCCTCGGTGTGCCTCAGGATCACTTCCGCAAAGCGCAACAGGATTTTCTTGCGCTTCGCGGGCGCGAGATCCGCCCAGCTGCCCTTGCGAAATGCGGCGCGCGCAGCGCTGACCGCACGGTTGATGTCCTGCTCGTCGCCGGCGGCAACCCGCGCCAGCAGTTTGCCGGTGGCGGGATTGATGGAGTCGAAGGTGGCACCCGAAGCGGCGTCGAGGTAACGCCCGTCGATGAAGGCCTGGGTGCGGAAACTGAGCGTGCGGGCGCGCTCGTGCCAGGAAATCGACTCGGCTTTTGCGTTCATGACTGCGGCGAGCCTTCAAAAGATCGGTGGGGTGCAGGCGCTGATGATCTCACACGCCTCGCGGCCGACGTTGCGGAAGCGATGCGGCAGCTGGCTGGCGAAATAATATGCCTCGCCGGGTCCCAGCACTCTCGCGACACCGCCCACCGTGAGCTCGATGCGCCCGCGGACCACCACGCCCGCCTCCTCGCCGCGGTGCGCGAGCATTTCCTCGCCGGTGGCCGCGCCGGCCGCGTAACGCTCGTGCAGCACCGTCAGCTGCCGCCCGGGGCGCTGCGCCGCCACCAGGCGCAGAGAGACTTGCTGGTTGCCCCGCTCCACCAGATCGTCGGCGCTGAAAAAAGCCTGCGGCGTGGCGCTCAGGTCCAGGGTGAAGAACTCAGCGAGCGACATCGGCACCCCATCGAGCACCTTCTTCAGCGAGCTCACCGAAGGGCTCACGCGGTTCTGTTCGATGAGGGAAATGAGCCCGTTGGTCACTCCGGCGCGGCGTGCAAGCTCGCGCTGCGACAGGCCAAACGTGGTTCGGACGCTGCGCAGGCGCGCACCGACGTCGATGCTCATGGTGTTTAGGATTTTAGACAAGAAGGGTAAAAATATCGCCCCAGTGGCCGGCCGTGTCCACTTTATTTATCATCCCGGCCGAATCCCCCCGCACCGAGCCCCTCATGCCGAACGCCAGCGCCCCCATCGGCCGACCGGAACTCGAAGCGTTCTGGTTGCCGTTCACCGCCAACCGCCAGTTCAAGGCGAAACCCCGGCTGCTCGCGAAAGCGAGCGGCATGCACTACTGGACCCCCGAGGGACGGCAGATCCTCGATGCGGTCGCGGGGCTGTGGTGCGTCAACGCGGGGCACGGCCGCCGCGAGATCACCCAGGCGGTCGCGAGCCAGCTCGAGACCCTGGACTATGCGCCGCCGTTCCAGATGGGCCACCCGGGGGCGTTCGCGCTGGCGAACGAGCTGGTGAGAATCGCGCCCGCCGGACTCGATCACGTGTTTTTCACCAACTCCGGATCGGAATCCGTCGACACGGCGCTGAAGATCGCCCTCGCCTGGCAGCGCGCGCGCGGTGAGGCCTCGCGCACGCGTCTCATCGGGCGGGAGCGCGGCTACCACGGCGTGGGCTTCGGCGGCATCTCGGTGGGCGGCATCGCGGCGAACCGCAAGACCTGGTCGGCGGTGCTGCTACCGGGCGTCGACCACCTGCCGCACACGCATGATCCGGCGAGGAACGCCTTCTCGCGCGGCGCGCCGGAGCACGGGGCGCAGCTGGCGGACGAGCTCGAGCGGCTGGTGATGCTGCATGATGCGTCCAACATTGCCGCGGTGATCGTCGAGCCCATCGCGTGCTCCACCGGCGTGCTGATCCCGCCGCGCGGGTATCTGCAGCGCCTGCGCGAGATCTGCGACCGTCACGGGATCCTCCTGATTTTCGATGAGGTGATCACAGGCTTCGGCCGCACCGGTGCGCCATTCGCAGCCCAGGAGTTTGGCGTCACGCCCGACATGATCACGCTCGCCAAGGGGCTGACCAACGGCTGCGTGCCGATGGGCGCCGTGCTCCTGAGCAAGGCGGTCTACGAGGCCTTCATGCAGGGCCCCGAAGGCATCGAACTCTTCCATGGCTACACCTATTCGGCGCATCCGGTGGCCTGCGCGGCCGGGCTGGCCGCCCTGGGTGTGTATCAGAGCGAGGGTCTGCTGACGCGCGCCAAGTCCCTGGCGAAGTACTGGGAAGACGCCGCCCATGCGCTGCGCGGTCTGCCGCATGTCGTCGACGTCAGGAATTATGGGTTGATTCTGGGACTGGAGCTCGAGTCCATCCCCGGCAAAGCCGGCGCGCGCGCCTTCGAGGTGTTTATCAAATGCTTCGAGCGCGGCGTGCTGGTGCGCCAGACGGCGGACATCATTGCGCTGTCGCCGCCGCTCATCATCGAGCAGTCGCAGATCGACCAGATCTTCGGCACGCTGACCGCAGTACTGCGCGGGCAATAGCGGCCCTTGGGCAAACCGGCCGCGGCATGCGCGCCGGCGGCCGCGCAGCCCGGCAGGCTCCAGCTCTTAAGCGTGCGGTTGGTTGCGGTCGCGGCGCAGGCGCGACAGCAGCATCCACACCAGCACTGCGATCACGATGGCGCTGCCCACCAGCATTTCCATCTCCGACAGACTGAACTCAGCGCTGCGCGAGGCAGCGACAGTTATGGTTTCCACGACGAAGGCCTCCCGAGGCTCACGGAACTCCGACACACTCGGGTACCCTCCCACGGGGGGCAGGCGCAGGGAAGCAGCCAGTCATGGATCTGCGACGGGCTTCAAGGCGAGGGGGTGTTATGTCTGATAGCGGCGCGCGCCGCGCCCATCAGCCGCGTGCTTCGAACACCGCGTAGATCTTGGAGCAGTCCTCCACGACTTCCCACGTGCCGACAAAGCCGGCGGGGACCACGAACGCGTCCCCGGGTCCGAAGCTGCGGCGCTCGCCGCTGGCGCTCTCAATGGTGACGCGCCCCGCGGTTATGACGCACAACTCGTTCTCGGTGTAACGCACGCGCCATTTGCCGCGGCTCGCCGACCAGCGGCCGGCAAAGAACTGCTGGCTGGTGTCGGTGAAGAAATTGCGCACCTGCAACTCGGGCGTGCCGGCGATCAGGCGCTCGGCCGGCAGTTCGGACACCTCAGCCTCGACCCGTCCGTCCAGGGCAACGATGGAAGTGCTCACGAGCGCGCCGCACAGGTACTCATGCCAGGAAATTCTAGCGCGAACGCGCGCCGCAGGCCTACCTTCCCACGGCGCGCCTGGCTGCCGCGCGTCACGCGCCCTGGTCACGGCGGGCAACCTCAGCCGGAGCGGGAAGTTCCAGGCGCACCGTTACGCGCCGCTCGAACGCGTAGCCGTCGAGGTCACCGTCTGCGCTGGTGGATTCGGTGTTGCCGTGCGCCTCGATGCGGATGCGCTCGGGGGCAACTCCGGCAGCCATCAGCACCGCCGCGACGCCCTGGGCGCGGCGCAGCGACAGCTCGCTGTTGTAGGCCTGCGAACCGCGCGGATCCGCGTAGCCGGCGATCCGCACGCGCGCCTGCGGCATCGCCGCCACCAGCGCCCCGAGTTTCAGCAGCGGCGGCATGGCCTGCGTGGTGATCGAGTCGTCGTTGGTGCGAAAGCTCACGTCCAGCCCGAGCTCCTCAGTCTGCTGCAAGGTCTGATCGAGCTGCGCGACACTCTGGGACAGGCGGCTGCGCTCCGCCTCGCTGTGGTCGAGATCGGCGGCCAACGCGGCCGAGGACTGCGCCTGCCGGTGATAGCGGTCACCGAGCAAAGCCCCGGCTGCCGCGCCCAGCACGGCACCGACCGGTCCGCCCGCCGCCGCACCCACCGCCAGGCCGGTCACGGCGCCGATGTCCGACTGCTTGGAGCCCTCACCGCGCTCGTCGCCGCAGGCGTACGCCGGCCATACCGCCGCACCGCCCGCCAGTGCAATTCCGAGCACGCCGGCCCGGAGCCCCGATTTCAATGTAGTCATGTTGCCTCCTCTCGTGTCAGTGCGGAACCGTTTCGTTCCGGGTACGGTTACCAGTTCAGCGCGCGCGGCGGCGGCGCTTCTGACGCAAAAGCGACGCTGCGGCGATCATTTGTGGCGAAACATGGCGACCTGACGTGATCGCATATACTGGCGCTCTTCCGCACACTCAGGTTCCGTCATGCCGCATCACCCTTACCGGCGCCGACCACGGCGGGCGCCGCTCGCCGCCCTGATTCCGCTGTTCGTCTGCTGCGCGGCCGAGAGCGCCGCGCAGGACGCCGGGGTATTGCGCGCCACGCTGACCAACGGCCTGCGTGTCGTCATCGTGCGCAACGCGCTGGCGCCGGTAGTCGCGACCTCGGTGAATTACCTGGTCGGCTCGGACGAAGCGCCCGTGGGGTTCCCGGGAACCGCGCACGCCTTGGAGCACATGATGTTCCGCGGCAGCCCCGGCCTGAGCGCCGACCAGCTCGCTGACATCGGCAGTGTCGTGGGCGGCGATTTCAACGCCAACACGCGCGAGGGCCTCACGCAATACCTGTTCACGGTGCCGTCCGAGGATCTCGACGTGGCGCTGCACATCGAGGCGCTGCGCATGCGCGCGTTGCTCTACTCCCCGAAGGAGTGGAGCCATGAACGCGGCGCGATCGAGCAGGAGGTTGCCCAGGACCTGTCCGAGCCGGCCTACGTGCTGTTTCAGAAGTTGCGCGCCAGGATGTTCGCAGGCACCCCCTACGCGCACGATGCGCTCGGCACCCGGCCATCGTTCGAAAAAACCACCGCGCGCATGCTGAAGCGCTTCCACGACACCTGGTACGCGCCAAACAACGCCATCCTGGTGATCGCCGGCGACCTCGACCCGGTGACGACCCTGAGCGAGGTGAAACTGCTGTTCGGGGACATCGCGGCGAAAAAACTGCCTGTCAAGCCGCAGGTGCGCCTGCGCCCCGTGCAACCCACATCCTTCACGCTGGACACCGACCGGCCCAGCGGCACGCTCATGATTGCGCTGCGCACTCCCGGTCCGCGCGCTGCCGACTTCGCCGCGCTCGAGGTGCTCGCGGACGTGCTCAGCAGCCGGCGCTTCGATCTCTACGGGCTGGTGCCCCAGGGCAAGGCGGTGGCCGCGGAGTTCGCGCTTGATCCGCTGCCGCAAGCCGCACTTGCCTACACGGTGCTCTCCTTTACCACCGGAGATGATCCCAAGGCGCTCGAGCGCGAGGTGCGCGCGATACTTGCGCGCGTCGCGCGTGAAGGCGTCCCGCCGGAACTCGTCGCGGCGGCCAAGTTGCAGGAGCGCAGTGCGGCGCAGTTCCAGCGCAACAACATCTCCGAGCTCGCCGCAGTATGGTCGGAGGCGCTCGCGCTGTACGGGCTGAGCTCTCCCGATGAGGATCTGGCGCGCATCGAGCAGGTCACGGTCGCGGACGTCAACCGGGTCGCGCGCCAGTATCTCGACCTCGATCACGCCGTCACCGGCGTCATGCTGCCGCGCGGCTCGGGTCAACCGGTGGCCGCGCACGGCGGGTTCGGCGGACAGGAGGCGATTTCGCTCGGCGAGGCCCACCCCACGGCCTTGCCCCCCTGGGCGCAAAAGGCGCTGCAGCGTCTGGAGGTGCCGCCCTCGACCCTGCACCCGATCGTCAGCACCCTGCCGAACGGCCTCACCCTGATCGTGCAGAGCGAGGATGTCAGCGACACAGTGAGTGTGTACGGCCACATCCGCAATCGCCCCGAGACCGAAGAGCCCAAGGGCCAGGAAGGAGTCTCGCAGGTGCTCGAGCGGCTCCTGACCTACGGCAGTGAACGGCTCGACCGGGTCGCGTTCCAACAGGCACTGGATGCGATCGGTGCCCGCGAGCATGCCGGCACGGATTTCTCGGTGCAGGCACTGGGGGAGCATTTCGAGCGCGCGGTGGAACTGCTGGCCGACAATGAACTGCATCCGGCGCTGCCCAACGCAGCCATGGAAGTGATCCGCGGCCAGGTGGCTTTGGGTGTCGCTGCGCGCAACGCGAGCCCCGGCTTCCTGACACAGCACTCGCTCCGCGCGGCGTTGTTTCCGCCGGATGATCCCAGTCTGCGCATGGCCACGCCCGAGACGGTGCGGGCACTCACGCCGGCGGCGGTACGCAGCTACTACGCCAGCGTGTTCCGGCCCGATCTCACCACCATCGTGGTCATCGGCAAAGTGACTTCGGCCGCCGCGCGGGCGGCCATCGACAAGTATTTCGGCGCCTGGAGCGCCAGCGGCCCCGCGCCCATCATCGACCTGCCGCCCGTGACTCCCAACGGACCGGCCACGGTCGCAGTGCCGGATGCGAGCCGGGTGCAGGATCGGGTTGTGCTGGCGCAAACACTCGCGCTCACACGCTCCGATCCCGACTACTATGCCTTGCAGTTGGGCAACGCCGTGCTGGGCGGAAGCTTCTATTCAACGCGGCTCAGCATCGATCTGCGCAAGAACTCCGGCCTGGTGTACTCGGTGCAGTCGCTCCTGCAGGCCGGCAGAACGCGCAGCGTCTACCTGGTGGAGTACGCCAGCGACCCCCAAAATGTCGTCAAGGCCGCCAACATGGTCGCGAGCGAGGTCACGGCGATGCAGAACGCGCCGGCCGGCGCCGACGAGCTCACCCGCGTCAAGGCCTGCCTGCTGCGCCAGCTCCCCCTGAGCGAATCGGGCGTGGAGCAGATCGCTCACGGGCTGCTGGCGCGCACCGACCTGGGTCTGGCGCTCGACGAGCCCACCACCGCGGCGCAGCGTTACATCGCTCTGGAGGCGGCGGCGGTGCAGAGCGCGTTTCGCAAGTGGCTGCGTCCTCAGGACCTGGTGCGTGTCAGCGAAGGGCCGACGCCGCCCTGAGGCGCGCACCAGCGTACTATGCGGGTCATACTCGGGAATCGATGAGCGCGCGATCTATGCATACCGCCCGGACCCGGTCAACGGCCGTGCTGCGCGGGCTCGGCCGCACCTTGTTATATGTGGGTTCCTGCCTGGTGGCCGGCTGGACCTCCGCGGGCACCGACGCGCCCCGCAATAAACCGCACGCTGCGGCGGACCCCTGGTGGAAACACGCGGTGATCTACGAGATCTATCCACGCAGCTTTCAGGATTCCAACGGCGACGGCATCGGCGATCTTAACGGCATCACGCAGCGGCTCGATTACCTCGAAGCGCTCGGCGTCGATGCCATCTGGATCGCACCGATGTATCCCTCGCCGCAGGTCGATTTCGGCTATGACATCTCCGACTACCAGAACGTGGATCCGCAGTACGGCTCGCTGGCGGACTTTGACCGCCTGCTGGCGGAGGCCGGGAAACGCCGCATCCGTGTGTTGCTCGACATGGTGCTCAACCACACCTCCGACCAACACCCCTGGTTCCTGGAAGCGGCGCGCTCCCGCGATTCCCCGCGCCACGGCTTCTACGTCTGGGACAATGGCAAATCCGGCCCCGCCGGTGAGCGCCTGCCCCCCAACAACTGGGTGAGTCTGTTTGGTGGATCGGCCTGGCGGTATGTGTCGGCAGTCGATCAGTTTTACTACCACATGTTCTACCGGCAGCAGCCGGATCTGAACTGGCGCAACCCGCAGGTCGAGCACGCCAAGTTCGCCGCGATGCGCTTCTGGCTGGATCGCGGCGTCGCCGGCTTCCGTCTCGACGCCATCACCACGCTGTTCGAGGATGCGAAACTGCGCGATGCGCCGGCACTCGGCGGCAACAATGCCCAGGGCGACCCCAACCTCAGCGACATCTACACCAACAACCTTGCGGAGGTTCACGGCGTCATTCGCCGCATGCGTGCCATGATCGACAGTTACCCGGGCGAGCGGGTGCTGATCGGTGAGACCTATGTGCCGAAGACCGCCGACCTCGACCCGTGGTACGGGGGTGTGCTGCACAACGAGCTGCAGCTGCCGATGGATACGCTGGTGGGCCTGGGCAGCAAACTCGATGCCGGCACCTTCCGTCAGCATCTCATCGAGGCGGCGACGCAGATTCACCATTCGCGGCCGCTGCTGGTGTTTGACAACCATGACAACATCCGCAGCTGGGACCGCTTCGGCGACGGGGTTCACAACGAGGAGATCGCCCGCATCGTCGCCGCACTGCTGTTGACTTCGCGCGCCACCGCCTTGCTGTACCAGGGTGAGGAGATCGGACAGCGGACCGCGACGCCTGCGCGGGTCGAAGACGTGCGCGATCCGATCGGCATCACCGGCTGGCCGAAGGAGAAGGGTCGCGACGGCGAACGCACGCCCATGCAGTGGGACACATCCAACGCCCAGGCGGGCTTCAGCGTGAACCCCAGGACCTGGCTGCCGCTGCCGCCGAACTACCGAACCGTCAACGTGCAGTCCGAATCGGCCGACCCGGATTCACTGCTCAACTGGCACCGGCGGCTGATCGCGCTGCGCCGACGCAATTCCGCATTGCGCAGCGGCCGCACGGTCATGTTGGATCAGACCAATGTCAGCGTGCTGACGTACGCGCGGGTGGGGGCGCGCGGCGAGACGATCCTGGTGTCGCTCAACATGTCGCCGCAGCCGCAGACCATTACGCTCAAGGCGCAGGCGGCGGGCCTGTCGGGGACGCGCTGCAGGACCCTGTTGTCGAGCCCGGGAGCGATTGCCGACGCCAGCGCGTCGCAGCCCATCCCGCTGCCTGCCTTTGGCGCGTGGGTCGCGGCCCTCGAGTAGCTCCTGCCGGGCCTCTAGGGCGCTGGCCGCTGCGGGCTGCGTAGCCGCGGATCGCGGAACAGCCACTCGACGGCGCGCGGAAATTCGGTGCGCCAGGCGCTCTCGTTATGCCGCCCGACCGGATTCACGCGCACAGCCAGCTTCGTGGCGCGGAGCCCGTGGCGCCGCAGCAAGGCGGCCATCCGCTCCATGTCCGGCACCATCCCTAAGTCCTCGCTGCCGCCCGCATAGAAGTAGATCCGCTGCGCCGGCGGCGGCGGCCGCGCCTCGGTGTCGGCGAAGACCTGGGGCGCAAGCCAGTACGCCGGCGAGAAGATCCCGGCCTTGCCGAACACCTGCGGGTAGCGGCTGATGGCGTAACTTGAGATGAGGCCGCCCATCGAACTGCCCATGATGGCGGTGTGCCGGCGATCCGGTCGCGTGCGGTAGTGCTGATCGATCCATGGCTTGAGCACCTCGACGATGAACGCCGTGTACTGTTCGCCCTCGCCCTTGCCGAACTGCGGATTGTCCCAGGCATTGAGTTCGTGGATGCGCTCAGCGCCGCCATTGTCGATACCGACCACGATGAGTTCGAGTCCACGCGACTTCGCCAGCTCATTCAAGGTCTCGTCAACGCCCCACTCACCGGCATACGCGGTCGCATCGTCGAACAGATTCTGCCCGTCGTGCATGTACAGCACGGGATAGCGGCGCGTACCCTGCTCATAGCCCGGCGGCAGGTAAATGCGCACGGTGCGCTCACGGTTCAGGCCCGGAATAAGGAAGGGCGTCGGCAATACGTGCACGTTGGGTTGCGCGGTGCCCGGCTTCGCCGCGGCGGGGGGCTCATCGGTCCAGGCCGGGAGCGCGAGCAGACCGCATGCGAGGACGAGCAGCGCCTGGCCGGCGTTGTGTGCAAGTCCCGAGCCCTTAGGTAAATTCCAGTGCTGGCAGGCAGGATTCACGCGTGACACCGGACAGTTCAGACAACCGTGATCCTCTCACGTTCGAGGTGCAGGGCGGGGAGCGTGTTTCGGCCCGGCTCGAGCTGCCCGCCGGCGCGCGTGCCTGCTATGTGCTGGCACACGGCGCCGGAGCGGGCATGGAGCACCCGTTCATGAGCGCGGCCGCCCGGGAGCTCGGCGCACTCGGCATCGCCACGCTGCGCTACCAGTTCCCCTACATGGAACGCCGCTCACGGCGACCGGACCCGCCGCCCGCGTGCCATGCGACCGTGCGCGCGGCGGTGACCGCGGCGGCGCGCCTCGCGCCCGCGCTGCCGCTGTTTGCCGGCGGCCGCTCCTTCGGCGGCCGCATGACCTCGCAGGCGCAGGCACTTGAGCCGCTGCCCGGCGTACGCGGCCTCGCCTTCCTGTGCTTCCCGCTGCACCCCGCCGGGCGGCCCTCCGAGAGCCGCGCGCGGCACCTGTTCGAGGTGCAGATTCCGATGCTGTTCATACAGGGCACGCGTGATGCGCTCGCCGAGCGCGGCCTGTTGGAAGCGATCGTGGGGCGGCTCGGGGCGCGCGCAACTCTGAGCCAGCTGGAGGATGCCGACCACTCCTTTCACGTGCCGGTCCGCAGCGGCCGCCGCGACCCCGAAGTCAGAAGCGCCGCGTGGCGCGCGCTGGCCGACTGGATCGGTTCGCTGTCATGAGCCGCCGCTCCCTCGATCGCTACGCTGCCAAGCGCACCTATACGCGCACGCCCGAGCCGCCCGCGGCGGCGGCGCCGGCACGTACGGGCCCGTTGCTGTTCGTCGTGCAAAAACACGCAGCGCGGCGGCTGCATTACGACTTTCGCCTGGAACTCGATGGGGTGTTGAAATCCTGGGCGGTCCCCAAGGGTCCCTCGCTCGACCCGCACGACAAGCGCATGGCGGTCGAGGTCGAGGACCATCCGTTTGACTACGCCTCGTTCGAAGGCGTGATCCCGGCGAAGCAATACGGCGCCGGCAACGTGATCGTCTGGGACTGCGGCGTGTACTCTCCGGATGAGGACCAGAAGTATTCATTCACCGACCGCGCCGAGGCCGAAGCGCGGGTGCGCGCGGGGCTTGCCGCGGGCAAGCTGAGTTTTCTGCTCCGCGGGGAGAAGCTCAAGGGTTCGTTTGCGCTGGTGAAGACCGCTAGCGGCAACCAATGGCTGCTGATCAAGCACCGGGACCGCTTCGCGCACACCAACGACGTGTTGGCGCGCCACGCTTCCGTGCTCTCCGGTGTGAGCCTCGATGAGCTCACGCCTGTCAACGTGCCGCCACGACTGCCGGCGACCCTGCTGGCGCCAACAGGCCCCGCCGAGGCGTTCCCGAAGCAACTCAAGCCGATGCTCGCAGAAGCCGGCGAGGCGGTCCGTTCGAACCCGCAATGGCGCTATGAGCCCAAGCTCGACGGCTACCGCGTGATCGCCTTGGTGCAGGGCGCCACCGTACGCCTGCAATCGCGCCGCGGGCTCGATCTGACGGCCTGCTTCCCGGAGCTGGCGACGGACCTGGCCGCGCAGGCCGCGCAGATGATTCTCGATGGCGAGATCGTTGCCCTCGATGCCGCCGGGCGCCCGTCGTTCAACGCGCTGCAGAACCGGGCGCAGCTAAAGACTGCCGCGGAAATCGCGGCCGCGCAGCGTGACACGCCGGTGGTGTTGGTATGCTTCGATCTGTTGCATTTTGCCGGCCTCAACCTGCGCGCCGCGCCCTACCGCGATCGGCGCCGCTACCTGGCGCAGTGCCTGCTGCCCTCGAAGCACCTGCAGCTGGTGCATGTTTCCGAAAACGCCGAGCAGCTGTATGCCGCGGCCCTGAGCCAGGGATTCGAAGGCATCATCGCCAAGCGCCTCGACAGCGTCTACCAGGCAGGCCGGCGCTCGCGCGCCTGGCTCAAAATCAAGGCCGCGCGCTCGGCCGAATTTGTGATCGGCGGCTACACGCGCGGCCAGGGCGCGCGCGAGCCGTTGGGCGCGCTGCTGCTCGGCTACTGGGAGGGCAAGTCGCTGCGCTACGCCGGACACGTCGGTTCCGGTCTCAACGACGAGGTCATCGGCTCACTGCTGAAGCGCGCCGCGAAACTCGAACGCCGGACCTCGCCGTTCGCCGATCCGCCGCCATTGCATCGGCCCACGCACTGGCTGAAACCGGAGCTGGTGGCCGAGGTGAGCTTCAGCGATTGGACGCCGGGCGGCGCGCTGCGGGCTCCGGTATTCGTACGCTTGCGCGAGGACATCGCACCAGGCACCGTCCGCAAGCGCGCCGGAGATGCGGCAGCGCGGGCCGCGCCGCTGGCGGCGACTACCCGTGGGGCGGGGGCGGCCGCCCCGGCGCCCGTGACAAACACCGCCGCCAGGGAGGCTGCCACGGTGCTGCAGCAACTCGAGAATCCGGCCAACCGCATGGATCTGGCGGTCGGCGACGCGCGCATCAAGCTGACCAACCTCGATCGCATCTACTGGCCCGCCGCACCGCGCACGCGGCATCCCGCCATCACTAAGCGCGATCTCATCCGCTATCTGGCCGGCGTCGCACGCTTCATGCTGCCGCACCTTGCGGACCGACCGCTGACCATGATTCGCATGCCCGAGGGCATCAACGGCGAGCGCTTCTTTCAGAAGCACTGGGCGCAGGCGTTGCCGGAGTTCGTCGAGTCGGTGACCGTTTTTTCCGAACACAAGGACGGCAAGCACCGCTATCTCCTCGCCAACAACCTGCCCACACTCCTGTGGCTGGGGCAGGTCGGCACACTTGAATTCCATGTGTGGCACTCGCGCGCGCAGCTTGAGCCCGAAGCCGCCGGGGCAAAGACCGATTACGCGAGTTCGCTGGCAGCGCTGGAGTCCTCCATCCTCAACTACCCCGACTACCTGGTGTTCGACATCGATCCGTACATATACTCCGGCAAGGAAGCGAAGGGCGCGGAGCCGGAACTCAACAAGCGCGGATTCGCGGTCGGCAAGCGCGTCGCGTTCTGGCTGCGCGCGCTGCTGAAGCAGATGTCCCTCGAGGCGATCGTGAAAACCTCCGGCAAGACCGGTCTGCACGTGTTCGTGCCGATCGAGCGCACCGTGACCTTCGATGAGGCGCGCCGCATCTGCGAGACCGTGGGACGGCACGTCATGCGTGCGCATCCGAAGGACATCACCATGGACTGGGCGGTCGAGAAGCGCACCGGCAAGATCTTCATCGATTACAACATGAACGTGCGCGGCAAGACCCTCAATGTGGCGTATTCACCACGCGGTGTTCCGGGAGCCCCGGTTTCGATGCCGCTCAGCTGGGGGGAGCTCGAGGCAGCCGAGCCCATGGACTTCACAATCAACAACGTACCCGCCCGGTTGGAAAAGAGCGGCGACCGGTGGCATGATGTACTCGAGCTAAAACAGAGTCTTACGCAGGCTTTCGGTATCGACCGTGAGATTGAGCGTAAGAAGTAACGCCCCGGCAGCTTAAGGTGAAGTCATGGCCCCACGTTCCATAGGATCTTTGACGGTGTCGTTCGGACTGGTGGCCATCCCGGTGAAGCTGTACACCGCCACCCAGTCGGCGAACACCATCTCCTTCAATCTGCTGCACAAGACCGACGGATCACGTCTCAAGCAGCAGTACATATGCCAGAAAGAAGGCGTGGTCGTGGAACGCGACGAGATGGTCAAGGGGTACGAGTTCGCCAAGGACCAGTACGTGCTGTTTTCACCCGAGGAGGTCAAGGCGCTGGAGGAAGTTGGAACGCATGCAGTGGAGATCTCCGAGTTCGTGCCGATCGAGTCGATCGATCCGGTCTACTTCGACAAGACCTACTACCTGGCGCCCGACAAAGGCGCGGCCAAGCCCTATGCCCTGCTCACCGAGGCGCTCAAGCAGGCCGGACGCTGCGGCGTCGGCCGCTGGGCCGCGCGCGGCAAGGGCTATCTCGTGATCCTGCGTCCGATCGGAGACGTGCTCGCCATGCAGCAGCTGCACTATGCGGCCGATGTGCGGCGCGCTAGCGAAGTCGACATCCCCAAACCGGAGGTGAAGCCGGCGGAGCTGAAGCTCGCCCAGCAGCTCATCGATCAGCAGACGGCCGAGAAGTACGATCCGGACGCTTACAAGGACGAGCTGCGAGGGCGCATCGAAGCGGCCATCCAGAAGAAGGTCGAGGGCCAGGAAATCTCGGTTAGCGAAATCGCCCCGCAAGGTGAGGGCAAGGTCATCGATCTCATGGAGGCGCTGCGCGCGAGTCTTGCCAAGACCGAAAGTGCCCGCTCGCAGGTCACGCGTCTGGGTCCGCGCAAGGCTCCCAAGCGCGTCGAGGAACCCGCCAAGGTGACCCGCAAGGCGAGCAAGCGCAACGGCTGAAGCCGCGCGACGCCGACGAGGGATCGGGATGCGTTCCTACAGTGTGCGGGACGTGGAGCGGGTCCTGCAGCTTGCCCCTGACACCACGCGCAGTCTCATCCGGGCCGGGTTCGTCCATCCCGCGCGGGGTCCGCGGCGCGAGTACCGCTTCTCCTTCCAGGATCTGATCGTGCTGCGCACGGCCCGCGCGCTCATCGAGGCGAGGATTCCCAAAAAGCGCATCCGCCGCTCGCTGGAGAGCCTGCGGCGCAACCTGCCCGAATCCATGCCGCTGTCGGGCCTGGCCATCAGCGCCGTCGGCGACCACGTCGTGGTGCGCGACGGGGATGCGCGCTGGCAGGTCGACAGTGGCCAGTATCTTTTGGGTCTCGACGTGAGTCTGCAGGACGGTGTGCTGCGCGTAGTGGAGCATAAGCAGGCCGCTGCCGAGCCCGCGCCCGCACGCGACTGGTTTGCGCAGGCACTGACGCTCGAGGGCAGCGATCCGGACGGCGCGCTGGCCGCCTACCGGCACGCCGTGGACACCGACCCGCACAACGCCGCGGCGTGGACCAACTGGGGACGCCTGCTCCACGAGCGGGGCAGGACGGACGAAGCCGAAGAAGTGTATCGGCGGGCGCTGGCGCAGATCGGCCCCGACCCGCTGCTGCTTTTCAACCAGGGCGTGCTGCTCGAGGATCTGGGGAAATCGGCGGCGGCGCTCGCGGCGTACCAGACGGCGCTTGAAGAGGATCCCGATCTGGCGGACTGTCACTACAACCTCGCCCGGCTGTACGAAGCGCTGGGCAAGCCGCAGCACGCCATCCGGCACCTGGGTCAATACCGGCGCCTGCTGAGCAGCGACAGCCACTGATTCTGTCGGACAGGCGCGCATGAGGATGTGGGTCGGCACCTCCGGGTACAACTACCCCGAATGGAAGGGCAACTTCTATCCGCAGAAGCTGCCGGCAGCGAAGATGTTGGCGTACTACGCCGAGCGCTTCACGACCGTCGAGATCAACTACACCTTCTATCGCACCCCGAACGAGAAGATCCTCGCCGGCTGGGATCGCGAAACTCCGCCGGGCTTCCGGCTCACGCTCAAGGCTCCCAAGCGCATCACGCACATCGCCAGGCTCAGGGAGTGCGCCGACCTGTTGCAGTACTTTCTGAAAACGGCGGCCACGCTGGGCCCGAAGCTCGGCGCGATCCTGTTCCAGCTGCCACCCTACTTCCGCAGGGACCTCGCGGTGCTCGATGAGTTTCTGCAGCTGCTCCCGGTGAGCACCTGCGCCGCGTTCGAGTTCCGCCACGCCTCGTGGATGGAGCCGGAAGTGTTCGCCCGGCTCAGGGCCAGGAATCTCGCCCTGTGCGTTGCCGACAGCGAGAAATTCTCCACCCCCGTGGAGATCACCGCGGACTACGCCTATTTCCGCCTGCGCGATGAGGGCTACACGCCGCAGGACCTCGCGCGTTGGGCTGAAACCATCCGCACGCGGGCCGCGGCGTGCGGGGACGTGTTCGTATACTTCAAGCACGAGGAGGCCGGCATAGGACCGCAATTCGCCCGCGTGCTGCTCGATGCCCTGGCGAGCGAGCCGGGCTGACGCGACCCTGCATCCAAAACCCTCTCGGCCGGCATCTGTGGGGATGGGGCTGGCAAATCGCCGCGACAGCGATCAGGCCCTGGAACGAACTCTGCTTCCCGCACGGGCAACCCCCAGCGCGATCACCATGCCGAACAGGAAGATGTGAGAGAACAGCTCGCCGATCACGTTATGCAGCGTCGGCACCCGAAAGGGTATGCGCGACAGCGGCAGCACGATGAAATGCATGGCGGCATACATCGCCGCTCCAAACGCCGCGCCGCACAGCAGCGGGCGGCGCGTCAGCACAGCGAGCCGGCGGCTCGCGAAATAGAAGACGAAGGCCGCACACACGGCAATGAAAAAGTGCAGCGCCGCCCCGAGGGCGATTGTCCACGTCCCCAGGGTGAAGGCGCTCGGGCCGAGGACGCCACTGGCGATGCCTCGCAGGATGCGCGCGGGATCCGCTCCCTGGCGGCTATAGAAGATGAAGGCGAAAGTGAGATCCAACGTGCCGGCGAGAATTCCGGCGAGCGCCACGGTTCGCCATGCACTCACGCGCATGGCACGCGCCGCCGGGGGGCGCCGTTCGCCGCCGGCGCTGACTCGTGAGCGCTGAAAAGATCGGCGACGCACGCCGCACCTTCGAGCGACAGCAGGGCGCGCTTGATGTAGAGCCCGCCGCCGAAGCCGGTCAGGGAGCCGTCCGCGCCGATGACGCGGTGGCAGGGAACGATGATCGGCAACGGATTCGCGCCGTTCGCAAGGCCCACGGCGCGTGCACTACCGGCGTTGCCGAGACGGCGCGCCAGTTCGGCATAGGAGACCGTCTGACCATACGGGATGGCCCGCAGCGCCTCCCAGACCGCCAGCTGGAACGCCGTGCCTGCCGGAGCCAGCCGCAGCCCGAAGACGCGCCGCGTACCGGAAAAGTACTCTTCCAGCTGCGCGAGCACACGCACGAATGGCGTAGCGTCCTCGCACCACTCAGGTGCCGGCCGCATGGGATGCGGACCGGACTGGAAATGCACCCGCCTGAGAGCATCGGCGTCCCCGGCGAGCAGCAAGCGGCCGACCGGAGTGTCGGTCTCGCACCAGTACCCCGGCGTTGATGCGGGCGTCATGCGCATCGATGTTACGCCCGCGCCCGCATGCGTACCGGCCGATTTCGGACGTTGCTGATGCTGCGTGCACCCGGGTTGCCCGCGGCATGCCACAGGTGCATCACGGCGTAGCCGCGCCACGGCTGCCAGTCCCGCGCGCGCTGTTCGAGCTCGCGCGCACTCAGCGCGCCGTGCTCCGGCGCCGCCATCCGCCGCAGCACCAGATCTCCCGTCGGCAGGGCGTCGGGTTCCCCGAGCGCCCGCAGCGCGACGTACTGCGCGGTCCAGGGACCGATACCCGGCAGCGCCGCCATGGCTGCCGCCAGTGCCGCGGGCGCCGCGCTGAAGTCGAGGCGGCGCTCGAGCACGGCATGGGCCAGCGCGTGCAGCGTGGCCGCGCGCGCGCGCGTGATTCCCAGTGTCTCCAGGTTCGCGCTGGCGAGACTCGCTGGCGTCGGGAACAGGTGCGTCAGGCCATCAGCTCCATCAGCGCCGCCGCGGATGAGCACCCCGGCACGCTGCACGAGTCGCGCCGCGAACGTGCATCCGGCCGCCACGCTCACCTGCTGGCCGAGCACCGCGCGCACCGCGCACTCGAACGCATCCCAGGCACCGGCAATGCGCAATCCCGGCCGTTGCCGCACCAGTGGTCCGACGAGCGGGTCGGTCGCCAGTTCGACACCGATGCGCGCCGGATCCGCGGCAAGATCGAACGCGCGCCGCGCCACCGAGGCGAGCTGCAGCAACGCGGCCGGCGGTGCGCCCCTCACGCGCAGCTCGAGCGCATCCTCGCCGGGGAGTGCGCTCACGCAGATCAGCGCGTACCCGCCCTCGCACGCCACCGTGCGCGCATAGCCGCGCGCATCGACCCGCTCGACTCCGGTGATCGCACGCGCGGCGAGAAAGTCGCGCATGTGGGGCCAGTCGTAGGGCGGCCGGTACGCGAGTCGCAGCACTACCTCTTCGGCGCTACCCGGTACACCGCCAGGCCGACGCGCCTTGCGCAGATCGCGCGGTGACCTGCCGTAGGTGTGGCGGAACGCGTCGTTGAAGCGACGACAACTGCCGAACCCTGCCGCCATCGCGATCTGGGTGATCGGCAGAGGGGTCTGCGCGAGCAGGCACACGGCAAAGTGCAGCCGCCGGGTCTGCGCGACCGCGACGGGAGAGGCGCCGACGTGCCGTCCGAACAGGCGCAGCAGGTGCCGAGCGCCGATCCCCAGGCGCGCGGCGAGCGCTTCGACCGAGTCCTCATCGAGCGCGCCCTCGTTGATCAGACGCAAGGCGCGGCGTACCACCGCCGCCGTGCCCAGCCACGCCGGCGTGCCGGGAGCGGCCTCGGGGCGACACCGCAGGCACGGCCGGAATCCCGCCGCCTCGGCCGCCGCGGCGCTGGCGAAGAAGCGCACGTTCGATCGCTTCGCGTAGCGGGACGGGCAGATCGGCCGGCAATAGATGCCGGTAGAGGTCACGGCGATATAGAACTTGCCGTCAAAGCGCGGATCGCGGCTGATGCGCGCGCGATTCAGCGCCTCCGCGTCCAGGCCCGAGATGGTCTCCATGGGGCCAACGATAGCGCGGCGCCCCGTTTCCAAGTAGCCATTTTCGGACCTGGGGGCGCAGCACGTGCGCCCCGCCGCCCCGAGCACCCTGCAAAGGTGCGACGCTACGCGGCGCCCTGGTGCGCGCGCTTCAGTGCCGCGATGTCGAGCTTGCCCATCTTCAGCATTGCCTGCATGGCGCGCTGCGCCCTGGCGCTGTCCTTGTCGCCCAGCAGCTCGGGCAGGACAGTAGGCACCAGCTGCCACGACAGGCCGTACCGGTCCTTGAGCCAGCCGCAGCGGCTCTCCTTCCCGCCGGCGGACAGTTTCCCCCACAGCGCGTCGATTTCCGCCTGCGTCTCACAGCTCACGACGAACGAAATCGCTTCCGAGAACGTGAATTGCGGTCCGCCGTTGATCGCGGTGAATTGCTGCCCGTTGATTTCGAACGAGACCGTCATGACGGTGCCCTTGGGACCGGGACCTGCCTCGCCGTAGTGCGCGATCATCAGAATCCGGGAATTCGCGAAAATGGAAACGTAGTAGTTGGCGGCTTCTTCGGCCTGGGTGTCGAACCACAGAAACGGTGTGATCTTTTGCATGCGTGTGCTCTCCTTACGCCACGGCATCGCGCGCCAGCGCCGCGAGCAGCTCAGCGAGGCGCTCGAAGCAGCTGGTCCATCCCTGCTGGTGCCCGTCGCGCGCGGCAATCGATGCAAAGATTCCCTGGTGGAACGTCATCTCGGTGCGTCCGTTGCGCTCGGCCAGCGTGACGGTCACGAGTGTTTCAGGGCCGGGGGTGCCGCTGGCATCGACCCAGGCGTGCGTGAATACCAGGCGCTCCGGCGCCACGATCTCGCGATACACGCCGCGCAGCCGGTGCTCGCTGCCCTCGGGCGAGCGCATGCAGGCCGAGAATGCGCCACCCACGCGCAGGTCCCCGCTGTTCTCGGTCATCGTGAAACCCCGCGGACAGGACCACTGCGCCAGGTGCTGCGGTTCGGTCCAGACCCTGAAGACCAGCGCGCGCGGCGCGTCGAACGTGCGCCGGATGGTTAGTTCACGCTCCGTGGCAGGCGCGGCGGCGCTATTTCGTGCTGTTGCTCTTGCGTCCATGTCCTTGCTCCTGTCGTTGCAGTTGACCGAGATATGCATCGAGGCGCTCGAAGCTGTGCTCCCAGTAGCGGCGATAGCGCTCGGCCCATTCCGCCACCTCCTTCAGCGGTCCGGCCCGCAGCCGGCAGGGCCGGGTCTGCGCCTTGCGGCCACGAACGATGAGTCCGGCACGCTCCAGCACCTTCAGGTGCTTCGAGATCGCCGGCTGGCTCATGTCGAAGGGCTTCGCGAGCTGCATCACTCCCGCCTCCCCGGAGGCGAGCCGCGCGAGGATCGCGCGCCGCGTGGGGTCAGCCAGAGCTGCAAAGGTCGCGCTGAGGTGGCTTGCTCTCACGTTGTATAGAACCAGTCGGTTATATAACGCAGAGACCTTTTACCGCCTCCGCACCCGGCCTGTCAAGGTCGGTGTGGGTGCGGCGCTGCCGCGCTTGCGCCGCAGACCGCCATCCACCAGCATTCGCGCCTCTCATGGTCACCGAGACCCCACGACTGCGTCTGCGCCATCTGGTAAGCGCCGATGCGCCTTTCATTCTCGAGCTGCTGAACGATCCTGACTTCCTCAGCAACGTCGGCGACCGCGGCATTCGCAACCTGCACGACGCCTGCCGTTACATCGAGACCGGGCCGGCCGCAAGCCATCGGCGCCATGGCTTCGGCCTGTGCGCCGTGGAGCTCAAGGCGTCGGCGGCTGCGATCGGCCTGTGCGGACTCCTGCGCCGCGACACGCATCCCGATGTCGAAATCGGCTTCGCGCTCCTGCCGCGCTTCCGCCACCAGGGTTACGCCCTGGAGGCGGCGCAAGCGGCGCTGCGGCTTGGCACGCGCGTGCTCGGCCTCGAGCGCATCGTCGCCATCACCGCACCCGGGAACTCCGACTCGATCAGGATCCTGGAGACTCTCGGTCTGAAGTTCGAGCGTATGGTCAACTTCAGTGACGACGGCCAGGAGTCCCGCCTGTTCGTGTTCGATAACCCGCGCGTACCCGGCTGACACGCCATCACACTGTCACACGCCGGGACTAGCGTGACTGTCCCCGGACCCCTTGGTTGGCAGCGCGACTCATGCGGTGCGCGTTCCCGCGGGCGACAGTCCGGCGTTATTGCTCGCGCCTCCTGGGGCGCTTCGAACGCGCGGGCCCCGGTACCCCCCCGGGGCCCGCGCGGAGCTTCGAGCGGCGGCCTCAGCGCAGGGAACGCAGCGTGCCCAGCGTGGCGTCGCGCAGCTTGCCGATGGCGTCGTCAATGCGGTTGACCGCCGTCTCGTCTTCCTTGCCCAGACCTTCCCAGTTTCCGCTCCAGACTCGCTGCAGCTCCTCGGCTCTCGCCGGCAGCGGCGCGGGCGCCACCGTCGACAGGTCGCGAATCGCGAGCACGTAGGTCCAGCCGGTGCGCGGGCTGCCGCCGGCAACGTCCCGGTCGTACTGCGCAAGAAACACGACCCGCTCGAGCTCCGCCACCTTGGTGAGCAGTTCAAAGGTAGCGGTGCGGACGTTGCGGTTATGCTCGGTGCGCTCGTTGCGCCAGGTGTTGTAGGCGAGACTGCTGAGCGCCACGACCAGGCTGATGAGGGCGACGGCATTGTCGCGCAGCTGCTGGCGAAAGCTGGTCATTGGCCGCTTACTCCTCGATTGACCCAAGTCTGAACCTTCGCAGGCGCAGACTCCACACCGATGCTCGCCGCTATACTCGCCACCGTAAGCAGGGTTGGAGGATCCGTGGCTACGCAGCGCAAACGTCCTCGCGCCTACAGCTCACCCGCCTGTTATCTGCACGAGTTGGGCCCCGCGCCCAAGGTCGCGCACCGAGGCGACATTCAGATCAAGCGCATCTACGGCGAACCTGATGCCGCGGACGGCTTTCGGGTGCTGGTGGATCGGCTCTGGCCGCGCGGCATCAGCAAGCAGCGCGCCGCTCTCGATGACTGGCTGGTCGATCTCGCTCCGAGTACCGGGCTGCGCAAGTGGTTCCACCATGACCCCACGGGCTGGCTGGAGTTCGCCAGGCGCTATCGCGCCGAACTGCGCGCCCAGGCACCCGCGCTGCAGATACTGCGGCAGCGCGCCGCGCAACAGCGCGTGACGCTGCTCTACGCGGCGCACGATCCGCGCCGCAATCACGCCGTGGTACTGCGCAACGTGCTGCGCAAGCCTTAACGGCGCCTGAATCGGCGCGGCGACCGCGGCGGGCACTGTGTCAGCCGTGCAGCCCGGCGCGCGTTTTCGTCGCGCCGGTTGGGGTTCCTGCGCGAGCCTATATCGGCGTAGGTGTCGTAGCCCCGGCTCCGGTGGTGGTCTTGCACGGCGGGTACTACTACCGGCGCTGGTAACGCTCGCCGCATGAGCCGGCCGGCGCCTCCGCACAAACACGGTGCGGAAACGCAATAATTGAGTCTGAACTTACGCGCTCCGACCTGCTGCCACACGAACGATCCAACAGCTCGGGACAGCCCCTACGGGCAGCAGCGTGATTCGCACCACAGGGTCGGCTAGTATCGGGCCACTATATCGGGCGACTGTAAACGTCGCCGCTGGCTCACCGGCAAAAGCGGCGCAGCGTGTGCGAGGAACCGTGATCACATTGAGGACCGCCGCCCGGGTAGTGTTGCTGGGCGCGCTGACGGCGCTGACCTGTGCGCACGCGGCGGTCCGGGTGCTCACCGGCCCGACGCCGATTCCTGACGGCGATGCGCGGGCAGCCGATGACCTCACGGTCATCAACGAAAAGCTGGCCTTCGCGCTCGCGGTCGAGTCCGCGGTGCCGTTCGGCGTGCCGCGCGGCGCGATCGTGGACGTCGCGCCGGTCAGTCGCGGCCAAATCGGTCGCGATCGCATCGCATTCGCCGACTTCATCCCGAACAACTGGTCGGCGTGGCCCAACACCTATCAGCACCTGGACGTCCTGGAGCGCGGCCCGCAGCGGGTGCGCATCCGCACCGTGCGCGACTGGGGCAAGGTGAACATCGTGACGGTCTACTCGTTGTCCGCAAACTCCGATTCTGTCGAGATCCGTAGCACCATGACCAACGGCGGGGACGAGACCCTGACCGACCTGCTCTCGGGTCTGACACTGTGGCCGAGAAGCGGCTTCCTGTTCCCTGTTCCGGGTCTCGCCGGAGTCAGCGAGGGCAAGGCCGACGGCGCACTCGCTGATCGCGTGGTGGCCTACGATGCCGGCTGGGCGATAACGCTGCATGCACCCTACCTCGATCACATCGGCTCCGCGTCGCGCGATCTGTTCCAGTTGCACACGCTGCAGCCTCATGAAAGCCGCACCTTCACCGGGTGGCTGCAGGTGGGGTCGAGCGGGGATCTCGCGCCCGTGGTCGGGGCCGAGATCGAGCGCGGGCGGCTGCCCTCGGGCACGGTGCGGGGCGCGGTCAGCACCCGCGACGGCAAAGCGCTGCGACAACCCGTCGTCGTCGCGGAACGGGACGGCAAGCCGTACGCCTGGGTAGTGGGACACGACGGCGCCTATCGCCTGAGACTCCCAGCGGGCAAATATGCGCTGTACGCCACGGGTCGGAACTACTCGCGCAGCGACCCGGCATCGGTCAACGTCCGCGCAGGCACCGATCAGGTGCGCGATTTCCACGACCTGGAGAGTCCCGGCCGTCTCGACTTCTCGGTCGCCGATGCCCGCAACGGCGCGGCGCTGGACGCGCGCATCGTCATCACCGAGGGCCCAAAGCCGTTGGTCGAGTTTCTCGGCGGCAAGACTTTTTTCACCCAGCTCGAGCGCAAGGGCCATGCGGGCGCACCGATCGCGCCCGGCCGCTATCTTTTCACGGTGTCATCGGGCGGCGGCTTCCTGGCGCCGGACACGCAGGTGCGGCTCGCGGTTGCCGCCGGCCAGGTCGCGCAACGCCGGGTCGACATCACGCCGCTGTTCGATCCGCCGTCGCGCGGCTGGTACTCCGCCGATCTGCACCACCACGCGGATCAGGCAGAGGCGGTGACACCACCGGCGGATCTGGCGCGCTCGCAATTCGCGGCGGGGCTCGATCTTCTGTTCGTCAGCGATCACGATTCGACCGTGAACCACGCCGTGTTGCAACAGATCGCCAGCGCGCGTGGCGTGGCCTTCATCCCGGGGATCGAGCTGTCGCCGTCCTGGGGCCACTTCAATGCTTATCCGCTGACGCTCGGTGCGCAGCTGGCGATCGACACCAGCACGGCCACCATCGACATGATCCTGCAAGAGGCGCGACGCGCCGGCGCAACGGTCGTGCAGGTCAATCACCCATTCAACCCCTACGGCTACTTCGCCAGCCTGAAGGCGGGCGTGGCACCCGGCGGCTTCAATCCGGGGTTTGATCTGATGGAAATCAACTCATCGGTCCCCAATGACGACCGCAAGGTGCTGGCGAAGCTGTGGGAATTCTGGAACGCGGGCCAGCACTACTACATCGCTGCGGGCAGTGACACCCACGATGTCTGGAACGATCAGTCCGGGCGCGTACGCACCTTCGCGCATCTCGACGGCCAGGCGACCGCCCAGGCGTTTGCGGAGGCGCTGAAAGCGGGCCACGCGTACGTAAGCTTCGGCCCGCTCATCTTCCCGTCGGTGATGTTCGGCACGCAGATGCAGGTCCGGACCGGTGAGCCCTTCACTCTGGGCTTCGACCTGGCGTCCGTTGCCGGCGTCAGCAAGGCCGAACTCATCAGCGGCGGAAACGTTGCGGACAGTCGCTCATTTCCCGACACCCCGCTCAAGACTCACGTCGACTTCACGCTCACGACCAACCACCCCGGCTGGTATGCGCTCGACGTCGAGGATCAGCACGGTCGCAAGGCCTACACCGATCCGGTCTGGGTGACGATCGCGCCCGCGCGGCAGTAGTCATGAGAGGTGCGCCGGGCCGATCGCTGCGCTACGGGCAGCTCAGAACCATACTGCTGCTGTTTGGGGGCTATGCTGCCTGTTACTACTGCCGGGCGGATCTGTCCGTGGCCACACCCCTGTTGGTCGAGGAGCTCGGCAAGCGCGGGGTGAGCCACAGTGACGCGCTGGTGCGCATCGGAACAATCAGCTCCCTCGGCGTGCTCGCCTATGCGCTCGGCAAACTGTTTCTCACCGGCCTGGGGGACTACTGGGGCGGGCGGCGCAACTTCCTCATTGGCGTGGGAGGCGCCGCCGTGTTCACGCTGTTGTTCGCCGCCGGCGGTACCATCCCAATGTTCACTCTCGCCTGGCTCGGAAACCGCCTGACGCAGTCGCTCGGCTGGGCCGGCCTCATCAAGGTCTCCTCCAGGTGGTTCGACTATTCCTCCTATGGGTCGATCATCGGCATTCTCAGCATCAGCTACCTGGTCGGAGATGCCGCCGCGCGCCAGCAGATGGGGATGCTGATCGAGCGCGGCTACGGCTGGCGCGCGCTGTTCCTGTTCGCCGCGATCGTGGCCGGAGTCATGCTGATCGCCAGCCTGCTGTGGTTGCGCGAGTCCCGCGCCGAGCTCGGACACGCGCAGGCGAAGCCGAACCCGCTCAACCTGTTTGCCGCCGCAGAGTCGCGGCCTGCAAGTGTCGGCGCGCTGCTGCTGCCGCTGCTGCGCAGCCGGGCGTTTCTCCTGGTTTGTCTGCTGTCGTTCACCTGCACGATAATCCGCGAGACGTTCAATACCTGGACACCGGTTTACCTGCGCGATCACCTCGGATACAGCATGAGTCACTCCGCCGGCATGAGCGCGATCTTCCCGGGGGTGGGCGCAGCCTCGGTGCTGCTGGCGGGTTGGCTCAGCGACCGTCTCGGCCTGAACGGCCGCTCGCTGCTGTTGTTCCTCGGACTCACGGGCACGGCCGCCGCGCTCCTGGTGCTCATGTCGGTGCGCTCCGGCCCGTCCGGCGCCTTCCTGGCGGTGGTGGTGATCGGGGTCGTCGCATTCTGCCTGCTGGGGCCGTACTCTTATCTGGGCGGCGCGTTTGCGCTCGACTTCGGCGGCAAGCAGGCGAGCGCGTCCGCCTCGGGAATCATCGACGGCATTGGGTACCTGGGTGGTGTACTGGCGGGAGACACTGTTGCGCGGCTCTCGGTCGCGTTCGGCTGGGAGGGCGTGTTCGTGATCCTGGCGGCGGTCAGCGCTGTGGCCGCGGTGTGCGCCGGCGGTTTGCACGTTCTGAACACCAGGGCAGCGGCAAGGACAACCCATGGCTAGCTCCGCCGGCCTCAGGCGTATCACGACAGCACCGGAGTGCCTCACCATCGAATGGGAGGATGGCCGGACGAGTGAGTTCGCGAGCCTGTGGCTGCGCGACAATGTGCGTGAGGACCGCGACCCTCACAACGGCCAGCGCCTCGTTGACATCACCGATCTGCCGGACAAGCCGCGGATTCGCGCGGCCGCGGCCGCAAAGGGCGTCGTGCGCATCGATTGGGAAGACGATGCGCGGGGCGCGTGTTTTGAGCTCGACTGGCTGGCGGCCCATGCCTTCGGCGGCGGCCAGCGCCGACCGGAGCTCGTGCCCCGGGCGTGGCTCGGGGGCGCCGGGCTGCTCGCCGCCCGGGACTTCGCCTGGGCGAGCCTTGCCGAGGCGCGCGGGGACTCGCGGGTGCGCCTCACCTGGTTGACGCGGCTGCTGCAGGACGGGCTGGCCTTCCTGAGCGGCGTGCCGGCGCAGGAAACGGCGCTGCTCGAGGCGATGCCTTTGGTCGGGCGCGTGCTCGAGACCAACTACGGCCTCACCTTCGACGTTCGCTCGGTACCGCAACCCGAGAACCTCGCGTATTCCGATCTCGGGCTCGGCCTGCACACCGACAACCCCTATCGTGATCCGGTGCCGGGATTTCAGGCGTTGCACGCCCTGATTCCGAGCAGCGAGGGCGGCGAGAGTCTGTTCGCCGACGGCCTGGCGCTGGCTGAGCACCTGCGTGCCACGGCCCCGGACGCGTTCGCGCAGCTGACCCGCACTGCGGTGCCTTTTCACTATCGCTCCCGGGACGCGGATCTGTATGCGGAGCGACCGCTGATTCAACTGTCGGTGCGCGGCGAGGTCGCGGCGGTGCACTACAACAGCCGTTCCATCGCACCCCTGAGTGTCGCCGCTCGCGAGACCGGAGCGTTCTACGCCGCTTACCGGCGCTTCGCCGCGTTGCTGCGCGATCCGCAGTTTCAGTTGCGCATGAGGCTCGGCGCGGAAACCGTTGTCGTGTTTGATAACCAGCGGATTCTGCACGGCCGCACCGCCTTCTCGTCCGCCCGACAGGCGCGCCATCTGCGCGGCTGCTACCTGGCCCGCGACAGCGTCTACAACGAGACGGCGCTGCTGCGGCGCAAGCTCGCCGCCGCGGAGACACGCGCATGAGAGTCGCCGACGAGATCCTCGCGATCTACGCGGCGCGCGGCGCCGGCGCGTACTTCGGCGAGCGCGTGTCGATGACCGAGCACGCCCTGCAGACGGCGTACTTCGCCCGGCAGGCCGACGCGCCCGAGTCACTGGTGGTGGCCGCGCTGTTGCACGACATCGGACACCTGCTCGCGCAGGTCCCCGACGACATCGCCGACTGGACCGCGGACGCGCAGCACGAAGCGATCGGCGCCCGCTGGCTCGCGCAGCACTTTCACCCCGAGATCTGCGAACCGGTGCGCCTGCACGTCGCGGCCAAGCGCTACCTGTGCGCGACCGACGCGCAGTACTTCGCGAAACTGAGTCCGGCCTCGGTGCACACCCTGAAGCTGCAGGGAGGCCCGATGTCGGCGCCCGAGGTGGCGCTGTTCCAGAACGAGCGCTATTTCACGGAAGCGGTGCGCGTGCGGCGCTGGGATGATGCGGGCAAGGTCGCCGGGCTCAAGACGCCGCAGCTCGCTGAGTACAGCACGTTGATCGCCGGCTCAGCGCAGCTCGCCCGCTCGGTGCCCTAACGCGGCGAGGCGCTCTCGTGCGGGCCGACCTGCACCTCAGCCTGCCGGCGGCGCTTCCACTCCTCGATTTCGAGCCTGTGCGCCTGGTCGTGTTGCAGCAGTAGCGCGGGCAGGTCGCACAGGGTCACGACGCCGACGCCTTCCTGGGTTCCACTGTGCGCCCACGCCTCTCCCGGCAGGGACTGGAGCGTTGCAAGATTCGCCTTGCGAGCGAGGGCGAACGCCTCGAGTCCTTCGCGCAGCGACAGCGAACGGTAGTGGCGTTCGCGCGCGATCCCGGCACCGTCGAAGTCGGGCAGGCGCGGCGCCTGTTCGTCTCGCAGGCGCCGGATGCGAACGCTAAAGCCCTCACGCTCCAGATCCGCAAGGTGCCAGACCTGCTCCACCGGTGAAAATGCCCCGCCGGGTCCGGGCAGCCGCGCATCCTCCGCAGTCAGTGAATCGAACTGCTCATAAAGATAGTCGGGCATCGCGGACAGCGAGCGTATGAGTTCCTCGCGCTCGCCGGCATTGAACTTCACGTACTGCACGCGTGAAATGTATCATCATTGGGCGTGATCCGCCGGGCCACGCTGCCAATCGCCATGCTGGCGGTGCCGCTCTGGCTACCGCGGTGCATAATTGTCGAGTATGGATATTGACCCGCGGAAAATCGCTTACCCGCCTTCGACCGGCGTGCGGCGGATCCATGAAACCCCGCTGGTCACCGCCACCGCAGCCAGCCTCGCGGGTTACGGCTGTCTCGTCGATGACCCCAAGGCATTCCCGATCGAGATCGTGCGCTGGCCGGCCCAGGGATGGCGCCCGATCGATGAGAACACCGGCGACCAAGGCGGAGTGGTCGAAGGGCTGTTCGAGTTCTGCTGGAAGGGCGAGATTCTGTACGCCCGCAACAATGCGGTCGGCGACAGCTACCTGTTCGGTTGGAGCAACTGGCCCGAAGAGGCGGCGACCAGCGCCTCGGGCAGGATGCGCGAGCGCGCCCTGATCTGGCGTGCCAACTATCACCCCGACGGCGGCCAACTCTTCTATCCGCTCAACGGCGATGGTTTCGTCGTGCCGCTGGCATTGCCGGGAGACGACGTGACGCCGGATCGATTCGTCACCTTCTTCTGCAGCGGTCGGTGCGGCCTTTACCTGCACCCGAACGTCTGGCACGGAGCGGTGGTGCCGCTCGACGACGAGGCGCAGTTTCTGGACCGCCAGGGTCGCGTCCACGCGCGCGTCTCGGTCAACTTCGTCGAGGAATTCGGCTGCTACCTGGGCGCTCCGCTGCCACGCCCGCGGAAGGAATCATGACGCGCGGCTGCCCGCGCGCCGCTCAGCGCTCCGCCAGGATCGCGCGCCAATTGATGATCGCGTTCCACAGCATGCGCTGATCGCCGCGATTCAGATCGCGATGCAGCGGGTTGAAGTTGAACGCGATCACGTGGCCCAGACCGGAGCGCAGATCGAGAATCGCGGGGCGGCCGATGAGGTTGTCTTCTCCCCACGCCTGACCGCTCACGACCAGCGGCGCACCTTCGCGATCGCCCCACTCGAGCACCACGCCGCTGCGATCGAGCGGACCATCCAGACAGGTCGTGCAGTACGCCATGCGCAACCAGCGGCGCGGGGTGGCATAGAGCGCAAAGTTCTGGCGGAACACGTGGGTGCGCGCGGGGTAACCGTAAGCGATCGGGTGATCGGGTCGCGCGAATGACACACGCACATGCACACCGGGTGTCCGGGTCGCAGCCGCCTGCGAGGCCGCCGCAGCGGCTGCCCCGCCTCCCTGCGTGCTGCGCGGCACGCCGCCGGCCTCGCGCCGGACGCCGCGCACCATGCCGCCCTCGAGCGGCAGCATGGAGCCGCTGCCGAGCGTGATCAGCAGACCTCCCGCATCGACGAATCGCTGCAGCTCGGCAAGTCCGCTCCAGCCGACACCCCCGGTGATATCGTCGGACTGCGCCGGCGTGCCGAGACTCGGAGTCGCGCTGCTCTTCTTGAACGGCATCGGCCCCCACGCCCTGGGGATTCCCTGTATCTGCTCGGCGAGCTCCAGATCGACGTGGCCGTAAAGCAGGACGTCGTACTTGTCCCGCAGCCTGCCGGCGCGGATGTCCTCATCCCGGACATAGATATAAGGTATGTGTCGCTGATCGAGCGAGTAGCGCGCCCAGCCGATGGTGTCGGTGTCGGCCCACGGCACCCATAGCCCGAGACGCGGCACGGGGGCTGCGTGGCTCGGCACGTCCGGAATCGAGCCGGCGCTCGCAAAATCCAATCCCTGCTTCGCCGCCGCGTCGCGCACCGCCGCGGTCAGTCCCGCCTGCGGCGCCAGGATCCAGGACCCGGGCGGGTAATCGGCGCCATTCACAGTGAACGCCCGCTCGGCGATCGAGACCGTGAAACGGGACAGCTGGTAGCGCGCCTCGAGCAACCCCTCCTGTCCCGAGTCTTTCAGCAGGTACACCGGACCGCTGCCCGACACCTGACCTTGCGGATGAGGCGCTGCGGTGAGTGCCGTGAGGTTTGCCGCGCGTACCTGCGGATCCGCGGTCGGGATCGCCGCCAGGTGATAGTGGGCCGGCAACTCCCAGGAAATGTCGTCGTAGGCCTCGCCGCCGTCCTTGGGGTAGTTCTGGGCCGTCAGCAGGTCTACCGCGTAGTCGCGGTAAGGCTGGTCGAGTCGCACGACGTAGGTGCCTGCAGGGTACTTGCCTTCCTTGAGGGTGATGTCCGCCGCCGCACGGTGCACCTCGATGCCCTGCGCCAGCAGTCGCGCAACGAGTTGCGCAACGCGCGCCGGGTCACCCTGGCCAGCGGGAATCAGGAACGCGAATGGTGCTTCATCGAGGCCGCGGTGGTAGGAATGCAGCGCCTTGAGATAATAATTCCTCAGCAGGCTCTTCGACTGCTGCGCGCTGTCATCGAGCGCCGCAAGCATCGCGGTCTCGTTGTAGTTGACGTTGTCGCGCGCCGACCAGGCAAAGCTCTTCGGCTTCGGCGGCGGCAAGGGCCGATACCACTCGACGGTGCTCTCATCTCCCGGCTGCTCGGGGATGAGCGTCTCGGCGGTGCCATTGCCGTAGGTCTCGTAGCCGCGGCCATCGGCGTTGTGATTGGTCGCGATCGCATCCAGGTACAGGTGCGCAAAGTCGTCGCCGAAATTCCAGGTCCACACGCCCGGCATGCCGAGCGCCGTCAGCGCCTGCACTTCATGGAAGCTCAGCTCGAGGCGTTCGGCGTAGGTGAGTGGATCGACATGCTGGTTGATGGGGCCCGTGCCATTCCAGGTCACCAGCAGCGCCACACTCTCGTGCAGGTCGTGGACCACTTGTGGATGCCACTGCTGGAACATGCGGAAGACGGCTTTGGTGGTCTCGTGTACCTGCTGGTGCGCGTCGCGGTTGATGTCCACGAACGCATACTTCGACCAGTAGGGAGGCGACTGCCGCGGCAGCTGCGCCAGATCCGTTTTGCCTTTGAGGTAACGGTAGAACCACTCGACCTGCTTGTCGCGTCCGTCGGGATTCGAGACTGGGTTGATCAGCACCACCAGATTCTCGCGAATGCGCCGGATCATCGGCTGCTCTGACACGGCGAGCCGATAGGCGAGTTCCAGCACCGACTCGGTCGAGCCGGTCTCGTCCGAGTGCAGTGCCGCGTTGAAGTAGTAAATCGGGCGGGCGCTCGCCACGATACCCTCGGCCGCAGCGGCGTCCGTGTGGCGCGGATCCGCCAGCGCGGCAGTCGCGGCTCTCAGCCGCTCCAGCTCCTGGATGCCCTTTTCGTCCGCCACCGCGAGCAGCACGATGTCGCGGCCTTCCTCGGAGCGCCCGATCGTGAACAGGCGCACGCGCGCGGAAGAGCCGGCGAGCGCGCGACAGTACGCGTAGGCGGTCGAGGAATTCACCAGCTCGCCTGCCGCGCCCGGGATGCGGTGCAAAAAAGCCCGCGGCGAAACCGCGGTCGCGGACGCCGGCAGATAGGCGACCCAGGGCGAGAGAAAGCGCGCCTCGGTCGTCGCCTGCGCGATCTCCTCGACCGAGCCGGGCTCGGGTGTATCGGGAGCGCCCGCCTGCGCACACAACATGCGCGGGGCGAGCGCAATCAGGCTCAGCAGTACGAGTGGTTTGTCGAGCATGAGCCAGTATAACTTATTGAACATTCGCTCAACTATGGGCAGACTTCGGCGCATGGCTCGCAACCCGCGCTACGACATACTGTTCGAGCCGGTGAGGATCGGACCAGTCACGGCCCGCAACCGCTTCTACGCGGTTCCGCATGCCGCCGGCATGACCAACTCCATGCCGCACATGCGCGCGAAGTTTCGCGAGACCAAGGCCGAAGGCGGATGGGGCGTGGTCTGCAGCGGCTATGTCTCGATTGACCCCAGCTCCGACGATGCGCCCCTGCCGTTCGCGACCCTTTGGGATGACGACGATATCCGCTCCCACGCCCTGATGACCGATGCCGTGCACAGGCACGGCGCGCTGGCGGGGGTCGAACTGTGGCACGGAGGCGGTTCGGTCATGAACCGCACCAGCCGCATCGCGCCCATGTCTCCTTCCGGCACCTCATGGATGGCCACGCATGTCAATTTCATGGGTAACCAGCGGCCACGGGCCATGGACAGGCACGACATCCGCGCGTTGCTGACCTGGCAGGCGCAAGCGGCGCGCAAGGCGCGCCGCGCAGGATTTGACATCGTCTACGTCTATGCCGGCATGGGATATCTGCCTTACGAATTCCTGCTGTCGGATTGGAACCAGCGCACCGATGCCTACGGCGGCAGCGTGCGCAATCGTGTCCGGATCGTGCGCGAGCTGCTGGAAGTCACGCGCGCGGCGGTCGGTGACCAGTGCGCAGTGGCGCTGCGGATCAGTCTCGAGGAGCTGCGTTCGCGGCCCAGCGATGTCGCGCCCTCGGAGGCCCACGAAGTCGTCGAGCTGCTCGCCGAGGTGCCCGATCTGTGGGACGTGAAGCTGGACTCCTCGCCGACCGACTGCGCGCCGTCGCGATTCGCGCCCGAGGGCAGCCACGAGCCGATCATCGAGTTCGTCCGCAAGCTCACACGCAAGCCGGTGGTCGGCGTCGGCCGTTTCACCTCCCCGGACACCATGGTCGGTCAGATCAGACGCGGCGTGCTCGATCTGATCGGCGCCGCGCGACCCTCGATCGCGGATCCGTTTCTTCCCAGGAAGATCGACGAGGGCCGCGAGCAGGACATCCGCGAGTGCATTGGCTGCAACATCTGCATCTCGAGCTGGCACGACGCAGTCCCGGTGAGGTGCACGCAGAACCCCACCATCGGCGAAGAATGGCGCCGCGAGTGGCATCCCGAACGCATCGCCCCAATGGGCAGCACATCCTCCATTCTGGTGGTCGGCGCAGGTCCCGCGGGCCTGGAGTGTGCGCTGGCGCTCGGCCGGCGCGGTTACGAGGTCACCCTCGCGGAGGCAGCCGACGAGATCGGCGGCCGCTTGCGTTTCGAGACGCGCCTGCCCGGATTGGCAGCCTGGGGACGCGTCCTCGACTGGCGCCGTGGTCAATTGCAACGGCTGCCGAATGTAAACATCTACCGCGGCAACCGCCTGTCAGCCGACGACATCCTGGAACTGGGCAACACGCACGTGGTCATTGCCACCGGTGCACGCTGGGCACGCCTGTTGTACTCGGCGCTGGAGATTCCGGTAGGCAAACTCGAGGGGCCCGAGGTCTTCACGCCCGACGACATCGCCGACGGCGCACGCATCGAAGGCCCGGTCATCGTCTACGACTTTGACAACTACTACATGGGCAGCGTGCTTGCGGAGCACCTGGCCGGGGCCGGACACCGCGTCGGCTACGTGACTCCCGCCGGACATGCGTCGGCGTGGGCCATCATGAGCAATGAGCAGCCGCAGATTCACCGTGCGCTGTTTGCGGCCGGGATCGCGCTGCACACGCTCGCGCGCGTGACGACATTCGAGCGGGGCGAGGTCACCCTGGCCGGCCAGTTCACGGACACCGCGACGCGCATCGCCTGCCGGTCTCTGGTGATTGTCGGCGCCCGCTTTGCGAATGATTCCCTGCACGCCGAGCTCGTCGCACGGCCGCAGGACCTGGCCGCGGCGCACATCCAGTCCGTCACGCGTATCGGCGACGCGCTGGCTCCCGGTGCGATTGTGCATGCCGTGTACAGCGGCCACCGGTATGCTCGGGAACTGGATGCCGATCCCACGACCTTGACTTACCGACGCGATGCGCCTCTGGAGAGGCTCACGTGAACGCCCACGAGCTGCCCCCGCCTCTGGCCGGTCTGGAAGCCACCCTGCCGTCGAGCTGGTATCGCTCGGAGAGCGTATTTGCCGTGGAGAAGGAGCGGATCTTCTGCCGCGACTGGGTGTGTGTCGGGCGCGAGGAAGAGCTGATCGGACCCGGCGCGTTCCGGCTGCTCGATATCGTCGGCGAAAGCATCATTCTGGTGCGCAACGGGCAGAGTCAGCTGCGCGCCTTCTACAATGTCTGCCGGCACCGCGGGACGCGCCTGTGCCGGGAGCCGGCTGCGGCGGGCCCGGGCGCTGCGCAGCTGCCGGGTGGCATCGCCGCCGGGCGTATCACCTGTCCGTATCACCGCTGGACCTACGACCTCGACGGCCGGCTGATCGCCGCACCCTATCTGAGCAGTCAGCCGCAATTCGACAAGGCACTGTTCAGCCTTTATCCGGCGGGCGTCGAGTCGTGGGGCGGTTTCGTGTTCCTGAACCTGACACCCTCCAGGGCCGTGCCCCTGCAGCAGCAGATCGCCGGAATTCCCGAGCGCCTCGCGCGCTACCCCCTGAATGAGCTGCGGATCGGTCATACGATCCGCTACGAAGTGGCCGCGAACTGGAAAGTGCTGTGCGAGAACTACAACGAGTGCTATCACTGCGCGGGCGTGCATCCGGAGCTGTGCGCCCTGGTGCCGGCGTTCCGTGAGCGCGGCGGCGCGAACCTCGACTGGCTGCGCGGCATCCCCCATCGCCCCGGCGCCTATACGTTCACCAAGTCAGGCACCACGAGCCGCCGCGCATTCCCGACCCTGAACGAAGACGAGCGGGTGCGCCACAAGGGCGAGCTGCTGTATCCGAATCTGTTCCTGAGTCTCGCCTGCGACCACGTCGCGGTGTTCATCCTGCAGCCGCGCAGCGCCGCGCACACCGCCATCACCTGTCATTTCCTGTTCGAGCCGTTCGAGCTCGAGAAGCCCGACTTCGACCACAGCGACACCACCGAGTTCTGGGATCTCGTCAACGCCCAAGACTGGGCGATCTGCGAGGCGGTGCAGCAGGGCATCAGCGCGCGCGTGCACCAGCGCGGCTACTACGCTCCCATGGAAGACTTCAGTCTCGACATCCGTCGCTACGTCCTGGATCGGATCGGCGACGCGGCCGACGTGACGTGAGGGACCCGCCGGCGGCGGCAGCGTCTTTCCCGTCCCGGCAGCGCATACGTGTGCGCTGGAAGATCTTCCTGTTCCTGTTCGGCTTTGGCTTCATCGCCTATGTGCAGCAACGAAGCCTCACCGTCGCCAGCTACCGCATGATGCCGGATCTGGGTTTGACCCAGATGCAGATCGGCTGGC
>JBGPKC010000012.1:0-51893 GCA_041485725.1 Steroidobacteraceae bacterium
CGGCCACCGGCACCGATGTCGTAGTGTGCATTGCCATGGTTGATGGTGAGCGCGCTGTCGAAGTACCAGTACAGCTGCTTATCGAGCGTGTGCTTCCAGGCGATGGTGTACATGTCGGCGGTGTTATCCGTCAGGGTCGGGTTGTAGTTGTGCTGGCCACCCGGATCCCCCGGCGTCCTTGCCGCGTGTGCCCAGCCGATGCTCACGGTGTCGTTTCCGCCGAGTTTCTGGGTCGCGGCGAACCAGGTGCCGTTGCGCTCGCGCTCGTTCTGGAACGTCAGGGCCGAGGGCACGTCGCGCGTCATGCGCTCGTATATGCCGCTGACAGTGAGTCCGACGGGGAAGGCGTACTGCGCACCGACCTTCCAGGCGGTCTCGTTGGCGATGTCCGTGAGATAGGGGGGCGAGGCGATGGCCGCGAATTCCGGGAACTCCGCCACGATCGTGGCAAAGGTGCCCCAGTCGAGATTTGGGTCGCAGCTGGGCCCGGTAAAGTCGGGCGGGTTGCAGCCTGAAGCCAGGACGCCGTAGGTCAGGCTGTTCGAGCCGATGCCGTCGCTGTTGCGATTGACATCCTTGTGCCGCTCCCAGGCCGCCGTCGCATAGAACGGGCCGGTCTCGAACCTCAGGTCGATGCTGTAGGCATCGCTGAAGCCGCCATCGTCGCAGTTGAGCAGCAGGTTGCCGCTGCCCGGCATATTGCCGCCGCTGCAATCGGGCGAGCCGGCCGACTGAATCACATTGTCGTAGGTGCGGTTCGCGCCGGGTGACACCAGCAGGTCGACATTGAAGAGGCCACCGAGTTTCGGCGACTCGTAGGTGATCGAATGGTCGAGGCGCGTCATGAATTCCACGCGATTGTCGCCGCCGGTGTTACCCATGACCACCGTGTAATCTCCGAGCATTCCCGAGAAGGGATTCAGGCGGTCGGTCGACTTCTTGTAGGGCGAATACATGGTGCCGAACTTCAGCGAGCCCCAGCCCTTGTCCTGCAGGCCGACGAAGGTATCGCCCAGCCCGATGGCGCCGGTCACCGCGTTCGACTGCTGCACGTAGGAGGTCCTGAGTCCGGGCTGGGCGGTGAGTGCCAGAGAGGTCTCCACCTGCACGATGAAATCCGTGCTGGTGTCGGCGATCTTGTGCGAGAAACGGTAGCCGATCTGCGATTTGTTGGTGGACAGCGCCGGCAGGTAGCCGAGCCGGCCGACCGGACCGCCCTTGAGTCCCCCTTGCACAGGGGCCGAGTTCGGGTTGGTGGGATCGGAGAGGCTCCAATGGTAGGCCTGCATTCCCGCGATGCCCTTGGTCACGTCGTCGAAGGACACATCCAGCGTGCCGTAGAAGCCCTTAAGAAATGCCGCCAGCTTGGGCTCCCCGCCCTTTTCCTTGTAGTCCTTCATGAAGGCATCGAACTTCGGCTCCGCGGGTGGTCCTGCGGGCTTGGCTGCGGCCGCCGCGGCGGCCGCAGCTTGCTGCTCCTCTTTCTTCGCCAGCGCGTCGACCTGCTGATTGAGCTCATCGATCCGCTGTTTCAGGATGCGGATCTGCTCCTTGAGCGCCGGGTCGTCGGCGGCGCGGCTTGGAGTGGGATAAGAGGCGATGGCCAGCACCCCCGCGAGCGCCGCGAACCATAATCTAGGCGCCTTGGTAGTAAGCATTGCAAGATCCTCCTCGAGCATAGTGTTGTTCGTATGACTCTCTCATCGGTGCGGCTCCCGCCGCTGACCGCGGCGCGAGTCTGCTTGCTGCTCTTGCGGCTTGTTGACCTGTGTCGTTTCCCCCTACGCGGGATCTAAAGCGGCGGAATAAGGCCGGCGCCCCGCGCCCAGCGGTACTTGGCTCCCAGCACTGCGACCGGGATCTCGGTCGAGTAGGCATAGGCCGGGATGCCGTGCTGATAGAGGAATTCGGCGGCTTCCTCCACCTCGACATCACCGGCGAGCGAGGCGACCACGGGTTTCACGAAGCCCTTGGCGCGCATTTCTTCCACGACCTGCGCCATGAGCCGCGCAAACACCATGGGTGGAGTGATGATGGTGTGCCAGTAGCCGAGGATGAGCGCGTGGATGCGCGCATCCTCGAGACCGAGGCGCACGGTGTTCTGATAGGTGGTCGGCGGCTCACCCCCGGTGATATCGACCGGATTGCCGGCCGCGCCGAAGGGCGGAATGAACTTGCGGAAAGCCGCGTCGAGGTCGGGGGGCATCGCCATCAACGAGAGCCCGTTGTCCACGCAGGCGTCGGAGAGCAGCACACCCGACCCTCCGGCTCCGGTAATGATCACTACGTTGTTGCCCTTGGGTGTCGGCAACACCGGTATGGCGCGCGCGAAATCAAGCAGATCGCGCAGTGAGCGCGCACGGATGACGCCGGCCTGGCCGAAGATGTCGTCGTAGATCTTGTCGTTGCCGGCTAGCGCACCGGTGTGCGAGCTCGCCGCGCGCGCGCCCTGACTGGTGCGACCGGCCTTGAGAACCACCACCGGCTTCTTTTTCGAGACCCGCTGGGCGACTTCGGCGAACGCGCGACCGTCCTTCAGATCTTCGAGGTGCTGGGCAATGATCTGCGTGTTGTCGTCCTGCTCGAAAAACGTGAGCAGATCGTCCTCGTCGATGTCCGACTTGTTGCCCAGGCCGACGATGGCCGACACCCCCATCTTCGCCGAGCGTGAGAAACCGATGATCGCCATGCCGATGCCGCCTGACTGGGAGGAAAGCGCAGCGGCACCCTTGACGTCATAAGCCGTACAGAAGGTCGCACAGAGGTTCTTCGGAGTGTAGTAGAAGCCGTAGATATTCGGGCCCATGAGGCGGATGTCGTACTTGCGGGCGATGGCCACCAGCTCTTCCTGGCCCGCCACATTGCCGGTTTCGGCAAATCCCGACGGAATCAGCACCGCGCCGGGGATCTTCTTCTCGCCCACCTCGACCAGCGCCTGGGCGACGAACTTGGCCGGAATGGCGAACACCGCCACGTCGATGATGCCCGGGACATCCTTGACGCTCTTGTAGGCTTTCTTGCCCATGATCGAGTCGGCGCTCGGATGGATCGGATAGATCGCGCCCTGATAGCCGCCGTTGATGAGATTCTTCATGATCGAATTGCCGATCTTGCCGTTCTCGGCCGAGGCGCCGATCACCGCCACCGCGTCCGGCTTCATGATCCGGTTCATCTGCCGGACGATCACCTCCCGGCTCGGCCGGTAGCGCACCAGCGGCGGCTTGAAGTCCAGCACCACGCGTACGTCGGCCGCGGTGGCGCCCTGGGAGGTCGCGAACACCGGATTGAGGTCGAGCTCGGAAATTTCGGGAAAATCCGCGACCAGCTGCGAGACATTGCCGATCATCGTTGCCAGGGACTCGCGGTCCACGGGCTGCGCACCGCGAATCCCGCGCAGTATTTCCGCAGCCGCAATGCCGTCGAGCATCGACAGCGCATCCGCACGCGTGGCCGGCGCCAGACGGAAGGTGATGTCCTTCAGGACCTCCACCAGGATGCCGCCCAGACCAAAGGCCACGAGTTTTCCGAAGGCCGGATCGGTCACCGCGCCGACGATCACCTCCTGGCCGCCCGCCAGCATCTGTTGTACCTGCACGCCGTCGATGCTCGCCTTGGCATCGTAGCGGCGCGCGTTGTCGACGATCGTGGCGAAGGCGTCCTGCGCGGCTTCGTCGCTCTTGACGCCGACCACCACGCCGCCGGCTTCCGTCTTGTGCAGGATCTGCGGTGAGACGATCTTCATGACCACCGGGTAGCCGATGGTCGCGGCGAGCTTTGCCGCATCGGTTGCGGTGCGCGCCACGCCTTCCTTCGGCACGGCGATGCCGTAAGCCTCGCAAATGCCTTTCGCTTCCGGTGCAGTCAGTGCGCTACGACCTGCGACCCTGGCCTGGTCGAGGATCTTGCGGACCGCGGTCTTGTCGTATCCCATGCTCTCTCCGCCGGCTCAAATGACGTTTTCGGTGCGCAGCGCCTTGATCTCGGACTCGCTCAGGCCGAGTTCGATGAGCACCTCCTGCGTGTGCTCACCGAGGAGCGGGGAGCGCCTGACCTCCGTGACGCTGTCGGACATCTTGATCGGATTGCCCACCGTCAGGTACTTGCCGCGCTTGGGATGATCGACCTCGACGATGGTGCCGGTGGTGCGCAGCGAAGGCTCCGCGGCCAGTTCTTCCATCGACAGAATCGGCCCGCACGGAATGTCGTGCTGGTTGAGTTCCGCCATGGCCTCGAACTTGGTTTTTGTCATCGTCCAGGCCTCGACCGTGGCAAACACCTCCATCAGCCGCGGCAGGCGCGCATTGGGCGTGGCGTAGTCCGGATGAGTGATCCAGGCTTCCTTGCCGATCACTTTGCAGATGTCCTTCCATACCGGCGCCTGGGCGATGAAGTACAGATACGCGTTGGGATCGTTCTCCCAGCCCTTGCACTTGAGGATCCAGCCCGGCTGTCCGCCGCCGGAGGCGTTGCCGGCGCGCGGTACCGCCGAGCCGAACTTGCCGTGCGGATACTGGGGGTACTCCTTCATGACGCCGGTCCGGGCCAGTCGTTGTTGGTCGCGCAACTTGACGCGACACAGGTTCAACACACCGTCCTGCATCGCGGCGAGCACCTTCTGGCCGCGCCCCGTGCTCATCCGCTGATACAGGGCGGCCACAATGCCGAGGGCGAGATGCAAGCCGGTACCGCTGTCGCCAATCTGCGCGCCGGTGACGAGTGGCGGGCCGTCGTCGAAACCGGTGGTCGAAGCCGAGCCGCCGGCGCACTGCGCGACGTTCTCATAGACCTTGCAGTCCTCGTACGGGCCCGGACCGAAACCCTTGACGGATGCGACAATCATGCGCGGGTTGAGCGCCTGGATCCGCTCCCAGGTGAACCCCATACGATCCAGCGCCCCCGGGGCAAAATTCTCCACCAGCACGTCACAGCGCTTCACCAGGCGCTCCAGCACCTGCTTGCCCTTGGCACTCTTGGCGTCGAGGGTGATGGAGCGCTTGTTATGGTTCAACATGGTGAAGTAGAGACTGTCCACGTCGGGAATGTCGCGCAGCTGCTCGCGGGTGATGTCCCCGCTCCCCGCCCTTTCCACCTTGATGACGTCGGCGCCCAGCCAGGCGAGCAGCTGGGTACAGGTGGGCCCCGATTGAACGTGCGTGAAGTCGAGAATACGCACGCCGTCTAGTGCCTTTGCCATTCGCGTATTCCCCGTCGCCGCTTACTTGTACATGGTCTGATTCTTGGTCCCCGGGGCGTACTCGCGCGGGTCCACCCAGATATTGATGACCGCCGAGCGACGCAACTTCTGCACCGACTCACGTGCCCGCTTGAGCGCCGGTGCGATTTGTGCCGGGTCGCGGACTTCCTCGCCGTAACCGCCCAGCATCTCGGCGAATGTGCCGAATGGAACGTCACCCAGCAGGTTGCCGACGTTGCCGCGCTCCTCGCCATATTTCGCGAGCTGCCCGTAGCGGATCTGGTTCATCGCGGAGTTGTTGCCGATGACTGCGATATAGGGCACGCCGAAGCGGTTGGCGGTCTCCATATCGAAGGCGGTCATGCCGAAGGAGCCGTCACCGTAGTAGCACAGCACTTCCTTGCGCGGATGGGCCAGTCCGGCTGCAATCGCGAAGCCGGTGCCAACCCCGAGCGATCCGAGCGCTCCAGGATCCATCCACTGACCCGGCCGGCGAGGGCGCACGGCCTGGGCGGAGATCGTCACGACGTCGCCGCCGTCGCCGATGTAGATGGTGTTTTCAGCGAGGAACTCGTTGAGCTCGTACGCCACGCGATACGGGTGGATCGGGGTGTTGTTGGATTTGAACAGGGGCATCAGCTTCTCGGTGGCCGCCGCTTCGGCGTCGGTCAGCTTTTTCATCCATTGCTGGCGCGCCTGGCGCTTGTCCTGCTTGAGACGCCCGGAGGCCGCCTGCAACACCGCCCCCAGAATGGCGCCCGGGTCGCCGACCAGTCCCAGATCGATGTCGCGGTTCTTGCCGACCGTGCGATAGTCCATGTCGATCTGCACCAGCTTGAGCTTGGTGCTGATGCGCCGCCCGTAGCCCATGCGAAAGTCGAACGGCGTGCCGACAATGAGGATGAGGTCGGCGTCGGAGAAAGCGTTGCCGCGGGTTCGATCGAAGTGGTGCGGATCGCCCGGCGGCAGCAGGCCGCGGCTGCCGCCGTTGAAGTAGCCGGGGATGTCGAGTCCGCGCAGCAGTGCGATCGCTTCCTCATGGCCGCGCGCCGCCCACACCTGCTGTCCGTACAGGATCGCCGGACGCTCGGAATTGACCAGCAGGTCGGCCAGTTTTTCGATGTCGCGGGGATCGCCGAGCGAGCGGGTCGAGGCGCGGTAGTGGCCGGGCTTCGGGACGATGGCCTTGGATACCTCGACCTCGCGATCGAGGACATCGCGCGGAATTTCCAGGTACACCGGTCCCGGGGCGCCGTTGAATGCCTCGCGCGCGGCCATCGAGATCATGTCCGCGACGCGCTCGGTGCTCGGTACCGTGGCGGCGAACTTGGTGATCGGCGACATGAGATCGACGTGCGGCAGGTCCTGGAGCGATCCCATCTTGTGTTGAGTCAGCGCGCCTTGCCCGCCGATATGCAGCACCGGGCTCTCGGAGCGAAAGGCGGTGGCAATCCCCGTCACGGCATTGGTGCAGCCGGGCCCGGCGGTGGTGACCACGCAACCGAGCTTGCCGGTCTGTCGCGCGTAACCGTCCGCGGCGTGCGCCGCGACCTGTTCGTGGCGCACGTCGATGATGCGGATCCCTTCATCGATGCAGCCATCGTAAATGTCGATGATGTGCCCGCCGCACAGGGTGAAGATCGTATCGACGCCTTCGTTCTTCAGCGCCTTGGCGACCAAATGCCCGCCGGAAATGACGCTGGCGTCACGGGTCTTTCGCTTGAGCGTGTTTTCCGCGGTCGTCGTACCCTTGCTGTCCGCAGTCTTGGTCGCCGTCGTCTCGAGCATGGATCCTCCATTCGTAACACTTGTCTGCGACAGCAAGGATTCGCGTGGTTCCGGAGCGCCCTCGGGCGCTCTTCCGGCGCTTGGCCGGAAGAGCGCCATCTTCAGGCGTCAGCGCGTCGCCAGCTTCGCCGCGGCATCAACGGTCGCGGTCCGATTCGTGTACGTGCCGCGCAGGGGCTTCAGGATCAGAATCGCCATCAGCGCCGCCACGATGTTGAGCACGGCCGCCGCCATGAATACCGTGTGCCAGTTTCCTTTGGCCGCCATGACACTGGTCAGCGGCACGAGCGCGGCAGCCGTGCCCTTCGCGGTGTACATGAGCCCGGTGTTGGTGGTCGCGTACGTGGCGCCGAAGGTATCGGTTACCGTAGAGGGGAAGAGGCTGTAAATCTCACCCCAGGCGAAGAACACCAGGCCGCTCAACAGCACGAACGCCGTGGGGTCGGTACCGAAATTGGCGAGCGCGATGATGCCCACGCCTTCGAGCGCGAAGGCGATGAACATGGTCTGCTCACGCCCGATCTGGTCGGAGACCCAACCGAAGAATGGCCGGGTCAGGCCGTTCAGGATGCGGTCGAGGCTCAGCGCGAACACGAGCGCGGGCATCGTCAGGCCGATGAGGCTCACGGGGACGTCGGCGACCTTGAAGTCCTTGGCGATCGGTGCGAGTTGTGCCACCGCCATCAAACCGCCTGCCGCCATCATCACGAACATGACATACATCACCCAGAAGACCGGGGTCTTGAGCATCTCGAGCGGCCGGGCCTGATGCCGTGATGCACCGGGGGCGAGCTTCGGGGGCGCTGCCATGAAACTCACCGCCGGGGCCAGAATAAACCAGCCCACCACCACCACGACAATGCCTTGAAACAGCCCGAAGGTCAGGAAGGTGTGCTCGTAGCCTGAGCTCTTGATCATGTGGGCGATGGGAATGATGGTCAGCGCCGAGCCCATGCCGAAGCCGGCCGCGGTCAGGCCCGCCGCCAGCCCGCGCCTCCCGGGGAACCACCGCACCGCATTGCCGATGCAGGTGCCGTACACGCCGCCGGCGCCAATGCCACCGATCGCCGCTGCGAAATAGAACATCCCCAGAGAATCGGCGAATGAATTCATCGTCCAGGCAATGCCGCAGAGCACCCCGCCGATCACCACGATCCACTTCGGACCGAAGCGATCCACCAGGTACCCTTCCGCGGGCACCAGCCACGTCTCGAACAGGACGAAGAGGAAGAACGTGAACTGAATGGACGCCTTGGTCCAATGGTATTTGTCGCCGATGGGACCGACGAACAGCGTCCAGCCGTATTGCAGATTGGCGATCATCACCATGCAGATGATGCCGATGATCAACTGCGGCCAGGGTTGGGCGAAGACTGAAGTGGTTTGAGAATTCGAATCGGTAACCATCGATGCTCCCCCTTCGTCGACTAAGTTGAACCGTCAGCCGGTTGGCATGAATTTCAGCGATTCGTGGCACGCGCAAGCGTTGGACTTTTTGTCAGGTGCCCTCATGCAGGTGGGACCAGATCGCGCCTGCGGAACCCGTCTTCGATCGTCGGCACCACAATGAGGCCCTGGAACGGTGCATGGGATCAGCGCTTTTTTTGAACTGCAGCCGACCATATGTGATATATCTCGGCCTTGTCAACACCAGGTTCCCAGCGCTGGACGCGCGCAGGTGTCAGGGTGGAGGGGGCTGGAGAAGACTTTGGGAGGGTAAACCCGCAGATTGATGCACCAATTTGGGGAAAATCACCCCGGGATGATATCTGATATATCGACAGAATTGATGCAGTGCGTTGTGCGTTCCGGGGCCTCGTTGGACGTAGTACTGTGCGCACTGCTCGAGCAGGAACGGGGAGCTGCATGAGGGCGATCGCGACGCTCCTGGCTAAGCGCAGACCGGCGGGACAGCTTGCGCTGGCGCCGCTCAATTCCGTGAGCCTGCGTGATCAGGCATATGCCTTGCTCAAGGACGCCATCGCGAGCACCGACATATACAGCGAGCGCCAGCCGCTGCGACTCGATGAGCGAGAGTTGATGCAGGCGCTCGGCGTGAGTCGAACCCCGGTGCGCGAGGCGCTTTCGATCCTGGAGCAGGAGGGCTTTGTCAGGACGGTTCCACGCCGCGGAATCTTCATCGTCCGAAAATCGAAGCGCGAGATCATCGAGATGATCCAGATGTGGGCGGCGCTGGAGAGTATGTCGGCGCGCCTGGCCACGCTGCAGGCGCCCGACGCGGAAATCGGCAAGCTGCGTCATCTGTTTGATGAGTTCCAGAACTCCCCGCCCGCGATGCATCTTGACGAGTATTCGGACGCCAATATCGCCTTTCATCAGATGATCATCCGCCTGGGCGGCTCGCAACTGATCGCCGACGCGACCAAGAATCTGTTCCTGCACGTGCGCGCGATCCGCAGGGCCACGATCTCGCAGAACGGGCGGGCCGCACGCTCGATCATCGATCACCTGAAAATCATCGAAGCCCTCGAGCGGCGCGATACCGAGCTCGCCGAGCGGCTGACACGTCAGCACACGCTCGACCTCGCCGCGCACGTCGAACGCTACTGCGAGTTCCTCGATTAGCTCGCGCGGCGGCCGCGCGGCCGCTTGCTGCGCGGCGGCGCGCGGATCCCGGCCTGCACCAGGCGCTCGATCAGCGCCGCACCCTGGTGCATCAGGAAATCCTTGAATGCCGCCGCTACCGGCGGCAGGCGCTTGGTGCGGTTGTGCACCAGATACCAGTTCAGCATGGCCGGAAAGTCCTGCACATCGAGCACCACCAGGCTGCCGACCAGCAGATCAAGACCGATGGTGTGGGCGGAGAGGAACGCGATGCCCATGCCGGCGACCACCGCCTGCTTGATGGTTTCGGTGCTGCGGATCTCCATGGCGATGTTGAGGCGGGAAAACTGCCGACCGAACACTTCGCGCATTGAATTCCAGGTGTCGGATCCCTCTTCGCGTTGTACGAAGCGCTCGCGGTTGAGAGCCGCGCGCGGAATCTGCCGCGCCCGGGCGAGCGGGTGGCTCGGTGCTGCCACAATGACATAGGGATGCGGCGCGAACGGCATCGCGACGATGTCCATATCGCGCGGTGGCCGGACCATTACGGCGAGATCGGTGAGATTGTCGGCGAGCTGGCGCAGCAGGCCCTCGCGATTGTGCACCGTGAGATTGAACGTGATTCCCGGATGGCCGGCACCGAAGGCCGCCAGGACCCGCGGAAAGAAGTAGTCCCCGGCGCTGATAACTGCGACGTTGAGGCGCCCGCCGGTCACTCCCTTGAGTTGCGCCAGCGCGTCTTCGGCTTCCTTGATGCGCTGGGTAATGGCCTTGGCACAGTGAAGCATTTCCTCGCCTGCGGGCGTCAGGTAAGTCTTGCGACCGATGCGCTCGAACAGCGGCAACCCGACGTGGGACGCGAACTCCTTGAGTTGCGTCGAGACCGCCGGTTGCGACAGGTGCAGCTCTTCGGCCGCACGCGAGAAGTTCATGTGCCGGGCTGCCGCCGCGAACACCCGCAGTTGCCGCAGCGTCACGTTCTTCATGCCGCCAGCATACCGTCCTCGAGGTATTCTTAAAAGCTTATGGTGTCGATAGAGAGCTTTAACTTTTCTTCTGATACGACCGGGGGTACGCTGACCCCAAGATGCATGGAGTCAGCGATGTCAGACGTTAGCGAGACTGCAGCGGCCGATGCGACGAGCGATCCGCTCGCCGCGGAACTCGAGGCGTACAACCGCGCGTTCTGCGAACTGGAACTGCCATGGCGATGGGATGTCCAGACATTCCGTCATCTCGTGAGCGTCGCGCCTGACCAGGATGTCGTCGGCGCCTACGTGGAGCGCAGCCAGGCGCACCTGCTGCGGGTCTACGAGAAGGCGTTTCTGCGCAACCTGGTACTCTCTGCCAAGGAGCGCTGCCGGCTCGAATCGCAGTCCCCGGCCTGGTGACGAGGCTGGCGGCTGCAGCACGCGTCGCTGCGCCCACCTGATCGATCAGCCGCTCGCCGGCGCACGCTGGCGCACCGGGGCGCCGAAAACAAAGGGGAGCGCGATGAAGATCGCCATCATCGGTTGCGGCGCCATCGGCGGTTACGTGGGCGCGAAGCTGGCGCTGGCGGGCGAGCAGGTCACCTTCATCGTGCGCGGCGCGAATCTGAAGGCGGTTGGCAGGGGCGGCGTCAGGCTCATCCTCGGCGACGGCAGTGAGCACGTGGCGAGCAACGTCATGGCTACGCAGGACTGCGCCGCCGCAGGCGCACAGGAGCTGGTGATCCTCGCCGTGAAGGCCCATCAGCTCGAGGCTGTCGCCAGCGATGTACCGCATCTGTTCGGCCCCGACACGGTCGTGGTAACCATGCAGAACGGCATCCCCTACTGGTATTTCCATCACCATGGCGGTGAACTGGCCGGCAGCGTGGTGCGCAGCGTGGATCCGGGCGGCGTCATCGCTCGGATGATCCCCGCCGAGAGAGTCGTCGGCTGCGTGGTGTATCCGGCAGCCGAGCTCATCGCCCCCGGGGTGGTGAAGCATATCGAGGGTGATCGCTTCCCGGTCGGAGAGCTCGACGGCACGAGCAGCGAGCGCGTGCGACGGGTTTCGCAATGCTTCGCGCGGGCCGGATTCAAGGCGCCGGTGCTCGAGGACATTCGCGCCGAGATCTGGCTCAAACTCTGGGGCAATCTCACCTTCAATCCCATCAGCGCGCTGACCCGATCCACGCTGGCCGATATTTGCCAGTTTCCCGCCACGCGCGCGCTGGCGGCGGCGATGATGACCGAGGCGCAGACCATCGCGCACAAACTCGGCATCGTGTTTCGCGTCAGCCTGGACAAGCGTATCGCCGGCGCCGAGAGAGTGGGCCAGCACAAGACTTCGATGCTGCAGGATGTCGAGGCGGGGCGCCCGCCGGAACTCGAAGCGCTGGTCGGATCGGTGGTGGAGCTGGGGCGTCTCACCCGCACGCCCACCCCGCATATCGACACGGTGTATGGTCTCACGCACCTGCTGGCCCGCACGATGGCGTTCACCCGACAGGGTGCGTAGCGAGTAAGCTAGCGTCGGTGAAACCCTGGAACCTGTGCGCTGAGCGCCGGAGAGGCTGCTGATGCCTGGCGGCCGGATTGATGCCGCGCGCACTTTCAGCCCGCTGGGTATCGCGGTACTCACGATTTCCGATTCGCGCGACGCGGCCACGGACACCTCCGGCGACCTGCTCGCTGAACGCATCGTCGCCGCGGGCCATCGCCTGGCGGCGCGCGCGCTGGTGCGCGACAGCAAGCTTCACATTCAACAACAGGTGCGCAGCTGGATCGACGATCGCGACGTGGACGTGATCGTCAGCACCGGCGGCACCGGGCTCACCGGGCGCGACGTGACACCCGAAGCGATGCGGGAGCTGTTCGAGAAGGAGCTCGAAGGATTCGCCGTGCTGTGGCATCTCGCCTCCTACGAGACGGTCGGAGTCTCCACCATGCAGTCCCGGGCTTGCGCGGGGATTGCCGGCGGTACCGTGATCTACGCGCTGCCCGGATCCAATGGTGCTTGCCGCGACGGCTGGGACAGGTTGCTTTGCCCGCAGCTTGACAGCCGTCACCGGCCGTGTTCGATCGTGGAAGTCATCCCTCGCTTTCAGGAAACGTAGGGCGCGGATCTCACGCGATGCCTGCAGATCGAGCTGACCCGGCCTCTGCCGGGGACACGGTTGAGGTCGCACGCACCAAGATGCTGGCCGCCGTTGCGCCACTCCCGCAGGAGCTGATTGGCACCGAAGCGGCAGCCGGGCGCACGCTGGCTGCCACGCTGCAGGCGGCGCGGGCGCAACCGCCATTTCGCTCCTCTGCCATGGATGGTTATGGTGTGCGGGCGGCCGATCTCGCGCTGGGCCGATTCACCGTGCTGGGCGAAGCGCTGGCCGGCAGGGGGTACGCGGGCGGCCCCCTCGGCGCCTCCGGTGCGGTACGCATCTTCACCGGCGCGCCGGTTCCCGAGGGGGTGGACGTCGTCGTGCCCCAGGAGCGCGCCAGACGCGAGGGCGAGACCGTGTGGCTGGACGTGCCGGCGCCGCTGCGCACCAACATCCGCGCAGCGGGCATCGACTTCAAGGCGGGTGACCTGTTGGTGCGAGCCGGCACCCGACTGCACGCCGGTCACGTCGCGCTCATCGCCGCGGCCGGCATCGGTTCGGTGCGCGTCACACGCCAACCACGAGTCGCAGTGCTGGCCACCGGCAACGAGATCGCGCAACCCGGCGCGCCCGCCGCTCCCGAGCAGATTTTTGACTCGGTGAGTTTCGGACTCGGCGCAATGATCGAAGACTGGGGCGGCAAACCGCTCCGGATCGCAGCGCGGCCCGACGAGACGGCGGCGATCGCCGCGGCCATCGAACACACCCTCGGCGAGGCGGACCTCGTGGTGATCATCGGCGGCGCATCGGTGGGAGCGTACGACGTCGTCAAGCAGTCGCTCGCCGGCCTGGGTCTGGCAATCGAGGTGCAGCGCATCGCCATCCGGCCGGGCAAGCCCACCTGGTTCGGTACCATCGGCGGCAAGCCGGTACTGGGGCTCGCGGGTAATCCCGCGGCGGCCATGGTGTGTGCGCAGCTGTTCCTGCGTCCGGTGGTGCATGCGCTGCTGGCGCGCGGGTCGGATCCTGCTGCCAGCGTCGCGGCGCGGCTGGAGGGGGAGGTCGGTGACAGTGGCGCGAACGAGTGTTACCTGCGCGCCCTGGCGCGAACCGACGCAGAGGCGCGAATGTGGGCGCGCCCGTTTGACAATCAGGACACCTCCCTGGTGTCGGTCTTTGCCGCGGCCAACGCACTGATTCGCCGCCCCGCCGGTGCCAAGGCAGCCGTGAGCGGCACCGTCGTCGAAGTGATGTTGCTCGATCGCAGCTGACGAATACCGCCGCCTTCTAAGGCGCGCTGATCTGCGTCAGCGCACCCGCCGCGGCCTTCCAGCTCTCGCGGAAGACCGCATCGCCACGCAGATCGCGGTGCACTTTCCAGGGGATAGATGCCCTTGTCGGTCAGGGTGCGGCGATAGTCCGCAAAGGGGTGGCGGGGCCCGAACCTGTTGCGCAGGTAGCTCGCGATCCATGCGAATAGATTATTGCCGAGGAACTCCCTGATCAGCAGGCGCCGGCTGAGGGATCGTAAAGTCCCGATCGGTTGTGCGGCTTCGCGCGCGGCATCGAGCGCGCGCCGCGCATAGGACGCCAGCGGAGAGCGCGGCAGACCGCGAAGTGACGCCAGCGCGCGCCGCTTCGCAGGAGCGCCTGAGGCACCGTACCGGGGCATTGGGTTAGAGTTCACCTGCATGAGTCTGGGCCCTTCACGAGATACGCGCATACCGCTCGGCAAGAGTGGTCTCGAGGTCGCGCCCATGGGGTGGGGAATGTGGCGCTTTGCCGGAGCCGATCGGGCCAGCGCGCGCAGCCGGGTGGAGGCCGCCCTCGAGATCGGCTGCACGCTGTTCGATACCGCGGACATCTACGGGTATGGCAGAGGCAGAGGCTTCGGCGATGCGGAGTCCCTGCTCGGCGAGGTGCTGCGCCAGGCGCCGCAGCTGCGCGATCGCATGGTGTTGGCGACCAAGGCAGGCATTGCGCCGCCGGCGCCGTACAATTCATCGACGCGATACCTCCTCGATGCGTGCGATGCTTCCCTCGGGCGTCTCGGGGTGGAGCGGATCGATCTGCTGCAGATTCACCGCCCGGATCTGCTCGCTCACCCTGCGGAGGTTGCGGAGGCTTTCGAGCGGTTGCGCCGCGCAGGGAAGATTCGCACGGCGGGCGTGTCGAACTACACGCCCGCCCAGGTCGATGCGCTCTGCGCTCACCTGCCGTTCGATCTCGCCGCAGTGCAGAACGAGTTCTCGCCCCTTGCGATCGAGCCGCTCGCGGATGCCACTCTGGACGGGGCCATGCGCCGTGGTATGGCGGTCCTCGCGTGGTCACCGCTGGGCCAGGGTCGGCTGGCGGCGCCTGCGGGGGAGTCTTCTGACGACGCGCGCGCGGACGCAGTGATCGCTGCCCTCGATGCGGTGGCGGGGCGGGCGGGCACGCCGCGCACGGCAGTGGCCTACGCCTGGATCATGGCTCACCCCGCGCGACCCATTCCCCTGATCGGCAGCCAGAATCCGGCACGGATCCGCGAGGCACACAGCGCCTTTTCGGTGCACCTGACGCGTGAGGAGTGGTACCGGATACTGGTCGCGGCGCGCGGTGCGCGAATGCCCTGAGGACTGTCGCGGCACAGCCGACACGCACGACGCAGCTGAACAAACCGCGGCAACAGCGCTAAGATTCACGGCGGCGGATATCAATATGAATAACCCGGGATGGCGCCGCGCGCTGCGGCGCGAACTCGTCTGGCTCATGACCCTGAAGGTCGCGGCGCTGGCGCTGCTGTGGTGGCTGTTTTTCTCGCCCCCGCACCATAGCCCCGTAGACGGGGAAGCGGCGAGCCGACGATTCGCGCTGACGCCCTCGGCCGTCAGCACGCCGACCTCAAACCCTGCGGGCTCCGGAGAACAGCCGTGATTGACCTCGCGGTCGTGAATGTGTCGCGCCTGCAGTTTGCGCTGACGGCCCTTTATCACTTCCTGTTCGTGCCGTTGACGCTCGGACTGTCCATGAACCTGGTGATCATGGAGGCGGTGTACGTGATGACGGGGCGGGAAATCTGGAAGCGCATGACGCGCTTCTGGGGCGTGCTGTTCGGCATCAACTTCGCCATGGGAGTTGCCACCGGCATCACCATGGAGTTCCAGTTCGGCACCAACTGGGCCTACTACTCCCACTACGTCGGTGACATCTTCGGCGCGCCGCTCGCGCTCGAGGGCCTGATGGCGTTCTTTCTGGAAGCGACGTTCGTCGGCCTGTTCTTCTTCGGCTGGGAGCGGCTCTCCCGTGTCGGACATCTCGTGGTGACCGCGCTGGTGGCGCTCGGCTCGAGCCTCTCGGCGCTGTGGATTCTCATCGCCAACGCCTGGATGCAGTACCCGGTCGGCGCGCAGTTCAACCCGCAGACGATGCGGATGGAACTGCTCTCCTTCAGCCAGGTGCTCTTCAATCCGGTGGCGCAGGCGAAGTTCGTGCACACCGTGGCCGCCGGTTACGTCGTAGGTTCGGTATTCGTGCTGGCGGTGAGTGCCTGGTATCTGCTGCGCGGCCGCAACCTTGACATCGCGAGGCGTTCGATGGCGGTCGCGGCGAGCTTTGGCCTCGCCTGCGCGCTCTCGGTCGTCGTGCTCGGAGATGAGTCCGGGTACCTGGCGGGCGAGAACCAGAAGATGAAGATCGCGGCGATCGAGGCGGAATGGCGCACCGAGAAGCCGCCGGCGAGCTTCACGGTATTCGGATTTCCCGACGTGCAGGCGCGCACGACACACGCGCAGCTGAAGGTGCCGTGGGTGCTGGGACTCATCGCGACGCGCTCCATCGATCAGCCGGTGCTGGGCATTCTCGATCTGGTGGCGCGCGCCCGCGTGCGCATCGAGAGCGGCGTCGAGGCACACGCGGCGCTGCAGGCGCTGCGCGCAAATCCGGCCGACGCCGCGGCACAGGCGCGCTTCGCGGCGCACCAGGGGGACCTCGGCTACGGGCTGCTGTTGTTGCGTTACGTCAGCGACCCGTCCGCCGCGACATCCGGGCAGATCGAAGAAGCCGCGTGGTCAACGGTGCCGAATGTACCGGTACTGTTCTGGAGTTTCCGGGTGATGGTGGGACTCGGCTTGTTCTTCATCCTGCTGTTCGCCACGGCGTTCTATCTGTCCGCGCGCCACCGCTTCGAGCAGAACCGCTGGTTCCTGCGGCTTGCGTTCCTCAGTCTGCCGCTGCCGTGGATCGCCGCGGAGCTCGGCTGGATCGTTGCCGAGTATGGCCGCCAGCCGTGGTCGGTCGACGGGCTGTTGCCGACGTTCCTCGGCGTGTCGGTGACACCGGCCAGCAACGTCTGGCTGTCGCTGTCCGGTTTCGTGGTTTTTTACTCTGCGCTGGCTGTCGTGGACGTGTACCTGCTGGTGCGCATGATCCGCCGCGGTCCGGACGGACTCGGGTACTGGCCGCCCGAGCGCGCACCGGTTGGCGTGCAGTGAACAGGAGAGGGCCGTGCCCGACTATGCAACCCTGCGCCTGATCTGGTGGCTGATCCTGGGCGTGCTGTTGATCGGCTTCGCGATCATGGACGGCTTCGATCTCGGCATCGGGGCGACGTTTCGCTTCGTCGGGCGCACGGATGAGGAGCGACGCGCGCTGCTCGAATCCATCGAGCCGGTCTGGGACGGCAACCAGGTGTGGTTCATCCTGGCGGGCGGCGCGGTGTTTGCGGCGTGGCCTCTATTGTATGCGGCCTCGTTCTCGGGCCTGTACCTCGCTATGTTCGTGCTGCTGCTGGCGCTCATCCTGCGGCCCGTGGGGTTCATGTTCCGCAACAAGATCGCCGATCCGCGCTGGCGCAACGCCTGGGACTGGGCCTTGCTGGTCGGCGGCGCCGTCCCGGCGCTGCTGTTCGGCGTGGCTTTCGGAAACCTGTTCCTGGGCCTGCCGTTTCATTTCGATGAGCTGCAGCGGCCGGTCTTCACGGGAGGATTCTTCGGCCTGCTGCATCCCTTCGCCTTGCTGGCCGGGGTCGTCAGCCTTTCAATGCTGATCATGCACGGCTCGGTGTACGCCGCGCTCAAGGTCGGCGAGCCCATGTCGGTGCGCGCCGCCGCGGTCGGGCGCGCGGCCGGCGTCGTGTACGCGGTCTGCTTCATCGCGGCTGGACTGTGGGTTGCGAGCGCAATGGCGGGTCATCGGATCATGTCGGAAGTCAATTCGCTCGGACCCTCGAATCCGCTGACCAAGCACGTGGCCGTCATCCAGGGAGCGTGGCTCGGGAATTTCCGGGCGCACGGGAGCCTGTGGCTGGCGCCCGCGATAGCGCTGCTCGCAGCCGGGGTGACCTGGGCCCTGCTCGGCAGGCGTCGGCCTGGCGTTGCCTTCCTGTCGAGCTGCCTGACGCTGGCAGGGACCATTTTGACCGCGGGAATCGCGCTATTCCCGTTTCTCATGCCTTCGTCCGCGCATCCCGACCACGGGCTGACAGTGTGGGATGCTTCGAGCAGCGCGCGAACGCTGTTCCTCATGCTGGTAGTTGTCGGGGTCTTTCTGCCCGTGGTCGTTGCTTACACCGCGTGGGTGTTCCGTGTACTCAGGGGCCGGATCACGCTCGAGGAGATCCGGCGGCACGCGGGCCTGTACTGATCGGGAGCGACTGCAACGATGTGGTACTTCAGCTGGATTCTCGGTACGGGACTTGCGCTCGCGTTCGGCGTACTGAACGCCATCTGGTATGAGGTCATGGAGGACCCGCCCGAGCAGCCCGGCGCGAAGCGATCATCGCCACAGCCGTAGGGCGCAGCGCGGTGCGTTCCGGGCCGCGCGCCTTACTTGCCGGGGGCAGGACGCAGTCTCGCTTCGACTGCGTCAAAAAGGGCCCGTAAACCGAACGAGACGTCCTCGATCCTGCCGTTGACGAAGAACGTCGGGGTGCTGCGAACGCCACTGTCTGCGCCGCCCTGCAGGTGTTCCCGGACACGTTGCAGGTAGACGTGATCGTCCATTTCTGCGGTGAAGCGCGCCATGTCGAGGCCGAGCCGCTGCGCATAACCGTGAAGGTCCTTCGGTTTAAGGTGCGTCTGATCGGCGAACAGCAGGTCATGCATCGGCCAGAACTTCCCCTGGCCGCCTGCGCACTCCGCGGCCTCGGCCGCGGCCAATGCGTGCGGATGGACGTCCTCGAGGGGAAAATTGCGAAAGGCGACCCGGACGCGACCGTCAAAACGCTCGAGCAGGAGTTTGACCGCAGACTGCGCCTGCTTGCAGTTCGGGCACTCGAAATCGGCATACTCGACCACGGTCACTGCGGCGTGCTCGGCGCCGGTCAGGTGATCGATGGCGCTGACGGGGACGGTGAGCTCGAAGCCTCCATGCCGGTCCATGGATTCCTCAGCCATGCACCGGCGCAGGCACGCCGGGATGAAATCGCCTGGCCGCGACGACACCGAGCGCGATGAAACCCGCCAGCACCAGCAGCTGGGCGACGGCAAAAGGCGGTTCGGATCCGGTCGGCGCGAGCGCCCTCAGGAATGGCAGCTTCTGGAAGGCCTGCACGACCGCCACGAATACGTTCAAGTAAAAGGCCGCGAGCGCGCCTGCCACGTAGATCCAGCGCCAGGCCCCGGCCAGCCGGTAACCGTAGAGCGCGATGAGCGTAATCGCGAGAATGACGAGCGAAATGACGCCCACCACGTGCGGGGCGCCGAAGCTCTTGGAGTGAAAGAAGAATCCGGTGACGCTCGTGGCGATGGTCGTGACCAGAAAGACCGCGGTCCAGCCCGGCAACCTCTGCACGCGCCACAGGCCGATCGCGACCACCACGCCGCAAGCAATGGCGATGAGGCTGATCACCACGTGCAACAGCGTAAAGGCCGCGGTGGACATTCCCAGGATCATGGCCATGACTATGCTCCTTCCATCCGTGCCGGGCCATCGCTGCGCGGGTGAGCGCGTGTGGCGAGCCGGAGGACGCGCACTACTTCTGCCGGGTGGCCGGTTTGCGCCGCTGCTGCGGATGCTGACCTTGCGCGAGCACCCATGGCTTGCGCACTGCACAGCCTGCGATCACGCTGAAGCTTGCGAGCAGCGTCACAAAAATCGTTGCCTTCACGCGCTTTGGCCCGATTATGTTTGCTTCGTGGGCAGTGCGAGTTTGACACGCACAAGAGGCGCTGGCTAGACTTTGTGAAAACGTTTACTTGGCGCTGGGATGGGATATATCGCGGCGCTTGCGGAGAGCATGTGGTAGCGACGATTAAGGACGTGGCGCGGCGGGCGCGGGTTTCGATTGCTTCCGTTTCCCGCACCCTCAACAACTCCAGTTCGGTGACCCCGGACGTTCGCGAGCGCGTGCTGCGCGCCGCGAGCCGGCTGCATTACACGCCACATGCCGCGGCGCGCAGCCTGATCAGCCGCTGTACCCACACCATCGGGCTGCTGCTGCCGGATATCCACGGGGAGTATTTCTCTGAACTGATCCGCGGCGTGGACCGCGCGGCGCGGACGCGCGGCTTGCACCTGCTGGTTTCCTGCACGCATGGCAATAACGCGGAAGCAGCCGAAGCGCTGCGATCGATGAACGGGCGCGTCGACGGTCTGCTGATGATGTCGCCGTACATTGGCGGCGAGAGCCTCGAGGACGCGCTGCCGAGCGGATTGCCGACGGTCCTCATGAACACACACGAACCCGCCGGCATCGGGGTGGCGTTCGTGGTTGATGATTTCGGTGGTGCGCGCGCCATGACCACTCACCTGGCGGCCGCTGGCTATCAGGATGTTGCCCACATCCGCGGTCCGGCGAACGACTTCCAGGCCCTGGAGCGGGTGCGCGGCTATCGTGCGGGCCTCGCCGCCGACCGCGTGCCGCGGGTGATCGACGGGGATTTCACCGAAGAGTCGGGGTATCTGGCGGGCCGGGCGCTCGCCGCCAGCGACACGCCGCCGGACGCGGTCTTTGCGGCGAACGACACCATGGCCATCGGGTGCCTGTTCGCCCTCACGGAAGCCGGTGTCCGGGTTCCGCACGATATCGCGCTCGCCGGCTTCGATGACATTCCGCTCGCCCGCTTCGTCAGTCCGCCGCTGACGACGGTGCGCGTCGACATCGCGGCGATGGGGCGGCGCGCACTGGAGAGCCTGGTCGTTGCCATTGCCGACCCGAACGCCGCCGGGCGTTCATCCATTGAGACGGTGCCGGTCGAGCTGGTCGTGCGCGCCTCGTGCGGCGCCGATTCACAGCGTCACACACCACGCGAGGAGGCGCGCGCGTGATGGGCAGCTACGAACCGACGCGCGGGGCTGGATCCCGACGCCGGGGACATCTCGTATTGCCGCTACTGGTGACGTGCTGTGCCTTGTTGTCCGGGCGCGCCGGCGCAGCCGGCCATTCGGTCACGCCGGCAACGCCTGCGCCGGATTCAATCGGCGTGCTCCGTCCTCCGCTTACCGTGGCCCTGGATCCGTTCCTCGCGGATCTTGAGGAGCGCACTTTCCGCTTCTTCTGGGAGACCGGCAATGCACCGACGCCCTCGTTCGCCAGCATCGCGGCGGGAGGCTTGGGGCTTACCGGCCATTCGGCAACCCCTGCCTCGGATTCAATCGGCGTGCTCCATCCTCCGCTTCCCGTGGCCTTGGATCCGTTCTTCGCGGATCTTGAGGAGCGTGCGTTGCGCTTCTTCTGGGAGACCGGCAACGCACCGCCGCCCCCGTTCGCGAGCAGCGCGGCGGGAGGGTTCGGGCTCGCCGGCCATTGGGCAACGCCGACGCCGGAGGCAACCGGGGCCTTGGATCCGTTCTTCGCGGATCTTGAGGAGCGCACGTTTCGCTTCTTCTGGGAGACCGGCAATCCCAAGAACGGCCTCATTCCCGACCGCTATCCGACCCCCTCATTCGCCAGCATCGCGGCGGTAGGCTTCGGGCTCACCTCCTATCCCATCGGTGTCGAACGCGGCTACATCTTGCGGGAGGCGGCGCGCGCGCGCGTGCTGGCGACGCTGCGATTCTTCGTCGCCGCGGATAATCAGCACGGGTTTTTCTATCACTTCATCGACATGCGCAGCGGCGCGCGCGCCAGTGAGAGCGAGGTCTCGACGGTGGACACCGCGCTGCTGCTCGCCGGCGTGCTTTTCGTTCAGAGCTATTTCGACTCCCAGGACCCGCAGGACATGGAGATCCGAGCGCTGGCCGAAGAGATCTACCGGCGGGTGGACTGGACCTGGGCCCAGCCACGCCCGCCGGCGGTGGCGCTCGCGTGGACACCCGAAGAGGGGTTCGCGAGCCACGACTGGAACGGTTACAACGAGGCGATGCTCGTTTACCTGCTCGCCCTGGGCTCTCCCACACACCCCGTCGGCGAGCAGGCCTGGACGCAGTGGACCAGTAGCTACGACAAGCACTGGGCCACGCTCTACGACCAGACCTATCTGAGCTTCGCGCCCCTCTTCGGCCACCAGTACACGCACGTATGGGTGGATTTTCGCGGCATCCAGGACGGGTACATGCGCGACCATGGACTCGACTACTTCGAGAACAGCCGCCGGGCGACTTACGCGCAGCGCAGGTACGCCATCGCCAATCCGAAGCAATGGCAGGGATACGGCAAGAACGTGTGGGGCATGAGCGCTTCCGATGGCCCCGGACCCGCCCGCGAGTCGAATCTGGATGGGGATCGCCGCTTCCTGAAGTACGCCGCGCGTGGCGTGGCCGTGGGCCGTATTGTTGACGACGGTACCATCGCCCCGACCGCTGCAATCAGCTCGCTGCCGTTTGCTCCGGAGATCGTGCTGCCCGCGACACTCGAGATGTATCGTCGCTTCGGATCATCCATCTACTCATCCTACGGGTTCCTCGACGCGTTTAACGCAAGCGTCCGCGGTTCTCAGAGCCAGCCACAGCCGGTGCCGGTGCTGCCGGGCTGGGTTGACCCGGACTACGTCGGAATCGATCAGGGGCCGATACTGGCGATGATCGAGAACTATCGCAGCGCTCTGGTATGGCGGGTCATGCGCGGCAATTCGTACGTCCGGGAGGGCCTGGAGCGCGCCGGATTCTCGGGCGGGTGGCTCGCGCAGGGTCCGCTCGGACCGACTGCACTCGCGCCGGCCCCGCTCGGGCAGTATCCGCTCGTGCTGAATCCGCTCGCATCGGCGGCGCTCGTGCAGAGTCCACTCGCGCCGACTCCGTGACCGCAGGCAGGAGCCGGAGCCTGCCGCGCTGGCTGAAGGTCTTTCTGCCCCTGATGTGCGCCGTCGGGTGCTCGCCGGCGCCACAGCACCGCCTGGTGAATGTGTGGGCGATGGGCCGCGAGGGCGAGGTGATCGCGCAACTGTTACCGCAGTTCCGCAAGCTGCACCCCGACATCGAGGTCAAGATCCAGCAGCTGCCCTGGACCGCCGCTCACCAGAAGCTGCTCACCGGCTTCGCGGGCGAGGCCACGCCGGACCTGTGCCAGCTCGGCAATACCTGGATTCCGGAGTTTGTCGCCCTCCAGGCGCTCGAGCCGCTCAACCAGAGCCTCGCGCGTTCGACGATCGTGCAGGCAAGCGATTATTTTCCGGGAATCTGGGACACTAATATCATCGGCGGCACGCTGTACGGCGTGCCGTGGTACATCGACACCCGCCTGCTGTTCTATCGCCGTGACCTGCTGGCCGAGGCGGGCTTTGCCGATCCCCCCAGGTCCTGGGAGGAATGGTCGCGGATGCTCGCCGCCATCAAGGCGCGGGTCGGCCCGGAGCGCTACAGTGTGCTGCTGCCACTCGACGAATTCGCGCCATTGCTGGTGCTGGCGATCCAGCAGCCGGAGCCGTTGCTGCGCGAGGACGGCCGCTACGGCAATTTCCGCAGTCCGGGATTTCGCCGCGCGCTGGCATTCTACCAGGAGATGTTCCAGCGGCAGTGGGCGCCGCCGATCACCGGCACGCAGATTTCCAACGTCTGGGACGAGCTCGGGCGCGGCTACTACTCCTTCTATATCTCCGGTCCGTGGAACATCGGTGAATTCAAGCGACGCCTGCCGCCCGAGCAGCAGAGCACCTGGATGACCGCGCCGATGCCCGGCCCCGATGGCCCCGGCGCCTCCCTCGCCGGAGGCTCGAGCCTGGTGATATTCCGTCGCTCGCGCCACAAGCAGGACGCCTGGCTGCTGCTCGAATTTCTCTCTTCTCCCGAGATACAGCAGCGCTTCTACCAGCTCACCGGAGACCTGCCGCCGCGCCGCAGCACCTGGCGCGCACCGGAGCTGGCAACCAACGTCTACGCGCGCGCCTTTCGCGAGCAGCTCGAACGCGTCAAGCCCACACCCAAGGTTCCTGAGTGGGAGCGGATCGTGACCGACATGCGCCTGATGGCCGAGCGCGTCGTGCACGGCGATCTGGCGGTTGAGGAGGGGGCCGCGGCTCTCGATCGTGACGTCGATGCCGTTCTGCAGAAGCGACGCTGGCTGCTGAGCCGGGGCATCACGCCGTGAAGGTCGGGCACGCTGCCTGGGCCTTCGCCACACCGGCGCTGCTGATCATCACCGTGTTCTTCTTCGTCCCGGTGCTGGCGGCGCTGATCGTCAGTCTCACCGACTTCGATCTCTATGCGCTTGCCGACATCCGCAATCTGCGCTTCGTCGGGCTCGGCAATTACCGCAATCTGCTGCACACGCCGGACTTCTGGCGCGCGGTTGCCAACACCGGCTACTTCGTCGCGGTGGGGGTGCCGCTGTCCCTGGCAGCCTCGCTGGCGAGCGCGCTGCTGGTGAACTCGCGGCTGGCGTACCTGGCTGCGTTCTTTCGCACCGCGTTCTTCGCGCCGGTGGTGACGACCCTGGTGGCCGTGGCGGTCGTGTGGCGTTATCTGCTGCACACGCGCTATGGACTGCTCAACTATGCGCTCGCTCACATCGGCATTCACCCGATCGACTGGCTGGGCGATCCGCATTGGGCGCTGCCCGCGATCATCCTGTTCGCGGTGTGGAAGAACTTCGGCTACAACATGGTCATTTTTCTCGCCGCGCTGCAGAGCATTCCCGCCGACCTGTACGAGGCGGCGCGCCTCGACGGCGCGAGCCTGTGGCAGGAGTTCCGCCGCATTACGTTGCCGATGTTGCGTCCGACCCTGCTGCTGGTGAGCATCCTGACGGTGGCCGGATATTTCCAGCTGTTCGCGGAGCCGTATGTGATGACCCAGGGCGGGCCGCTGCAAAGCACCGTCAGCGTGCTGTACTTCATGTACGAAGAAGGCTTCAAGTGGTGGAATCTGGGTTCCGCCTCCGCGGTCGCGTTCCTGCTGTTCCTGATGATCCTGACGGTCACGGCGCTGCAACTGCGCCTCGCGCGCGACGCGGAAGCCCGATGAGCACGACTGCTGCCCGAGTGTTGCTGCATACGCTGCTGCTCGGCGCTGCGGCGATCGCGCTGTTTCCGCTCTTGTGGATGCTATCGGTATCGTTCATGGCGGGCGGGGAAGCGAGCGCCTTTCCGCCACCGCTGCTGCCGGGGCACGGCACGCTGGCGAACTACCGTCAGCTTTTCGGCCAGCAGAACATCGGCCGTTACCTGGCGAACAGCCTGTGGCTCGCGGCCCTGACGACGCTGCTGTCGCTGCTGTTCAATTCCCTGGCGGGCTACGCGTTCGCCAAGCTGCGCTTCCGCGGACGTGAGCCGATCCTGAAGGTCCTGCTGGCGGCCCTGGTGATCCCCAGCCAGGTGGCGATGTTGCCGCTGTTTCTGATGATGAAATGGCTCGGGCTCGTCAACACCTATGCGGCAGTGGTGGTGCCGGCGATGGCGGGAATTTTCGGCGTATTCCTGGTCAGACAATACGCGCTCACCATACCCGACGAACTGCTGGAGGCGGCCCGCATCGATGGCGCGAGCGAGATGCGAATCTTCGCATCGATCGTGCTGCCGGCGCTGCGGCCGATCCTGGTGACGCTCGCAGTGTTCACCTTTCTTGGCAGCTGGAACGACTTCATGTGGCCGCTGATCGTGCTCACGGACCAGGATCTGTATACCCTGCCGATTGCGCTCGCCCAGCTGTCGCGCGAGCACGTGCCCGACAATGAACTGATGATGGCCGGCGCGGTGCTCACCGTGCTGCCGGTGCTCGTGCTATTCCTGTCGCTGCAACGCTATTACATCCGCGGCATCCTGATGGGCAGCGTCAAGGGTTGACTGAACGACCCGCGATCTACCGTCCGAGCGCCTCGCCGTGGCTCGCGATCACCCCGGAATAAAAGCGGGCGCTCGCCTTGGGCGTGCGCCGCTGGGTCTCGAAGTCCACGTGCACGATCCCGAAGCGCTTCGAATAGCCGAGCGCCCATTCGAAGTTATCGAGCAGCGACCACACGAAATAACCGCGCAGGTCCACTCCCTGCTCAAGGGCTGCACGGATGGCCCGCAAGTGCTCCCGCAGGTAGGCGACGCGCAACGGATCCTCGAGCTGATCGCCTTCGACCGTCGGCGGATCGAAGAAGGCAGCGCCGTTTTCCGTCACGTAAACGGGCAGGTCGCCGTAGCGCTGCTTCACCCACAGAAGCGTATCCGTGAGTCCCCGCGGGTATACCTCCCACTTGGTTTCCGTGTAGATCGCACGTCGCTGTCGCACCGCCGCCGCCCGCACCGGCCAGGAACCCGCGTCGCAGCGTATGACGCTGCGGGTGTAGTAGTTCACACCGAGAAAGTCGATCGGCTGCTTGATGAGCTCGAAGTCCGCCTGCGGCCACTGCGGCCACGCACTGCCGAAGACGTCCTTGAGCTCCGGCGGGTAGCTCCCCAGCAATACCGGGTCGAGGTACTGGCGGTTCATGTACGCGTCGGCCCGCTGGGTGGCGGCGGCATCTTCAGGTAGGCTCGAGGCCGCATGTTTGGGCTCGAGATTCACCACCAGACCGATCTGATGTCTGCCCTCACTGCGATAAGCCTGGATGGCCGCCCCATGAGCGCGCAGCAACTGATGGGTGGCGATGGGCGCCTCGAACAGGTTCCGGTGGCCGGGTGCCAGTACTCCGTGCAGGTAGCCGCCGTCTGTCACCACCCAGGGCTCATTCAGCGTCGTCCACAGCTTGACCCGGTCGTCGAGCTTGCGGAACACGGTCGCGGCGTACTCGGCAAACCACTTGGCTGCATCGGGATTGAGCCAACCGCCGCGGTCATCGAGTGCCGCCGGCAGGTCCCAGTGGTAGAGCGTCACCATGGGTGCAATGCCGTGGCTGAGCAACGCATCCGTGAGGCGGTCGTAGAAGGCGAGTCCGGCCGGATTGACCGCGCCCGCGCCCTGAGGGATCACGCGGCTCCAGGAGATGCTGAAGCGGTAGGCCGTGAGGCCCAACTCCCTCATCAGCGCGACATCATCCGCGTAGCGGCGATAGTGGTCACAGGCGACATCGCCGGTATCACCGTCGCACACCAGGCCGGGGGTGTGCGCGAAACGCTGCCAGATGCTCGGCGCAGCACCGTCGGCGAGCGGGGAGCCTTCGATCTGATATGCCGAAGTCGAACAACCCCAGAGAAAATTCGCTGGAAAGGTTATGGCGCACCTCGTCCTTGTTATCGGACAATACTCCGCAGGATGCCACGAAAACGTTTTCTGAGCGCCCGGGATGCAAATTTTACACTGAGTGAGTGAGGAGCGGGAGTGGCTGCGGTACAGCTCGAGCGGGTACGCAAGGCCTACGGCGGCAAGCACATCGCCGTCGCCGATGCCACCTTCGAAGTGGCCGACTCGGAGTTCGTCGTCCTCGTCGGTCCCTCCGGCTGTGGGAAATCGACGCTGTTGCGGATCATCGCGGGCCTTGAATCACCCACCTCCGGCACGGTGCGTATCGGCGGCCGGATCGTCAACGATGTTGCGCCGAAGGATCGTGACATCGCGATGGTGTTCCAGAGCTACGCCCTGTATCCGCACATGACGGTCGCCGAGAACCTGAGCTTCAGCCTGAAGCTGCGGGGTCAGTCGCGCGCTGAGATCGAGCGCCGCGTGCGGGAGTCCGCGGAGGTGCTGGGTCTGACGGACCTGCTGCAGCGCCGGCCCCGGCAGCTCTCGGGCGGGCAGCGCCAGCGCGTCGCACTCGGGCGCGCGCTGGTGCGTGATCCGGAAGTTTTCCTGCTCGATGAGCCGCTATCCAATCTCGATGCGAAGCTGCGCTTGGGCGTGCGCACCGAGATCGCGAAGCTGCACCGCCGTCTGGGCGCGACCATGATCTACGTGACCCACGATCAGATTGAAGCGATGACGCTGGGGCAGCGGATCGTCGTGCTCGACGGCGGTGAAATTCAACAGATAGACGCACCGATGAAGGTTTATGAGCGGCCCGCCAACCTGTTCGTGGCCGGGTTCATCGGCAGTCCGGCTATGAACTTTCTGCGCGGGCGCCTGGTGCAGCAGGACGGGCTGCAACTCGATCTCGGGTTCACACGGCTGCACCTCGGAGAGCCCAACGGGAGCGGAGCGGATCTTGCATCCCTTGTCGGGGCGGAGGTCGTCGCCGGTCTGCGGCCCGAGGACCTGCGTCTGAGCGCCGCGACCGGGGCGCTTGCGCGCCAGCCGCGCCTCAGCGCCGTGCTGGAGCTGATCGAGCCGGTCGGCAACGAAGCGTTTCTGAATGCACGCGCCGGTAACATGGAGCTGATGCTGCGCATGCCTCCGCACTCGCTCCCCTCTCCGGGTGATACCGTGACGCTGACCTTTTCGCCTGGCCGGCTGCACCTCTTTGACCCCAAGACCGGGCGCCGATTCGGGCAGCTGTAAGGAGCAGTGCATGATGCGCAAGGGTTGGCGATCGTCGATCGCGTTACTGGTACTGGCGCTCGCCGTCACGCGAGTGGGCGCACAAGTCGGTGAGAGCGCCATCACGGTGGATGCGACGGCGCCGACGCGACCATTTCCGCATTTCTGGGAGCGGATGTTTGGATCAGGACGCGCGGCGCTGACTCTGCGCGAGAGCTATCGTGAGGACCTGCGCGCTGTCCGCAGCGTCACAGCAGTCGCCTATATCCGCTTTCACGCCATATTCCACGACGAGGTCGGCGTGTATACCGAAGGTCCAAACGGGGAGTCCATATACAACTTCTCGTACGTCGACCAAGTGTACGATGGCCTGCTCGCCAACGGCGTTCGACCGTTCGTCGAGCTCAGCTTCATGCCGCGTCAGCTCGCCCGCCGCGACATACGACAGAGCTTCTGGTACCGGCCGGTCGTTTCGCCCCCCAAGGATTATGGCCGGTGGGATGCGCTGATTACAGCGTTCGCGCGGCACCTGGTCGAGCGTTACGGAATCGACGAGGTCAGCCGGTGGTACTTCGAGGTGTGGAACGAGCCCAATCTCGATTTTTGGGGAGGCGAGCCGAAGCAGTCCACTTACTGGACGCTATACGACCACACCGCCAGGAGTCTCAAGGCGGTGGATGCGCGCCTGCGTGTCGGAGGGCCGGCGACGGCGCAAGCCGCATGGGTTCCGGCATTCATCCGGCACTGCAGGCAAAACCGTGTCCCGGTCGACTTCATTTCGTCACACGTCTACGGCGACGATACCCCGAAGAACATATTCGGTTCCACCGAGCCGATTGCGCGTGACCGGATGGTGTGTCGCGCCGTACAGAAGGTGCATTCCGAAATCCAGGCATCCCCGCTGCCGTCCTTGCCACTGATCTGGACGGAATTCAACGCCAGCTTCGCGAACCACCCGCAAGTGACCGACGCCCCCTACATGGGGCCGTGGCTGGCGGAGACGGTGCGGCAATGCGACGGACTCCTACAGGACATGTCCTATTGGACGTTCTCCGACGTGTTTGAGGAGGGCGGTGTTGTGAAGACGCCGTTCTACGGTGGCTTCGGGCTATTGGCCGTGGGCGGCATTCCGAAGCCGGCCTTCAACGCGTTTGCCCTGCTGCACCAACTCGGCGAGGAGCGGTTCCCCGCCGACGCCGAGGGCGCGCTGCTGACGCGCCGGGGCGATGGAGCACTGGTCCTCGCCATCTGGAACTACACCGAGATCGGCTCGACTGGGAAGGCGCGAAAGGTGGTAATGACAGTGAAGAACAGCGCCGCGCGCACCGCGAGCGTTCAGTCACTGGACGCTGAACACGGAAATGTTCACCCGGCGTACCAGAGGATGGGATCTCCGCGCTATCCGACGCAACGCCAACTCACTGAATTGCGTACCGCTGCCGCATTGCCTTTGCCCGTCGTACGCTCGCTCGGAGCCGGCACGCTCACTCTCGAGATTCCGCCCGACGGACTCGTTCTCGTGACTATTGCAGCGACGCGGTCGGACAGGTAAGTAGCAGGCACTGCGGCGCACGTACGAGCCGCGGGACGGAGGTGCGCATGATGGGTATGGGCTGGGCGATCGTCACCGGTGCATCCGGTGGCTTGGGAGCGGCGTTCACGAGGGCGCTCGCACAGCGGGGACACCCGGTGCTCGCCGTGGCGCGGAGCGCGCAAGGCCTGGCCAGGGTAGCCGATGACGTCAAGAAGAACGGAGGGTGCGTCGAAACGCTGGCCGTGGACCTGGCGAGCGCCGCGGGCGTCGAGGCCGTCATCGCGAGAGCTCACGCATTGGGCGACATCGAGCTGCTCGTCAACAACGCGGGACTGTCCACGTCGGGTCACTTTCTGGATCAATCCCCTGAGCGGGAGATTGAGTCGATCCGAGTGAACGTCGAGGCGCTTTACACGCTGACGCGCAAGATCGTCCCGGGCATGGTGGAACGGAAACACGGCGGGATCCTCAACATCGCATCCATCGTTGCATTCCAGGCGATTCCGTATTGGACGACGTACGCAGCAACCAAGGCCTTCGTTCTGGCGTTTGGAGAAGGCCTGTCGTACGAGCTTCGCAACCGCGGGGTTCGCGTAGTCACGGTATGTCCCGGTTTCACCCGCACCGGCCTGTATGCGGACTCCGGTGTCCCGGGTCTGGCCGGGAGGTTGCTGCCCTTCGCAACCCCGGAGAAAGTCGTGCGCGTTGCCCTGGCTGCGTATGACGCGGGTCGCGTGGTTCGCGTCGTTGGCCTGACGAACCGCCTGCTGGCCATCTCCGGCGCTGTGACGCCGCGTTTCATCCTGCGTTGGCTCATGGCCAAGATGTTTGCGCCGACCGCATGACGCGGACGCGACCGCCGCCGTTTCTTTATTTTCCGGCAGCCACGGGGAAGCCAGCTTCCCGCCACGCCTGCATGCCGCCATCGAGCGCCAGCGCGCGCTGAAATCCGAGGCTGCGCAGCGTCGCTGCCGCGAACGTGGAGATCTGCCCCAGCTCGCAGTAGGCGAGTATGCGCCGCGTCGGGTCCGGCAGCTCCTCGTTGACTCGCAGCTCCAGCTGTCCGCGCGGCAGCAGGCGAGCCCCGGGGATATGGCCCTGCTCGAAAGCCTCACGCTCGCGCACGTCCAGGATCAGCAGCTCCGCGCTGTTGCCCTCGATATGGCTCCTGAGTTCCGTGAGCGACATGAATGGCACGCGCGCGGCTGCCTCCGCCAGCAACTGCGCCACGCTCTTGCCGCCGCTCATGTTCACTCGCAGCGCCTCGGTGATGTGAGTGGGCATGGTCAGGTTGAGACTGCGCATCATGTCGACAAAGGCCGCACGATCGCGGCGTTGCAAGCGCGGGTTCTCGGCCATCTCCTGTCCGATGCTCGAATGACTGCGCCCCTTGTACTCGTGCGCTGGGAATACTTTGAGCCCGGAGTCGAGGCGCAGCAGTCGCTGAAACAGACTCTCATGCAGAGCCTCAGGATCACCGCTCGGCAGATCGGTGCGCCCGGTCGCGCCGATGAGCAGCGTGTCGCCCGTGAATACCCGGTCCTCGACCACGAGGCACATGGAGTCCCGGGTGTGCCCCGGGGTGTGAAGCACGCGCAGCCGGAGCCGTCCGAGCGCCATCATTTCCCCGTCGTCGAGCCGCATGTCGACAAAGGGCGCACCACTTTCGCGATGCATGACGACCGGCACGGTCAGCCGGCGCGCAAGCTCCGCAGTCGCGGAGAAATGATCCGCGTGGGTGTGCGTGTCGATCAGGTAGCGGATATGCAGACCATTGCGCGCAGCCAGCCCGAGGTAGCGATCCAACTGGCTGATTTCGGGGTCGATGAGCACTGCCGCGCGCGTGTCCGCGCATCCCACCAGATAGGACTGGCAGCCGCCTGTAGGGATGTGCTCGAAGATCATGTGAGTCCCTCGAAGACTTTGGGGCCGCAGGACGCCGAGGTCAATACATGGGACCGGCTGCTCAGTGACTTTGCCGACCGCGCCACTAAAATAGCGCAATGCGTTCGTCGTACCGCTCCCCGATGCTGGGCGCCGCTCTCGGTCTCGCTGCGGCAGCAGCGGCTCATGCCGACCCGGCCAACTTCGACCTTGCCGGACCCAGCATTGAGCTCGAAGTCACCCGTGGTGCCATGACCTTGCCGGCTTCGCAGGTTCCGAACCTCGCGGCCGGAGACCGCGTATGGATGAAGGCGGATCTGCCCACGGCGCTGCAGTCCGCGCATTACCTCATGGTAGCCGCCTTTCTGAGGGGATCGACCAATCCGCCTCCGGCGAACTGGTTCTCGCGTTGCCAGACGTGGGCCGGCAAATGTTCGCAGGACGGGATGACCCTGACAGTGCCCAAGGATGCTCAGCAGCTGCTGGTGTTCCTCGCGCCAGAGACCGGCGGAGACTTCAACACACTGGTGAATGCCGTGCGCGGCCGTCCGGGGGCATTCGTGCGCACGTCCCAGGACCTTAACCAGGCCACACTCGATCGCTCGCGACTGCAAAGGTATCTGGAGGCGATTCGTACCCTTGGGGAGGCCGATCCCGCCCGGCTCAAGGAAGCCGCGCCGCTCATGGCACGCAGTCTGGCCATCAAGGTGGACGAGAAGTGTCTGGACAAGATTCCGTTACTGCAGGCCTCCTGCCTGCTGCAAGGCCGGGAATCGCTGATTCTGAACGATGGTCACAGTGCATCGATTGCCCAGGCGCTCACGTCCGGTCCCGCGAGCGATCTGGCCATGGAGGCCAGCAGTACCCCACTGCTGAGGTCCGGCAACTTCGGACCTTTCATTGGCGCGGTGTTCGATATTGCCCGCATCCTCGACTCGTTTCGCACCGCACAGTATCAATACATTCCGGCGCTCGCTTCAGCGCGGGGCCGGCAATTGACACTTACGCTGAACGCGCCACCGTCGTTTCACGACCCGAAATCGGTGCTGGTGGTGGGGCTGCCGGCGGTCGAAGCTCCGCAGTTCCCGCCGCTGCATCCAGTCGATCCCAAGGAGATGCATTGCGCGAAAAAGGACTCCCTGATCCTGCCGGTCGAGGGCGCGCCGCTGGTGTTCTCCACCGCCTTCGCGCATGGCGTAGCGCTGAGATTCTCAGCCCGGGACGGCACCACCGTCGATCTGCCCGCCAGGGCCGAGGCCGAGCGGGGAGGTTTTGCCGTAGACACCTCGGCTCTGCGCAACGTGAGCTTGGGCGACACCACGCGTGCTTCCCTGCACGGCTACTGGGGCTTCGACAAGTACGAGGGGCCGAGCTTCCAGCTGGTGGACGCGCGCGCGCAGACGTGGAAGCTGGCCGCGGGGGACGAAGCGGCGCTGATCGTCGGTCGCACGGACACGGTTCATCTTCGCGCCGGTAGTGTCGGTTGCATCGAGGACATCGCGCTGAAGGACCCGGCCGGCAAAGAACTGAAGGTCGTGTGGAAGAGCGTGAAGCCGGACGAAGTGGAGATCGAACTTGCGCTTCAGGAGGCGACTCCCGGTGAGATGACGTTGCTGGTCAGGCAGTACGGCGCGCATCAGCCGCAAAGCCTGCCGCTTCGCGCCTTCTCCGAGGCCGGCCATCTCGAGCGCTTTGCTCTTCATGCCGGAGACAGCCAGGGCGTTCTCAGGGGCAATCGCCTGGACGAGGTCGACAACCTCGTTCTCAAGGGGGTCGAGTTTGTACCCGGAGCGCTGTCGACCATTGAAGGCCGCGACGAGCTGTCCATGCTGGCACGCCCTGCGAATGCTGCCAGTGTTCTCAGCCAGGGCGAAACCGCAAAGGCAAAAGTCACATTCAAAGACGGACGCGCCTTCGATGTCAGGGTATCCGTCGACGTGCCGCGTCCGAGTGCGATCCTGATCGGCAAGAGTGCGCAGCTCGCGCCTTCCGGCAGCAATGGCACTATCCGGCTCTCCAATCAGGACGAGCTGCCACAGGACGCGCAGCTGACATTTTCACTGCGCGCGCAGACTCCCCCAGCCTTTACACGTGACGAGAAAATAGAGGTCGCGACGGCCGACGGATCATGGTCGACCCTCCTTGCAGTCGGTAGCGGCGGGATGACGCTCGCAAATTCCAAGGTTGCCGTAGCGACACTGGATCCTGCGAAGGCATTCGGGTCTTCGGCGTTCGGGCCGCTTCGGTTCCGGATGGTCAGCAACGGTGTCGCGGGCGACTGGGGTCCGCTCGCCACGCTGGTACGTCTGCCGGTGCTCAAGAGCCTCGAGTGTCCGGCGCCCTCTGCGGAGGTCGCCTGCAAGCTGTCCGGCGTCAACCTGTTCCTGCTCGACTCCGTATCCGGCGACCCGCAGTTCACTCAGCCAGTACAGGTTCCGGATGGTTTTCCGGGATCGGCACTACCGGTCCCGCGCCCAACGGAAGGGCAGCTCTATGTGAAGCTGCGCGACGATCCGTCGGTGATCAGCGTCGCGGTGCTGGACGTGCGGCTGCCGCCGCAGCCAAAGCCACCGTCAGACCCGCAGCCACGATGAACGGCGCCTCGAACGTACCGATCAGCTGCCGCAGACTTCCGGACGTCGTGGAGTATGTGCTGAGGGTCGCGGCGCGGAGGTAAGGGTAAACGCTTAGACGGATGTTCCGCAGCGTTTCGGCGTTCGCGAAAAGCAGCGCCCAAGCTTGCGATTCGGCCCGGTTTGTCAGCCGCGTCGGACACGCAATTCAGATAAAGCGCCGGTGTGAGATGGCATAATCGTTCTATGTATCATGCGGCGCTCTGCGTACTGTAATCAGAGAGAACCCAGGTGCGTCCATGTGGCTTCGCCTGCGGCAGCCGGCTGTGATCGCCGAGGTTCTGCTCGCGTCGATATTGCTGTCTCAAGACACAGCCACGAGTTCCGGCGCGCCCGCTAAAGCCCCGACAACCCAAGTTCGCCGTCATGCCGGCGCTAGTGCGGCGAAGACGGCACGGCCCCCTCAACCTCAACCTCAACCTTTCACTTTCGCCGACGTGCAAAAGCTCGCGCAAGAACGCGCGGCGCACGATTATCGGCCCATGCCCGAGGCGTTACCGGCGGCGCTCGCCAATCTGAACTACGATCAATACCGTGAGATTCGTTTTCGCCCCGAAAGCGGGCTGTGGCACGGCCAGTCCCTGTTCGAAGTGCAGTTTTTCCACCGCGGCTACCGTAACAGGCAGCGCGTCAATATCTTCGAGGTGAGCGCTGCAGGCGCGAGCCCGGTTGCGTACAACCCGCAATCCTTCGCCTTTGGCCGCCTGCTGAAGCCCCCGAAGGCTGCGGCGAATCTCGGCTTTGCGGGTCTGCGGGTGCAATACCCGCTGCAGTCACCCGCCGTCAAAGACGAGCTGATCGTCTTCCTCGGCGCTTCCTATTTCCGTGTGCTCGGCCGCAATCAGCATTACGGCGCTTCGGCACGCGGGCTGGCGATCGATACCGCAGCGCCCGGCGGAGAGGAATTCCCCACCTACACCGATTTCTGGCTGCTGCGGCCGCAGCCATCCGACCGCGTGCTCACGATTTATGCGATCCTCGACGGCAAGAGCGTGGCTGGTGCGTATCAATTCCAGATTCGACCCGGCGCCATCACTCAGGTCGAAGTGCATTGCGACCTTTACCCGCGCCACGGTATAGGGAAGCTGGGCGTGGCGCCGCTCACCTCCATGTTTCTCTACGGCGAGGACGGCACCGCTCGGCGCTTTGACGATTTCCGTCCGCAGGTTCACGACAGCGACGGTTTCATGACGCAAACCGGTCACGGGGAATGGATCTGGCGTCCGTTGGCCAATCCGCGCGAGCTGCGGGTCAATCGCTTCATGGACGAAAATCCGCGGGGCTTCGGGCTGATCCAGCGCGAGCGCGATTTCGCTCATTACCAGGATGTGGAATCCCAATATCACGCGCGGCCGAGCTACTGGGTCGAGCCTCTCGGGAATTGGGGCAAGGGCGGAGTGGAGCTGGTTGAAATTCCCAGCGATGAGGAAATCCACGACAACATGGTCGCTTATTGGGTACCCGCGCAGGCTGCCGTGGCCGGCAAACCCCTGTCATTCTCCTATCTATTGTCCGCCTATGCCCAAGCGCCGCACTGGCCGCCGGGTGGGCGGGTTGTTGCGACCCGCAACGGGAATCCGGTCATGGGCGACAACAAAGGGCGCTTTGCCGCCGGCGCGCGCCGCATGGTGGTCGACTTCGCCGGCGGGGATCTGGACGGAATCGATGGCGCCCAACCGGTCAAAGCGGATGTGAGCGCCGAAAACGGCCAGATTGAGGCGTTGACCGTGCAGCGTCTTGCGACGGGCATCTGGCGGGCTGTCTTTGTGGTCACGCCCAAGATAAAGAAGCCGGTCGATCTGCGCTGCTATCTCACCTTATATGGCGAGGCGCTGACAGAAAGCTGGGTCTATCAATGGACGCCTTGAGCCGCGGGTGGTCGCGCTCGCAGATGCGCTGGCACGCACGCCTGCGCCGCACGCTGTTTTTCGGTTTGACCCTTCTCACGGCTGGCTGTGCGAGCGCGCTGCTGCTGGATGTTCTGCAGGCGAATCGTCTGAGCGGCGGGATCGAGCTATTGGGCTTAGTACTCTTTTTTGCCCTGTTTGCCTGGATTGCCAGCTCCTTCTGGACCGCGATCGCAGGTTTTGCGATTCGACTTGCCGGGCACGATCCTGCGGCCATTCAGCTCAGCGAAGTGGCCGGACGGCCGCTGCGCACACGCACGGCCCTCGTGATGCCCGTGTACAACGAGGATCCCCGGCGCGTGGCGGCGGGCCTCGAGGCGATCTGGTCTTCGCTGGCGCAGGAGTCGGAGCGCGGGGCATTCGATCTCTTCATCCTCTCCGATACACGCGATCCGGACATCGCTGCCGAAGAGGAAGCCATGTGGCATGAGTTTGTCGCACGCCACCAGGGCGCCGGCAGGGTGTTCTATCGCCGCCGTCGCGATCGCAGCGACCATAAGGCGGGCAATATCGCCGACTTCGTGCGTCGCTGGGGCGCGGACTATGAATGCATGATCGTCCTCGATGCGGACAGCATCATGACCGGTTCGGCCCTCGTGACACTCGCGCGTGTGATGGAGGCGCATCCCGAAATAGGCATTCTTCAGTCCCTGCCGCTGCCGGCGGGACGCGAGACGCTGTTTGGACGCCTTATCCAGTTTGGCTCACGGCTACAAAGCCCGATGCTGGCGAGCGGGCTCGCATTCTGGCAGCTGGGGGAGAGCAACTACTGGGGCCACAATGCCATCCTGCGCCTGCAGCCCTTCGCACGTCACTGTACGCTACCGCATCTGTCCGGGAGCCCGCCCCTGGGTGGAGCAATTCTGAGCCATGACTTCGTCGAAGCCGCGTTCATGCGTCGCGCAGGTTACAAGGTCCGCCAGGTGCCCGATCTCATCGGCAGCTGGGAAGAAGTGCCGGCGAACGTCATCGACTACGCGGTGCGCGATCGGCGTTGGACGCAGGGCAACTTGCAGCATGCGCGCGTGCTGGGATTTCCCGGGCTGCATCCCCTGAGCAGGGTTCACTTTGTGACGGGCATCCTGTCTTACGTGAGCTCACCGATGTGGCTGGCGCTGTTGCTGGTGAGCTCCGTGGTGAGCGCCATCGAGACGACGAAGAAGCCGCAATACTTCCTGCCGGGCCTGCGCAGTCTTTTTCCCCACTGGCCGCAAATCCGGGGCGGTGAGATTGCCGTGCTGTTTGGGCTGACTCTGGCGGTGCTGTTGCTGCCGAAGATTCTCGCTGCCTTCCTGACACTCCGCGACCGGCAAATGCGCCGCCAATTCGGTGGAGCCGCGCGGCTGTGCGCAAGCATGCTCGTCGAGCAGCTCTTCAGCATGCTACTGGCGCCGTCCATGATGCTGTTCCATTCGACGTTCGTGGCGCAGATCCTGCTGGGCAAAACGGTGTCCTGGAATGCCGCATCCCGTGCCGACCGCGGAGTCACGCTGCGGGAAGCCTTCCGGCGGCAGAAATGGCACCTGGCTTTCGGTCTGGCGTGGGGCGCAATCATGCTGCGGGTGGCTCCGCGCTTTTTTTGGTGGCTGGCGCCGGTGCTGGTCGGTCTCATTTGCGGTGTATGGTTTACCGCCTGGACGAGTCGCAGCAGCGCCGGAAGGACCGCGCGACGCTGGGGTTTGTTCCTGATACCGGAGGAGACTGCGCCGCCGCGTGAGCTCATGGCCTTACACGGCGCGAACGTGGAGGCACTATTCGCGTCCTGCGCATCGAGCGCTTCGAAGTCGGCGTCCGACGGCCTGCAAGACGAGCGCGATGACAGCGAGACGGCGCGCCGCCCCCCGCCGCTAGAGTCCGCTCTTGATCCGCGTCCAGGTACGCGTTCGTAACCGCTGATACTTGAAATCGAATTCTGTCGGCAGGAAGAGCCTGGCCCGCACCGCAGGCGGCGGGTAAATCGCGGGATCGTTGATGATTTCCGGCCTCACGAACGGGCGTGCCGCAAGATTGTCGTTGCCGTAGTAGATATCGTTGGTGATGTCGGCGATCACGTGCGGTTCGAGAATGAAGTTGATGAATTCATGCGCCGCTTGCGGGTGCGGCGCTCCAGTCGGGATCAAGAGGGCGTTGTAGGTGACATTCGAACCCTCCCTGGGAAGCGTAAACGCCAGGTGCAGGTCGAGGCCGGCGGCGCGCGAGCGCAGCACGGCGGTTGAATAGTCGCTGGACCAGGCCATCGCGACGCACAGCTCGTTGCTCGCCAGCTGATAGACGTAGTCGTTCGAGTCGAAGACGCGGATGAACGGGCGGACCGACATGATGAGCCGCTCCGCGGCCTGAAGATCTTCGACGCGTCTGGAGTTGGGATCCAGGTGCAGATACTGCAGGGCGAGCTGCAATACGTCGTCGGGAGAGTCGAGGAAGCTCACGCCACAGTCGGCGAACCTTGCGATCACCTGCGGCTTGAACAGCATGTCCAGGCTGTCGACCGGCGCCTCCGGCATGCGCGCCCGGATGAGCTGCACGTTGTACGCGAAGCCGTTCATGGCGTGCAGGTACGGGGCGGCGTAGCGGTTGCCTGGATCGGCCTTTGCCTGCACGGCGAGCACGTAGGGGTCGAGGTTTTTCCAGTTGGGGAGTTTTGCCTTATCGAGGGGCTCGTAGAGGCCCGCGCGGATCTGGCGGCCGAAATACGCCATGCTGGTGCTGACGATGTCGTAGCCCGAATCGCCTACCAGCAGCTTGCCCTCCAGTGTCTCGTTCGAGTCGTAGAGGTCGTAGATCACGCGGATGCCCGTCGAGCGCTCGAATCGCGCGATGGTGTCGAAGCCTATGTAGTCCGCCCAGTTATAGATGTGGAGTACGGGTTCCTCGGCCACCGCCGAGGAGGGCGGTGGGGAGTTGTTGCACCCGCAGACGTACAAGGCAGTCAGCGCTGCGCAGATCGTCGCCGCTGAGCGAACGCACATGCCGAGGCTCTCAATCGTGCCCGGTAGCACCGACGGGGAATCGCTTGCCGGCACTTAGGTCAGCGCTGCCAGGCGCAAATCCGCCGCAGCGCTAGGTCCGGGTCAACTCAGACCTGACCCAATTCTGGAACTGCCGTATCGCATACTCCTCAGGCATCAGTACGCCCCCGGCGTGAGGCAAGGCCCGCAATCCGCGCTGATTGAGTTCGCAGATTTCGGCATCCTCACTCATGACGATGTCTGTGAACTCAACCGCGTTCATGAGGTCGCGTTTCGGATCGGCCAGCGTTTCGGGCAGGAAGAGAAACTCGATGCTCATCTCCGTTCGCTCCGGTCCGAGCGGCCGCAGACGTACGACGCGCACGTAGTCCACGTGTGCCACGATGAACATCGAAGGCACAGAGGTCAGATACACGTGGCCGGCCTTGCGGTCTTCGGGACTCACTCCCGGAAACGGCACTCCGACCGGTTTGCCGTCCATGGACCATGATTCGGCTCCGCTGCGCAATCCGCCCCCGTACTTCGGATCGTCGTCGTCGGCGTGATCCTGCCAACTCGGATCGTCGCGCCGCTCCAGCAACGCTCTGCCGAAGATCGGAACCAGCTGCGCCAGCCTGGGATGGACGCCGGGGCAATGCAGGCACTCGTTGTAGTTTTCCCAGAATACCTTCCAGTTGCACTGAATCGTTTTGCGCAGCGTATGCCCTACGACCAGCTCGCCCAGCTGCCAATCATCGAGGCGGTTCAGTGGCAGATCAAAACCTGCACTGAAAGGCGGCGGCTCATTCGTCAGTGCGGCGAAAATGAAACCGTTCCACTCGTTAACCGGCAGGCTGTACAGTGAGAAATCGCGCCTGTCGAAGCCGTCGCCGTGCTGCCTGGAAGACGTCTGCAGGAGATCGCCGCGCAGACTGTATCTCCAGCTGTGATACGGACACACGATTCCGGCAGAGGGGAATCGACCTTCCGGGGTCCGGCACAGCGCCGCTCCCCGATGCCGACAGGTGTTGTGGAAGGCGCGCGCGACGCGGTCCTCGCCGCGCACCACCAGGATCGACTGGTCACCCACCTCGAGGGTACGAAAGGTGCGCGGTGTGCCAATGTCACTCGAACGGCAGACGTAGATCCAATTCCGGTACCAGATCCGGGTCATTTCCAGCTGGTGGTGCCCTGGATCAAAATAAAACGACGCGGGAAGGCTGTCGACGGCGGTCGTCAGGCCGACATAACCGGGATCGCGTCTGACGGAAGAATGGTTCGCGCTCATAGATCTCACTGTAGTCCAGTTCCAAATCGAGCTCAAAACCGGTCCGCGTCTTCGGGCGAGCGTGCTGAACTTATTGATTTAACTGATGTATTGCAACCGTGCAGGCCTTAACGTGAAGCCACGACCCTCTGGCGTTGCTCACCGGGGCCTTCGATCCCAAACTGAGCCGCGAGAGTCGCTGCCGCCCAAAACCGCCAAACGAGAGCTCCGATGACGCCGAAACCCCTGATGTGTGGAGTGGAGCTGGGCGGAACGAAATGCGAGTGCCTGGTCGGCACCGCACCCGATGACATCCGGGAGCGGATCACGCTCAAGACTGAGAGCGACGCGGCGGCAACACTGCAGCGCATCGAAGGGATCCTGCGGGACTGGAAGGCCAAACACGGCACGTTCAGCGCCATCGGGCTCGCATGCTTTGGCCCGTTGGAGCTGCGGCCCGAATCGCCCAATTTCGGCAAGATCGGCATGACGCCCAAGGAAGGCTGGAAGAATGTGGACGTCGCAGGATTCTTCGCCAATCGGTTTGCAGACGCCGTGGGGATGACGACCGACGTCATCGCCGCGGCCCTCGCCGAAGGCCGTTGGGGCGCAGGCAAGGGGCTGACCGACTACGCGTACGTCACGGTCGGTACCGGCGTGGGAGTCGGTCTCATCGCGGCGGGCAAGCCTGTATTCGGCTGGCACCATCCCGAAGGCGGACACATTCGCATAGCACGCGTTCCCGGGGACGACTGGCCCGGGAACTGCCGTTTTCACGGCGCGTGCGTCGAGGGACTCGCGTCAGGGCCAGCGATCAAAGCGCGCAGCGGCACACCGCCCGAGAACCTGCCGGCCGACAGTCCCGTATGGGACACCGTGGCGCACGCGCTGGCGCAACTGGCGCACGGTCTGGTTTTGACGCTGGCGCCGCAACGGATCCTGATTGGCGGTGGTGTGGTAAGCGAGCAGACACATATCTTTCCCCGGATTCGCGAGTACTTGCGTCTGAGCCTCAACGATTACGTGGACATCGAGCGAGCGGCTGGCGGCCTCGAGGGATACATCACGCCGCCAGGCCTGGGCACGCTGGCGGGGCCGCTGGGAGCGCTCGCGGTCGCCGCGGACGCTTGCTCAGGACGCGCCCATGAGTGAGCGCCGATGTCCGGTGGCGGGAGATCCGCGCCGGGCCCGGCACGTTCTCGTGGCGCGTGCTGCCGGTTGAGTCGCAAACCTGCGACGAAGTACGTACAAGTCCTGAGCATTGCAGACGCCTCGTTGTCGGCTACTGCTCGGAAAGACGCGCATGATCCGCGCAACCATCGGATACTGATTGCAAGCAGCAATTCGAGGGCCCGCGCATGAGCGTCATAACCTTGTTGATTCTGTCCGTGCTGGTCGGCTGGTTGGCGACCCTGATCCTCTATTCCGACATCGGCCGTGCCTCGTTGCCTGACTTTGCAACCGGAGTCATTGGTGCGGCGATTGCCGGCGGTCTGGCGGCCCGCGTACTTGGGATACCGATGATCGGCGAGTACGGATTCACGTTGTGGGGAGCGCTCGCGTCATGGGCGGGCGCGATGATCTTGCTAACCGTCGCCAACTTGATACGGCGCGGTCAATTGCGGTGTGGGCCGTCGACTTGCCGGAAGTTATCGGCGCAATCGACTCAGGCGGTGTCCGCGCCATCTGTCCGGTCGTAGGCGAGGCGGCCGGTGTCAACGACGAGCCGCGTCGTTAGACGCTGCGCTCTGTCACACGATTGCGGCCTGCGCGCTTGCTCTCATAGAGGGCTGCATCAGCTGCTCTCACCATCCGTTCCGCGAGATCGCTGCTGGAACCGGAGACGTGATCGAGTGCGCAAACCCCGAAACTCGCCGTGACCGGGATCTCGCGGGATTGATCTGTGAACGCTTCCGAGCGGGTACTCTCGCACAACCGCTCGGCCACCGCGCTCGCTTTGGACGCAGTGGTGTCGGGAAGCACGACGGCGAATTCGTCGCCTCCGAAGCGGGCGATCCAGTCTCTCCCAAGACGCAGGCCGCCGCCGATGCGATGGCAGAACTCTTTCAGTACCTGATCTCCGATTTGATGCCCGTGAAGGTCGTTGATTCGCTTGAAGTCATCGATGTCCGCCATCAGGATTGCCAGCGGCCGGCCGAGTCGGGCCGCCCGCTCAACTTCGCGCGGGAACTGCTCCTCGAAGTAGTGCCGGCGTCCGGCGCTCGTCAGTTCATCAATAGTCGATAGCACGCCGTTGTCGCGCACAGCCAGTTGCAGCGAGGCTGCAAAATCGGCGATGCGGCGGGCGCTGGTCACGTGTGTCCAGAAATGTTCGCCACAGGTATCGCTTGGTACGCAGTCATTAGCGCCCGCGCGTATGGCTTCCGACTGCAGCGACTCGCCGCCGGCGCTCACGAAGACGATGTGTGTCGCCTCGCCTGAGGGCAGCTCGCGCGCGCCGCGTATCAAGGCGATGTTGTCCGTGAACATCAGAGCGTGAACGCGAGCGGCGAGGCGGTCGAGCGCCTCGTCGGCGTTGCACGCCATGTCGATCTCAAGGTTCGCCAGCGGCAGCAGCTTTGCGAACCGATCACGCGTCAGCTGTGCCTCAATCACGAGCAACGCCGCGGGACTCGGCGCCGTCCGCAGCATGATGCTGGTCATCGCCGGGGAATCCCGCTGCTGCAGCGTATCGTCCAGAACCTTGCGCCTGGCGAGCAAATGTTGAGCCGCGCCCGTGCCGGCGTCAGCGCCGGCCCACAGCACGGATCGATCGCTCGCTCTGCGGTGGGGCGGCGGTGCCCTCTCCAACGCACTGCGGATGGTCTGTGCCAGGTGTTCACGGTCGCCCTTTGCGATATAGCCAAGCGCACCGTGCTTGAGCGCCTCGCGAGCCCGCTCGTCGCCAAGCGTTCCGGAGACGAAGACGAACGGGATTTCCGGGGTCTCGGCAGCCGCAATCGAAAATGCCGAAACGCCATCGAAGTACGGGAGTGTGCAATCGGAGATGATCAGGTCGGGCGCAGACAGCAATGCATCACGGAAGGCATCCTCCGTCGCCACACGCGTCCATGTGCAGTCAATGCCCTCCGCCTGCAACTGCCATACCGTCAGCTCGGCATCGGACACATTGTCTTCGACGATCAGTAACTGCATGTTTGCAATGTAAAATCCCTTTACGACGGTGTTGACATTAATCCCCGCTATCCCAATCAGTCCGTGAAATCAAGCACGAGGTCGCGCTCGATTGTGTGATGCGGAGCACAGCATTATGTGGGGCACTGCAGCAAAGGGCTTTTTGGAAGCGTTCCAGGCCACCATCTGGCGGGAGCAATGCGGAGCGCGGAGTATTCCTGTTGCCCGCTAAGCGAATTTGGAGCTACCCATGCCCTTAAGACTGCCCGAACCGCTCGCGGCCTATTTCGCCGCGATCGACACTCACAACATCGACGCCATGCTCGCCGGCTTCGCCGACGGTGCCATCGTCAGGGATGAGGGCCAGGAGCGGCGCGGCCTCGCGGCCATCCGGGAGTGGATGGAGGAAACGGTAAGAAAATATCACTTCAAGGTCGCAGTCAACGACCTCACCGAGGTGAACGGCCAACTGATCGTCAAGGGTCGGGTTTCCGGAACGTTTCCGGGCAGCCCGGTCGATCTTCGCTACTTCTTTACGCTCGCTGCCAACAAGATCGCGCGCTTAGAGATTGTTCCATGACTGCCAATTCGAGCCCCGTCAGCATTCCCGCCCACGCCCGCGTTGTCGTTGTTGGGGGCGGAGTCATCGGCACCTCTGTGGCATACCACCTTGCTCTAATGGGCTGGAAGGACGTCGTCCTGCTGGAGCGTGACCGGCTCACCTCCGGGACGACCTGGCACGCCGCGGGTCTCATGGTGACTTTCGGCTCAACTTCCGAAACCTCGACCGAGATGCGCAAGTACTCACGCGCCCTTTACGGGCGCCTCGAGGCGGAAACCGGCCAATCCACGGGATTCGCGCCAATCGGCTTCATCGAAGTCGCATCCGACAAGGATCGGCTCGAGGAATATCGGCGTATCTCAGCGTTCAATCGCTATTGTGGCGTGGACGTACAAGAGCTGTCGCCGGGCGAGGTGAAGGACCTGTTTCCGCTCGCGAAAGTGGATGACATCGAGGCCGGCTTCTACGTGAAGGAAGACGGCCGCGTGAATCCGGTGGACGTCACGATGGCCCTTGCCAAGGGCGCGCGCGTGCGGGGCGTGAAAATCATCGAGGGCGTGCCTGCGAGCGGCGTTGTGCACGACCGCGGACACGTGACCGGCGTTCGCACGTCCCTTGGTGACATTAAGACCGATATCGTCGTCAACTGCGCCGGCATGTGGGCGCGTGAGTTCGGTGCGCTCGCGGGCGTCACGATCGCCAATCAAGCGGCCGAGCATTACTATCTGATCACCGAGCCGATCAAGAATCTTCCGCGGAACATGCCGGTACTCGAGGATCCGGGTGCCTACGGTTACTACCGCGAGGAGGGCGGTGGCTTGATGGTGGGATTGTTCGAGCCGGTCTGTGCGCCGTGGAAAGTGGAAGGAATTCCCAGCGATTTTTCCTTCGGCGAGTTGCCGCCGGATTGGGAGCGCATGACGCCGTTTCTCGAGCGCGCCATGTCACGCGTGCCGATCACCGCGGAAGTCGGCATGAAGAAGCTGTTCTGTGGTCCGGAGAGCTTTACGCCCGATTTGCGCCCCATCGTCGGCGAGGCGCCGGAGCTCAAGGGTTACTTCGTAGCGGCGGGCTTGAATTCCATCGGCGTGCTGACCGGCGGTGGTCTGGGTCGCGTGCTGGCCCATTGGATCGTCACGGGAAATCCCGATGTTGACGTCACGGGGTTCAATATCGATCGCCTCCACGCCTACCAGGCAAATCCCGAGTACCGTCGCCAGCGTACCGTCGAATCGCTCGGCATGGTTTACAAGTGTCACTACCCTGCGATGTCGCTGACCACCGCGCGGGGCGTGCGCAAATCCCCATTTCATGATCGCTTGGCCGCGGCTGGCGCGTATTTCAAGGAGGTGAGCGGCTGGGAAAGCCCGGACTGGTACGGCACGCCCGGCACGCAGCCCGACCCCGGTGCCCTGACCTGGGGCCGGCCGAGCTGGTTCTCGCGCTGGCAGCAAGAGCATCAGGCCGCGCGCCGGAACGTGATCCTCATGGATATGTCGTTCATGGGGAAATTCCTGGTCCAGGGGCGCGATGCCGGCTGCTGCCTCAACCGCATTTCAGGCAACCATGTAGATGGCGCGCCGGGCGTGATCACCTACACACAGTGGATGAACCAGGCCGGCAGGCTTGAAGCTGATCTGACGGTGACCAAGCTCAGCAACGACCGATATCTGGTGGTCGTCACCGACACCATGGTGCGTCATGCCGAAACCTGGATGAAGCGCAATATTCCCGATGAGGTACAGGCCTTCGTCACCGATGTGACCTCGGCCTACGGCCAGCTCAATGTGCAAGGTCCGAATTCACGCGCGCTCCTGCAGAAGCTTACGTCCGCGGATCTTTCGAACGCTGCATTCCCGTTCCGCACCGCGCGCGAGATCGACATGGGGTTCGCACGCGTACTCTGCATTCGTATCACCTATGTGGGCGAGCTCGGCTACGAGCTCTACATTCCCGCCGAACAGGCGACGCATGTTTATGACCGCATCGTCGAGGCGGGACGCGAATTCGGCCTCGTGCACGCCGGACTCAAGGCGCTCTCAAGTCTGCGCATGGAAAAGGGTTACCGCGACTACGGCCACGACATCGACAACACCGATGTGCCGTACGAAGCCGGCCTCGGTTTTGCGCTTGATCTCAAGAAACCGGGCGGCTTCATCGGCAAGGAAGCGGTGCTCGCTCAAGAGGCCAAGGGCCCGCTGACCCGCCGCCTCGTCCAGGTGCTTGTGAAGGATCCCGAGCCGCTCATGTTCCACGCCGAGGTCCTACGTCGCGACGGCGTTCCAGTCGGCTACGTTCGCGCGGCATCGTACGGCCATACCCTGGGCGGCGCGGTAGGCCTTGTGATGATCGAGCCAAAGGTGCCCGTCGATGAGGCCTTCCTCAACAGCGGAAAGTGGCAAGTAGATATAGCGGGAAGGCTTTTTCCAGCCATGGTTTCCGCCAAGCCACTGTATGACCCCGCGTCGAAGCGGATCCACGCCTAGTCCGGAATTACGCGGAACGCGTTGCCGCGTCCTCGCCGACCGGTTCAGCGGCAATCAGATGTGTGATCTTCGGTGTGCCCTGGACCAAGCGATGAATGCGATCCTGCAGCATACGGTCCGCATTCGTCACCCGTTCGTGCTGGCGTAAATGTTCGAGCCACGACTCGACAAAGAACGTCTCGAGGAATCGGCTGCGGTCGGCGATGTCTTCGAAGATTCCCCAGGCGTAGGCACCATCCCTGCGCCGTTCATGGCTGAGCATCTCGAGTGCGGTGAGGAACGCTTCCCGGTCTTTGGGACTGATGCGATATTCGACCGTAACCATCACCGGGCCCTGATCGTTTCCCACGTGCCCGGTGACGATCGGCGCCGGCCAAGACATCGATGGCGTGAGGTCCATCCCTTGGGCGGTCTGCAACTTCCACCGCCAAGTCAGCGGGATTGCAAGTAGCGCACCGGCAGCCGCGACGAAATGAGCCGCGGGCAGTCCGGCCACGCTGGCGACTTCCCCCCAGATGGCACTGCCGAGTGTCGTGGTGCCGAAGAACACAGTCATATACATGGCGAGCCCACGCCCGCGTACCCATTCGGGTAACGCGAATTGAGCCGACACGTTGAGGCTCGACAACACCGCGATCCAGGAGATGCCTGCCAGGACGCTGGCTGCAATCGCCGTGGCCGGATTGCGCGCCAGGCCGAACAGCAGCAGTGCGCCAGCGGTACCGATCGCTCCGGCTGCCACCAGGCGATCCGGACCCAACTCTTTCTTCAGCCGCGGCAACGCAAACGCACCGGCGATGGCGCTTGCGCCGATCACGCCCAACAGGATGCCATAGAGCTTGGGGCCAGCCGCGATCCGGTCGCGTGCGACGAGCGGCAGAAGCGCCCAGTAAGCACTCGCAAACAGAAAGAATCCGACCGCTCGCAACAGCGTCGCACGCAGGTGCCGGCTGTGTCGCGCATAGCGTATGCCGGTCTGCAACGCGCTCACCAGACGCTCGGTTGGCAGTCGACGCTGGCCCGTCTGCGGTGCGCGCCACCACAACAATCCTCCGATCGATCCAAGATTGCTGCCGGCGTTCACCCAGAATGGCGCGGCGATTCCCCACGCGACCGTGATCACCCCGCCCAAGGCAGGGCCGACCGCGCGGCTGACATTGACACCCACGCTATTTGCGGCCACCGCCTCAGGCAGGTCCTGCCTGGGAACCAGCTGGGGCACGATCGATTGCCACGCCGGCGCGGTTAGCGCTGCGCCCGTCTCGACGAGGAACGTTAGGAACAGCAACCTGCCTGGCGTGACGAGGTCCAGCCAAACGAGGGCCGCAAGCGCCGTGGAACTTACCGTGATGAAGGATTCGACGACAATCAGCAGGCGGCGCTTGTCAACGATGTCCGCAAGCGCACCCGCCAGCAGCGCGAACAGGAAGGTTGGAAGGGTCGTTGCCACCTGAACCAGGGAAACCGCGACCGGATTCGGGTCCAGCGTCGTCATGAGCCACGCCGAGGCGGCGCTATACATCCAGCCGCCTAGGTTTGAGACCACCGTGGCGGTCCACAGAACGGTAAACGCGCGGTGATGAAACGCGCTGAACGCCGAGCGCGCAGGATGCGTCGAAACGACCTGGCTCATCTGGAGACTATGCCGATCTCAACCTTAGCCGGCTCACGACCCAAGCTGTCCGCCTCAGCGAGCCCCGCCGCGCTCGAGTGCACCACGGCAGCAAGGGTGACAGCGTTGCACGGCGCTCCAGATGGGTCGCCTGCACGACCCGGAAGCGCCCAAACATTCGCGCCAACGCGTCACCGCCGGCTACCGAGGATCGTTCAAGGTTTGCCGGCCGGACCCTGGCGAGCAGCCTCGTACAGAAACCAGGTACGTCGCTCGGTTTCGTCGATCCAGACTTCGATCAGGCTGGCGGTGGCGATGTCTCGATGTTCGTCGCACACGTTGTGCGCTTCGCGCAGACGCGCGGCGAGTGTCTTGTTGTCCTCGCGCACTTCGGCGAGCATGTCCTGCGGCTCCACATAGTCGGCATCGTTGTCCTCCACGCGTTGCATGCGGCTGATATGCCCGACGGACTTGAGCGTGGATCCACCGATCTTGCGTACCCGCTCGGCGATGGCATCGGTCATCGCGAACAACTGATCCGCCTGTTCGTCGAGCAACAGATGGTAGTCACGGAAGTGCGGGCCGCTCATGTGCCAGTGGAAGTTCTTGGTTTTCAGATAAAGCGCGAATACGTCGGCCAGAACGGCATTCATGGCACCGGCGATGTCCTTGGTCGCAGCGGGTTTGAGGTCGGTAGGCGTCGCCAGTGGAGCGCTCTGTCTGTGCACAAGATCTTCTCTGCTAGTCTTCATGACGTTCCTCTCGTAGGAATGAGATTTTGAATTCGGTCAACCGACGACCACCTTGTAATTTAGATCCGTCCTGCAAGCCACGCAGCAATGTTCTCAACGTAGCGATGTCCATCGTCCAGTGCGTCAGGACTGGAGAGAACACCTTCCCCAGCGGGCTCATTCACGAAGCTTGGACACCCTATGCGTGGATTCCAGTTGTAGTCGCAGAAATGGTGAAAACTTGAATCCGAGACCGCACGGCCCATGCCAGGCTCCTCAACGGCAACACAGAGATCAAACGCCATCCCCGTAGTCAGACTTCGTCCCTGAGCCACGACGCGCGCGATATGCCGAAGCGCCGTCGGAACACCGACTGATCCCTCGTGTGGATGAGCGGGCAGGCGGCGAATAGCCGTTCCTGACGCGGTCCTCATGAGAGCATGGACGGGATGGAGTGCAGCAATTGTCTGCAAGTCGCCGTTGGCGCCGGAGTGATAATTGGGCCAGCTGATTGAGGGTGTTTCGAGGTCGTCACAACACCGGTGCGACTCATCGGGATCAGGATTAGCCGTTTGAAAATACTGCGTCGTCCCGAGCGCTCCAAGTCGTGTGAAACAGGCGCCAAGGTCCTGGTGATCGCGAGTAAGCAGAATTCCGCCTCCACGTCTGCGGAATTGCGCCACGTTCTCGACGTCTCCGGAGGTCAATGCGCCCGTTACGTCTGCGCCAATCAGCCACAGCTGCTCATAGGCGCCATTAGCAAGCTGCAGAAGGTCGCTATCGTCGCCATTGTGATTCTCGCTGCGATCACGCGCGACAACATCGTAGAGAACGCCGCCCGAGGAATCCTTGAGCGAGCGCAGATGCTCGGTGACCAGCGAGAAGCGCCCGACATGCCAGTCGTCCGCCACCGGGCCAATTGTGGTTTTCACAAGAATGCGAGTCGGCATAGTCCATCAACCCAAGTAGCGAAACGTAGAGCTTGAAACCGGCCTCGGCGCCGGCGAGGCCCGTCGCACGGGACTCGCCGACGCGTCGGAGCCGCTCAATCCTTGATGAACGCGAGAAGCTCACTGTTGATCTGGTCTGCAAGCGTGGTGCACATCCCGTGAGGGGCGCCGGCAATGACCTTCAGCGTACCGTTCTTCAGTAGTTTCGCCGATTTCCTCGCCGAATCATCGATCGGCACAATCTGGTCGGCGTCGCCATGAAGTATCAACACGGGGATGTCGATCTCCCTTAAATCGTTGGAGAAGTCCGTTTCGGAAAACGCCTTTATACAATCATACTGCGGCTTGATGCCACCGAGCATGCCCTGCAGCCAGAATGACTCGATGACGCCTTGGGATGCTTTCGCATTCGGTCGGTTATAGCCATAGAACGGGATAGCAAGGTCGCGATAGAACTGGGAGCGATCGTTCACTACGCCATCGCGGATGTCATCGAATGCCTTCTTGGGTAATCCTTCCGGATTGTTGTCTGACTTGAGCATGACGGGAGGCACTGCCCCGATCAGCACGGCCTTTGACACTCGAGAGGTGCCATGCCTGCCGAGGTAGTGGGCCACCTCGCCGCCGCCGGTTGAGTGTCCGACAAATGTGGCGCCATGGAGATCAAGCGTGTTGAAAAGGGTCGCCACGTCGTCGGCATAGGTATCCATCTCGTTGCCGTCCCAGGTCTGACCTGAGCGCCCGTGCCCTCGCCGATCGTGCGCGATCACGCGATAGCCGTGCATTCCGAGGAAGAGCATTTGCGCGTCCCATGCGTCGGCCGTGAGAGGCCACCCATGAGAGAACACGATCGGCTTTCCAGATCCCCAATCTTTATAAGAAATACTGGTGCCGTCTTTGGTGGTAAACGAGCGCATGGCCGAGCCTCCATGAGAAATCGACGTTGAAGATTGCTTTGCACAGTGTGGCAAACAACGATCTGGACAAGAGGGCAGGCGTCAGTGCGGCGGCTGCCGAGATGCCTGCACTATGGATGATAAATCGGCGACGAGAAGATTCGCCGGCATTGGCGCGTGATATTTTTTCCTTTTTTGGAAGGTCTCGTTGGCTCTCGCAGCGCGTGCTTAGCCGTAACCATGGAGGTTCGATTACCCGCGTGAGCTATGGCGGAGCAGTTCCTCATGAGGCGCCGCCATCACCTGTGCGGAGAGTCGGAGGGCGCTCATTTGCCGAGGAACTCCGCAACAAGCTTGACGGTCGCTTGCGGATTTTCTTCCATGATCCAGTGGCCCGAGCTGGGGACGATGCCGCTCGTGACGTCACTGGCAAGGCAACGAAGCGCAAATCGTCCGCCATCGCCGCGCCGAAAGATTTCTCGGCGCCAAGGGCGAGAACCGGCATCCTCAGTTTGCCGCCCTTGGAGAGCAGCGCTTTGTTATCGATTGCGTCCTGATTGAAGGCGGCGAATTGCTCGAACGCATCGTGCATGGCGCGCGGCCGCGCATAAAGACCGGCGTAGTGCTCGCGAGTCTCCTCGTCGATTGCTTTCGGATTGGCCGACAGCTCATTCCAGAAACGGTCGAGATAGATGCGTTCGCGGCCCTGCACAAGCCGCTCTACATCCGGTCCGCGGAAATTGAAGTGCCATAGGACAGGGCTGCGGATGATATTGTCCCAGTCGCCAATGCCGGGGAGCGGAGCGTCGATCACGACCCAGCGCGTAATACGCGCGGGGTATTGCGCCGCCAGCGCGTAACCCCCATATTGGATCAACGGCCTGATTTTTCTTGGTGTAGCCGCTATCCGGGTGCATGGACAGCCCCATGCCGCGCAGGTCCGGCACGATGACGGTGTGATTCCTGACCAGCTCTGCCGCCAGCGGCGCCCACATGTCGCCGGTATCCCCGAAGCCGTGTAGCAAGACTACAGCCGGCCCCTTC
>JBGPKC010000013.1:0-50533 GCA_041485725.1 Steroidobacteraceae bacterium
CCGTCGACGAAGACTTCATCCGCCGCCAGCGCCAGGACGCGGCGGCGATCCCGCTGCGGGTGTGGCTGGCGGTTCTCGATCAGGCACTGGTGGAGGAGGATTTGCAGCGCACGCTGCCCAAGCTCAAGGCGCCGACGCTGCTCATCTGGGGCAGCGCCGATCCCATCATGGAGGAGGAGGTGCGCCAGAGCCTGCGCGAGGCGCTGCCGCATGCGCAGGTAAAGGTCTTCCAGGGATTGGGGCACAACCCGTTCTGGGAAGATCCGCAGCACTGCGCGGACGCGATCAACGCTTTCCTGACCGCAGGGCCTGCGGGCGCTAAGCGCCCGCGGCCTGGCGCGTGAAGGGCGCGCCGGCCGTTCCCATCGCCCAGGCGCGCAGCAGTTGCACCTGCAGGCGCAGCTGCTCGATCTGCCGCGCTGCCGGCCAGTCGCTGGCGTTCGCTACCGCGCTCGCGGTGAGTCCGTTGATGAAGGTGACGAGCGAGCCCAGCACCTGTTCGCGTTTTGCCGGCGACCACTGCGACCACTCCGGCCAGCACTGCGCCAGGCAGCGCTCGAACAGACGCATGTACTCGCGGTGCACCCAGGTGTTGATGCGCTTGAGGCGCTTGTCGGTGCTGACCTGTCCCCAGAAGGTGGTCCAGAAGGCGCACTCGGTGCGTCGATGCTCGTCGACAGGAAGTGCCTCGGTGAGCAGAGCCAGGAGATCCGGGCGGGCCGTCGCTGTCGCGGGCTGTGTCAAGCGCTCGTCGATGCGCCGCAGAATGAGCCGCAAGGCGGCGATGATGATGTCCTGCTTGGTATCGAAGTAGTGTGCCAGCATGCCGGTGGTGTAACCGGCCGCGCGTGCGATTCGCACCATGCTGGCCCGGTCGAAACCATGTTCGGCCACCACCCGGCAGGCGACCAGGGCAATCTCGTCCCGGCGCCGCGCATGATCGACGATCTTGGGCATGAGGCGATGGTACTGACAATTACGCGGTCTGTGCAGTTGCCCCGTCGTCCGGGTCGAGGCCCAGGTCCGCGGCGGCCGCCCGCTGCCTGTCGCGGCGGAGATCGATCGAGCGGCAGGCGAGCAGGTAGATGCCGGCCGACACCGGCAGGCCCACCAGCATGGCGATATCGGCTCCGCCGAGCGCCCGCGCGATGGGACCGGTGTACATCCCGGAGCTGAAGAACGGGATCATGACGACAAAGCCGACCACGTAGGCGAGCAGGCCACGCCAGTTCCAGCGCCCGTACATGCCGGCGGGATTGAAGATCTCGCGAATCGAGTAGTGGCCCTTGCGCACGACGTAGAAGTCGACGAGGTTGATCGCCGTCCAGGGAGTGAACAGGTACAGGAGCAGGGAGAGCAGATCCTCGAAGCGGTTGATGAAGTTGCTCGAAGAGCCCAGCGCGATGGCGTTGCTCGCCACGAACGCCACCGCGAGACTCGCCAGGCGCTTGGCCGCCGTGCAGCGCAACGGCCTCACCGTATCAGCAACGCTCAGCAGCGTCAGCGAAGCGCCGTAGAAGTTCAGTGCCGTTATCGTGACCAGGCCGAGGAGGGCGCCGACCAGCAACACCTTGCCCAGGCCGGGAAGCACGACGTCGGCGGCGTGCTGCATGGCGGCGGCCACATCGAGCCTCGGGGCCGCGGCCGCCGCCACCGTGCCCACCAGCATCATCCAGGCGCCACCGACGAAGGCCCCGAGGTAGGTCCACCAGAACGATGCCCGTACCCCGACGTCGCGCGGCAGGTAGCGGGAATAGTCCGACACGTAGATCGACCAGCTCAGCTGGTAGGAGGCCGCAGCGAACAGCTCCGCCAGGAACGGTACGCCGCGAAACCCCGCCGGATCCCACTGCGCAGCCGGGAACCTCAGAAGAAACAGCGCTCCGACCGAAAACACCGTGAGGATCGCAATCATCAGGTAGGCGAAGCCGCGCTGTGCGAGATGGATCTTGTCGTAACCGACCGCTGCCAGGGCCAGGGCGATGAGCGCGAACACGATGATGGCGGCAGGCGAGGTGGGTGAGATCGAAGTCGTGAGCTGGTGCAGCGCCTGCGCGGCGAGCACCTGGTTGAACGCGTTGTAGCCGATGTAGGCCACCATGGCGACCGCCCACACCAGCAGCGCGCCGCTGTAACCGAACTGCGGCCGCGACTGGATCATCTGCGGCAGGCCCAGCTGCGGCCCCTGCGTGGAGTGGAACGCCATGAAGAACGTGCCCAGCAGGCACCCCGCCACGACCGCAACCGCGGTCCACAGCAGGTTGCCCCCGAGGGTAATGCCGAGCACGCCGACCGCGAGCGTGGCGAGGTGCGCGTCGCCGGAGAACCACACCGGCCACAGGTGCCAGACCTTGCCGTGCCGCTCGGCGAGCGGCACGTAGTCGATCGAGCGCGTTTCGATGAGCGTGCCGGTCCGCATGTGCTCCGCCAGTCTCCCGGGTTGCTATAATATTATGACGTCAACATTATAAAAGCGACTGGCGTCGTGGCACGACCTCGTAGCCGGGGATCTTGGGTTCGTCATCGACCATCTGCGCCGGGAATCCCTCCCCCAGGACACGCACTGCGCAGGCGTCCTCGAGACGCCGGATGATGTTCGGGGAAAACTCGCGCTCGCCGTAGCGACGTGCACCGTCCCTGAATATGCCGAGCACCAGCGGGGAGAGCTCCAGCGGCACCTCGTGATCCTTGGCCAGTGCGTCAAACAACCCCACGTCCTTGACGACCAGGTCCATGGTGAAGTTGATATCGCGGCTGCCGTTCAGGATGACCTGCGACTCGGTCTCATGCACGAATGAGTTTCCGGAGGAGATGCGGATGCCCTCGTAGGTCGTGTTCATATCGAGGCCCGCCACCTTGGCGACCGTAAGCGCCTCGGCAAGGGCCGCGAGATGCACCGTGCACAGGTAGTTGGTGAGGACTTTGAGCATGGAAGCCGAGCCGACCGGACCGGTGTGCAGGATCCTTTGACCGAGAATCGACAGCACCGGCAGGACACGCTCGAAGGCCGCACGCGTGCCACCGGCGAATATCGAGATGTTCCCGGTGGCGGCGCGGTGGCAGCCGCCGGACACGGGGCAATCCATCGCCGTGGCGCCTCGTTCCTCGACCCGCGCGGCCAGGCGCCGGGCTTCGGCGTGATCAGTGGTGCTCATTTCGAGCCAGATCTTGCCGGCAGCGAGGCCGGCGAGAACACCGTCGGGCTGCTCCATGACCTGGGCAGAAACGGCCGGCGAGGGCAGGCAGGTGATCACCAGATCGACGCCTGCGGCGAGCTCCCTGGGGGAGTTCGCCGGCTTTGCGCCACGGGCGACAAACGACGCCACGCGCTCCGGATCCAGGTCCCGCACCGTCAGCTCGATCCCGTGGCGCAGCAGGTTGCCGGCGAGTTGGCCGCCGACATTGCCCAGGCCGATGAAGCCGATGCGCAGGTCACTCATGTGAAGGACTCCGGTCAGAAGAACACGGGCGCCGCGGCAGCAGCCTACCACCGCAAGCGCCTGGTTCTTTGGCCGGACGAAAGGACCGATATGGGCGTTTCGGCGTGGTATCAGAACTTGACCATGACACCTGCCCCCCAGACCACTTCACGCGTGCGCAGATCCGGAGACCAGACACCGCCCTGGTTTACGCAACCGTCGGCGGCGATCGGGGTACCGTTATTGCAGACGAAGCTCGCGGGCGCGCCGGTATTGCCCAGGGGAGGCGTCACGCCCCCCGAGCCGCTCCAGTAGGGAACGTCCGAATGCCGGAACGTGGCTTCGGTCCACCAGGTGATCCAGTCCTTCGGCATGTACTGGAAGTTGAACTGCACGTCCCATTGATAGATCTTTTGCCCGGGGTTTGCGGTGAAGTAGGGCGTGCCCGACTGTGCGGTGGCGCCGTTGATCGGCGGAAGCAGGGCCAGGTAGCGACCAGGATTATTCATGAAGCCGCCACCGATCGTCACCGCGTACAGGTCGTGATCGAACCAGGTCCGGTCGTAGGCCATGACGCCGAAGAAATTGGCCTTGTTGGGGCCGTGCGAGCAGTGGACGCCGCCGCCATATTCGCAGCCGATGTCCCAGGTCACGGAGGTCGCCATCTTCGATACGCCCGCGCCTCCGCTTCCTCTGGCATCGAAGTATTTCCACTCGACGCTGTCGTCCTCGTGAACGCGTGTGACATGGGCGTAGTTGATGTAGGGGGCGTTCGGGTTGGGCGCGCCGATCGCGGCGTTGGGATTTCCTCCATTGTTGGGGATACCACTGCCGGTGGCGAGATTGTCTTGCCCGATGCTGTAGGTGTTGAAGACCAGCTTGAACGAGTCGTTCGGGATCCACAGGATCTGACCGCCGAAGCCCGGATGGCTGTTGAACTTCGCGTACGATTGCCAGCCGTTGATGAGCCAGGGCTCGATCTTGAGGGTCTGTGTGGGGAACCACTGCACCCGCAGTCCGTTGAAGAACCAGGGCGTGTTCGATGAGACGAAGGACGGCTGATAGGTCCAGTTGTCAAAGTTGTAGTAGCTGAACAGGCCGATGTACGAGACGAAGACGCCTGCGTCGACATTGAGTCCGTGGTTCACGTCCCAGTGATAGCCGGCATTGGCTTCGGAAAAGTATTTGTAGGCGCCTTGCAGGTCCCATTGACCGACCCCGGAGCTGGCGTCATTGCGCGGTGTGGTTACGGCAAACAATCCGAACATTGACAGGAAGCGGGCGCGCACGTTGTTCCAGTGGAAGTCGCCGCCAAAGCTGACCTGCTCGATCTGGAATTCACCAGAACGGAATTCCTCGGTCGAGCCGACGATCGTGTGGTCGACCGGGTGGTTGAAGTCTTGCAGATAGTTCACGTCGAGGCGGATTTCGGGCGTGAAAAACTTCGTGTCGAAGATGGGTGCTTTTTCACGGCTGGTGCCGTTCATCCAGCCAATATCCCCGACCGCGAACGGGGTTTCGGTGTCGACTGCGGGGCCGGGGTTAGGCGTCTGCAGGGCCTCAGGTGCCGAGGCTGTCTGCGCGACGGCCGCGGCAGCGGGTGCCGCGAGCGGGGCGGGCGCGCCGGCGGGAACCTTCATCACCACGTCATGCCGGGTGGCCTTGCTCGCGACCACCTCCAGCGCAGGCAGCGCGACTTGCTGGTACCCAGCCGCATCCAAAGTGAGAGACCAGACGCCGGGCGGCAGGTCGGCAAATGAATAGACGCCGTCGCTGCCGGAGACGGTGGCGCGGATGGCTTCGCCATCCGCTCTGACCGCCGTCACCGTGACCCCGGCGACGGGGAGTTTTGCCGCATTGGTGACCACGCCCACGATCGCGCCAGGCTGCGCCGCCCGGGCGACCGGCAGCATGAGTGTCGCGGCCAGAATGGCTATCGCAAATCTTCGCGGGTGGCTCTGAGATTTCATGGCGCGAGGCGGCGGCCTGCAGGTGCTCGGCCGAATCGAGGCTCATCGTATCGAGCGCAGAGATCGTGCCTAGACCAAAAGCTGTTAAGAAAAGATGGCGAGCGTGACGTTTGCGCAACGCACGTCGCAGGGGCGCGGCGGTCTAGGCGATTGGAGCCTTGAGGCTGCGAGTGAGCAGTCGCTCGTCGCCCAGCCGTGTTACGCACGCGGCGAATCCGTCGGCGACTCCGCGCCACCGCAACTCCTCAACGTTGCCGAAAAGCCGGGCGTCAGTCTTGAGGGTCGCCAGTTCCTTGAAAAGGAGCGCCAGCTCGCGCCGCTCGCCGAGTACACTCGGTGGAAAGTCTTCAATGCGACCGTATCGACTGACGAGACGTGCCGCGGTCGCTTTACCGATCCCCGCCAAACCTGGATAGCCGTCTGCGGCGTCACCGACGAGGGCGAGGAAGTCCGCAATCAGGTGCGGCGCCACACCGAATTTTTCGCGGACACCCTGCGCATCGCGGATGACCTTCGTCTTGCGGTCCACCTGAACCACCCGGTCGCCGCGGACGCATTGCGCCAGATCCTTGTCCGGTGTCCAGATGCACACTTTCTGCACCCTTTCATCTTCGGAGGCGAAGCGCGCGGCCGAGGCGAGCGCATCGTCGGCTTCCAGCTCGACCATGGGCCACACGGCCACTCCCATCGCGGCGAGTGCGTCTTCGAGCGGATGAAACTGCGCGAACAGCGCTGGTTCGATGCCGTCACCGGTCTTGTAGCCCGGCCAAAGTCCATTACGGAAGGATTCGATGACGTGATCGGTCGCCACGCCGAGATGGGTCGCCCCCTCTTCGATCATCTGCAGCACGGTATGCAGCACGCCGTTTACAGCGCCGAAGGGTCGATCGTTGCCTTTGTTGAAGCGGCGCAGGCCGTAGAAATGGCGGAACAGCTCGTAGGTGCCATCAATGAGATGAATGATCACGTTTCATCCACGGGGGCCTGTTAGGCCCTGGTGCGCATGCGCAGGGACTCCCAGCTGGCGTCGGCTATCCAACCACCATCGACCGGCAGCGCAATGCCGTTCACGAAGCCGCTCTTCTCGGCGTCCGTGAGGAACGCGATCGCTGCCGCCACATCCTGGGGTTGGGCAAAACGCGCCAGCGGCACGCGGTTCACTATATCCCGCTCCGAGTACGCGCCACTGCCTTGGTCGGCCGTGTCCATTTCGGTCTTGATCCAGCCTGGACAGACCGCGTTAACCCGCACGCCGCGCCCGCCCCACTCTGCGGCGAGTGCCTTCGTGAGTCCGATCAGACCGTGCTTGGAGGCGCAGTAGGCACTGCGGTGGCTGATCCCTGCGAGGCCCGCCACCGATGCGACATTGACGATACTGCCAGTGCGCCGCTGCAACATCTGGGCGCCCAGATACTTGCACAGCAGAAACGGGCCGAGCAGGTTGACGTTCATCACTTTTTGCCACTGAGCCGCGGTCGTTTCTTCCGCAGGCGCGATCATGCTGATGCCGGCGTTGTTCACCAACACATCGGCGGCGCCGCATTCCCTTGAAATCTGCATCGCCACCTGTTGCACGAACGATTCCGAGGATACGTCTCCGCTGATTGCATCAACATGGAGGCCTTCGGTTCGCAAGCGCGCCAGCTGGCCATCGACGGCTTGAACGTCGATCAGAACGACTCGGAAGGCGCGTTGCGCCAACATCGAAGCAGTGGCCAGCCCGAGGCCCTGGGCTGCTCCGGTCACTACCGCCGTTTTCATCCTGGTAGACCGATAGGGCGCTTCGCGCCCGGAGTGCTATTCGGCCAGCGGAGCGCCAGAGGCTACCGCGCCGGCAGGCGAGCCTGCAGGGCCATGGAAATCAACGCCGCACCGCCGACGATCATGTTCACACCGAGCAGCACGCCGAGTGCCCACACCGCCGTCCCGGGCAGGCCGGCCAGGAGGATCACGGCCAGCACCAGGTCGAGGAGGCCGCTCGCCAGCATCCAGCCCCAGCCGGCCGAAAATCCCTTGCGGTGCTCGGTCGCGTAAAAGATGGATACGACGCCCTCCGCCACAAGGAAAGCGATCAGAACCGCTGTCAGTGACAGGGTTCCCAGCACCGGCCGGGCGAGGAGCAGTACGCCCGCGACGAGTCCGATGAGCGCTGACAGCAGCGACCAGCCAAAACCCGGTGCGTGACGCGCGCGCAGGGTGGTTACCAGGCCCATGCCGCCACTCAGCAGCAGGATCCAGCCGAAAATCAGCGTCGCGGCCAGCGAGGCGACGGCAGGCAGAAGGATCGCAAGCATGCCCAGCACAGTCAGCAGGATTCCCTCAGCCAGGAACAGAGCCCAGTGCTTGTGAATCGTCGCGCTGACGGCGGCGGCAACCCGTTCGACGTCGGTGGTCTGGTTGATTGCCATGAACGCGTCTCCCAGTGAATGGAACCTGCAATCATTCGCAGTGCCCCCGGTGCCGACTGGGCCAACCGGGGAGCGCGCCGCCAGCGCCCGCGCGGCGCGCGTGAAGCCTACGCCGACACCCAGCGACCGTCCACGCAGATTCCATGTGCAGGTGCACAGGGCCGGCAGTGGAACCTGGAACGTGAATGGACTGCGCAGTTCCTGGTTGCCCGCGAGAACTGCGTCACGCCAGAGTCTTTTTTTGCTGGCCGGCTTCGCGATTTAGCCTCAAATTCGCCCTGCGGCGGCTGACTCATCCCCTAGCCGTGCATCCAGTCAGCCGACGGAATCGCTTACCAGATATCCGACGTGGACACAAAAGTACTACCTGCGCAATCGATTCGATTCGGAGCGGCACCACGCTGGGTTGATGTGCTCTTCATCGGGCTGGTGATCTACGTCATCACCGGCTCGGTCTGGATGCTTACGGGTTTCGGCGGCGCGGCGGTTACCCACTATGTCGGACTATTGTCCGACGCGCCGGCCGCGCTCGCGAGCGTCGTTGTTGTCGCTGCCACCGCACGCCATACAGCCCGTGGTGCGCTGCGAACGGGGTGGATCTGGCTGGCGGTCGCGCTGGCTCTGTATTTCGTCGGCATTGCCATCGGCACCATTTCCTGGCTGCGAGACCACGATCCCTTTCCGGGTCCCGCTGACATTTTCTTCTGCGCATTTTATCCCGTTCTGGCGGCGGCGGCGCTGTTTCTGATACGGGCGGCGGCCGTACGCGTACCCTGGATCCAACTGTCATTGGACGCGACGATTTTCGTTGTTGGTTTTGGCGCGTTCTTTTGGTTCCTGGTGATCCGCCCCGCGGCGTTGCATGCCGAAGTCGACTTGCTCAAGCAAGCCCTGAGTCTGGCATACCTGGGGCTCGACTGCGTTCTCTTGCTCATGTTGGGCGTGCTGGTCCTCACCGGCGCCGGGAACGCCGGCGCCTGGCGCGTTCCTTTGCTGCTCCTGAGCGGCTTTGCAGCCATGTTTCTCGCCGACATCCTCTGGTCACTCGCCAAGGTGCGCGGCTACTACCTGCCGGGCGGTTTTCAGGACGTGCTGTACCTGACCTGCTACGCGCCGGTGGCCGCCGCCGGGCGCGCACAGATGCGTACGATTGTGGTGCCGGCGCGTGCAGTGTCGAACTCCTCAGACGCTCTGGCGCGTTCGCTCCCCTATGCGGCGATGCTCGCAGCGTTTCTGGTACTGGTGTATTTCGCCCGCGGCGACATCGGCGGCCCGACGACCGTGATGACCATGATCGTGTTCGCACTCACGCTGCTGTTCATGGTCCGGCAGGGTGTGGTTTTGCGCGGGGATGCATTGCTGCGCGAGCGCCGGGCGGCTCGCATGGTCGAGGAACGATACGCATCGCTGATAGCGAATGCCTCCGACGTCATTATGATCGTCGCCGCTGACGGCGTTCTGCGTTTCGTGTCGCCCGCCTGCGAGCGCACCTTGGGGCTGAAGCCCGAAGAGATCACCGGCAAGAGTCTTCCCGACCTGTGGGTCGGCGAGGACAGCGAAAAGGTGAGAATGTTCCTGGCCGAGGTCGCCGCGGCGCGCTCAGGAATGGTCGGCCCGGTCGAACTTCGCATTGAACGGGGCGCGCGGCGCTGCGTGATCGAGGGCGTCGGCAGCAATCTGACGGAAGATCCGGCGGTACAGGGGCTGGCGCTCAATTTTCGGGATATCAGCGAGCGCAAGGCGCTCGAAGAACAGCTGCGGCAGCTGGCTTTCCACGATCCACTGACGCTTCTTGCAAATAGAAACCTGTTCCGTGACCGCGTGCAACACGCACTGACTCTGGCCCAATCCGGACACAGTTCCATTGCGGTCATGTTCCTGGACCTCGATAACTTCAAGAACATCAACGATTCACTCGGTCATGATGCCGGCGATTGTCTGCTGCAGGCGGTCGCACAGCGGATCGTGAAGACGACCCGTTCCTCGGACACCGTTGCGCGGCTCGGCGGAGACGAGTTCGCCGTTCTGCTGGAGGGGATCGCAGCGAGTGCAGACGTGAACCGTCTAGCCGATGCGCTGATCGAGACGCTGGATTTGCCGTTCGCGCTCGATGGCATCGAGGTACGCGTCGCAGCGAGCGTCGGCGTCGCCTTCTCCACGCCCGAAGGCGGCGCCGAGGCGCTGCTGAGCAACGCGGACATCGCCATGTACCACGCCAAGGCAGCGGGCAAGAACCGGCACGTTACATTTAAGCCGCAAATGCAGGACATGCTGCACGAACGCCTGCGCCTCGAGGCGGATATCGGCCGTGCGCTCGCTAATCAGGAATTCTTTCTCGAGTATCAACCGATAGTTGACCTCGGGACCAGGAGCCTTCTCGGTGTTGAAGCACTGGTGCGCTGGAGGCACCCGGAGGCCGGCATACTGATGCCCGGCCGGTTCATCCAGGTGGCGGAGGAGTGCGGCCAGATCGTCAAGCTGGGTCGCTGGGTCCTGAAGCAGGCATGCCTTGATTTGTGTTCGTGGCGCAAATCCATAGCCGGCGGGGCCGGATTACGGCTTGCCGTGAATATCTCGGGGCGCCACTTACAACACGGCGAGCTGGTGGATGACGTGGCGCAGGCGCTACAGGAATCCGGACTTGAGCCGGGCAATCTGGTCATCGAATTGACCGAGAGCACGACCATGTACAACACCGATGCAAACCTCGAGCGATTCCAGCGCTTGAAGGCGCTCGGCGTCAGGCTCGCGATCGACGATTTCGGCACGGGTTACTCGTCGTTGTCCTACCTTCACCGCTTCCCGATCGACATTCTGAAGATCGACCGTTCCTTTGTAAGCCGTCTGACCAACTCCGACAACGGGCCCGAGCTTGCACGCGCCGTCATCACGCTGGGCGAGACGCTCGGACTCGATACAGTGGCAGAAGGAATCGAGCTCGAACCGCAGGTCGCCGCCCTGCTTGCGCTGGGTTGTGTCGCCGGGCAAGGTTTCCTGTTCGCAAAGGCCGGCTCCCTCGAGCAGCTATCGAGGAGTTCGTTCGTCGCCCGTCGCAAGGAGCTGTGGACGGCGCAAGCAGCGCGCGAAGAGCTGTCCGCGACGGGTCGGTTCAAAGCTCTAAGGGCATTGGCCCGGCGCGCTGCCGGGGCCGCGTAGCCAAGCGTCATTGAGAGCGGGCCGGGGCGAGGCCCAGGCGCTGGCGCGCTTCAGCGGCGGATTGCACCCGTGCGCCCAACAGCTCCACGATCGCAACCGCACGTTCGACCAGTTGAGCATTGGTCGCAGGCACGCCCTTTTCAAGGTAGATGTTATCCTCCAGACCCACCCGCACATTGCCCCCCAGGAGCACGGCCTGGGCGACCATTGGCATCTGCATCCGGCCGACGCCAAAGGCTGACCAATGGACCCCGTGCGGCAGGGCGTCTCGCATCGCTTGCATAGCCGCGGTCGTGGCTGGTGCGCCGTACTTTATGCCGAGACAGAGTTGGAATAAGGCGGGCGCATCGATAAGGCCTTCCGCGATGAGTTGCCTGGCAAGCTCGATGTGCCCGAGCTCGAAGACTTCAATTTCGGGGCGCACGCCCGTCCTGCGGTACTCTCGAGCCATGTAACGCAGGTAGCGGGGCGTCGTGCCGTACAGGGCTTCATCGAAGTTCAGCGATCCGCAGTCGAGGCTACCGATCTCAGGCAGTAGTTCGATGATGTGCGCAATGCGCTCACCGGGACCTACGAAGTCAGTCCCGCTGGCGTAATTGAGGGGCGCTTCGTCGGGTCCCAGCAACAGATCACCGCCCATGCCTCCGGTCAGATTGATGATCACCTCATTATTCTTGCCGCGGATCCGTTCGAACACCTCCCGAAACAGCGCCGGGTCGCGGCTTGGGCCGCCGGAGGCCGGATCACGAACATGAAGATGCACGATGGCCGCCCCGGCGGAGTGCGCCGCAAGCGCCGACGCGGCGATCTGCTCAGGCGTGACCGGAACATTGGCGTTCTTCTTGACCGAATCGCCCGAGCCCGTGACGGCGCAGGTAATAAAGACCGCGCTGGCTAACATCGCTGCAGAGTTCGCATCGGACGCAGCAGCATCAGCGATGCGCGGTAATAATTCAAGCTCGCCATCCTCAGCAGCTTGCCGTCGTAGCGGCGGCGAGACACGATAGCAGCACGGCAGTCCGATCGGCGGGGAGGGCGAGGTGACGACTACCTACGATGTGATCGTTATCGGATCAGGACACAACGGGCTGGTGTGCGGCGCCTACCTCGCCAAGTCTGGTCTGAAGACCCTGGTACTGGAACGGCGCGAGATCGTAGGTGGCGCCGCCGTCACCGAAGAGTTCAGCCCGGGTTTTCGCGCGTCCCGATTTTCCTATGTGATGAGTCTGTTGCATCCACGCGTCATCAAGGATCTGGAACTCAACTCATTTGGGCTGGAAGTATTGCCGGCCAACGATCTGTTCTGCCCCCTCGGCGCCGACAACTACATCGTCTTCAGTGACGACATCAAGAAAACCCAGGCCGAGTTTGCGCGGTTCTCGCGTCACGACGCGGAGATCTATCCGCAGTTCGCACGTTATCTCGAGGAGTCCGCGGCCGTCGTGCGGCAGTTGCTCTTCGAGACACCGGTTGATCCGGTGCAGCGCAGCTGGAGTGGCTTTAAGAAGAGTGCCGCCCTGCTATGGCGTCATCGCACGATTGGCGATGGTGCGTATCGCATGATCGACCTGTTGACTCAGAGTGCCTACGACTACCTGTCTGCCTGGTTCGAGCACGACACGATCAAATGCCTGCTCGCGTACTACGCCTCGATCGGCACCTTTGCCGGTCCGAAGTCCCCCGGCACGGCATACGTGCTCATGCATCACCTGATGGGCGAGCATCAGGGGGCGGGCGGTTGGGGTTTTGTGCGCGGCGGTATGGGCGGCATCACGGCAGCGATCGCGCGCTGTGGAGCGCGCTCTGGCATGCAGGTCATGACGCAGGCACCGGTGGCGGAGGTGCTGGTGAACGCAGGCCGTGCGCAAGGCGTGCGCACGGTCGACGGGCGCGAATTCCACGCCCGGGTCGTGGCCTCCAATGCCGCGGCGACCACGCTGTTCCGGCGGCTGGTCGCGGCCAGGCACTTGCCTGCGGACCTGTTGCGTGAGATCGACACATTCCGCACGTTTTCGACCGCCTTCAAGATGAACATCGCCGCCCACGAGCCGCCGCGCTATCGGGCCTTTGATGCCGCACGGGAGCAGTTCAGCTATCCGACGTACGTGCACGTCGCGCCGGGTATCGATTATCTGGAGCGTGCATATGACGATGCCAAGTACGGCTGGTACTCCAGCCGGCCGTTTCTGACCGCGGTCGTGCCCACCATTGTGGACGATTCCCTGGCCCCTCCAGGCAAGCACGTCATCAATGTCTTTGGCGGCCACGCGCCCTATACCCTGCGGGACAATGCCTCCTGGGCCGATGAGAAGCGCAACCTGACGAAGGCGGCGCTGGATGTGCTCGACGAGATGGCGCCCGGGTTTTCCGGACAGGTCATCGATATCGAGACGCTGGTCGCGCCGGACCTCGAGGCCATCGTCGGCTTGCCCCAGGGCCATATTTTCCACGGCGAACTGTCGGCCGATCAGCTGTTCTGGCAGCGTCCTGCACCCCATTGGGCGGACTACCGCACTCCGATAATCGGGCTCTACCAGTGCGGCTCGTCCTCACACCCGGGGGGCGGGGTCTCAGGCATTCCCGGACACAACGCGGCGCGCGAGATTCTCAAGGACTGGAAGCGGCTTTAGGCGAAACCTTGGCCCTGGGCTTCCCTTGCGTCGCGTTCGAGCTATGATCAACTGATCCTAAATTCAAACGAGACTACGACGTGAGCACCGAGCGTTACATCAGGCCTGACATTGCGGGTAAGAATGCTTATGACCCGATGAAGGAGCCGCGCTATACCGAGATTGCAACATTCATGCGTGCTCCTCTGGCAACCACACTTGAAAGTGTGGACATCGGACTGATTGGCGTCCCGACTGATCTCGGGGTCACAAACAGGCCTGGCGCGCGACATGGCCCACGCGAAATACGCAACGCGTCCAGCCTGATGCGGGCATTTAACCTCGGTCTGGGCGTCAATCCGTACGAGCTGTGCCGAATTGCCGATCTCGGTGACGTACGCCTTTCGCATCGGTACGACCTCGAAAAGCAGAACGACGATATCGAGGCGTTCTATCGGAAGGTCAAGGCAGCGGGCGTCATACCGGTCAGCGCCGGCGGTGATCACTCCATTACCTACCCCATATTCAGGGCAATTGCTGCCACGGCGCCGATTGGCATGGTGCATATCGACGCCCACACCGACACCTGGGGTGAGTTCTATGGATCAAAGTTCACTCACGGTGCGCCTTTTCGTCTGGCCGTTGAAGCCGGAGTGCTGGACCCCAAGCGCACGATCCAGATCGGCATTCGAGGCGGCCAAAACTTCATGGATGGCATCGAGTTCTCCCGATCGCATGGCATGCGCGTGGTCTTCATTGAGGAGTTCGCTTCACTTGGCGTTGATCGCGTCATCGCAGAGGCGCGTGCGGTTGTCGGCGATGGACCCTCGTACATCTCATTTGACGTCGACGGGCTCGATCCCGTGTACGCACCCGGTACAGGCACCCCCGAGGTCGGCGGCATTACAACATTGGAAGCCCAGCGCCTGTTGCGTGGTTTGCGGGGTCTGAACCTGATCGGTGGTGACGTGGTTGAGGTTGCGCCGCCTTACGACCAGACAGGCAACACTGCATTGGTCGGAGCTACGATGATGTTTGAGATACTGTGCCTGATCGCTGACCGACATTTTGGTGCCGGCAGTGGTGTCGATGCAGCTTAGTAAGCCTTAGTCTTGCTAGGCGCCGCACGGCAGGCGCGGGAATATGACTGCAAATCGCGCCATTGGTTGGGGGATGCAAGCGCTGCCTCGCATCGTGAGAGGCGCAGGGAGCTACGTGTATGACGCCGATGGCCGGCAGTATCTGGACGGCTCGGGCGGCCCCGCCGCGTTCAGCATCGGTCACGGTAACCGCGAGGTCAACGCGGCGATCGTCGAGCAACTTGGAAAGGTGGCGTGCGGTTACCGCTACCTCTTTACCAGCGAACCACTTGAGGAGCTGACGAGCCTGCTCCTGGCGCGCTGCGGACCGCAATTCGGGCACATCGTGTACTCGTCCAGCGGTTCGGAAGCGGTCGAGTCGGCGATGAAGCTGGCGCTGCAATACTGGGATGCCCGCGGTGTGCCCACCAAGACGCGTTTCGTGGCTCGGGAGCGCTCCTATCATGGCAATACCTTGGGCGCGCTTTCCGTGTCAGGCTTCCTGGAGCGCCGGCGCCCGTTCGAAGCAAGCCTGCTCGGCGTGTCGTTCGTGTCTGCTGCCAACACTTACCGCCCTTTGGGCGGCCTGTCCGCATCTGAGCTCACGGCTGCTTTGGCTGATGAACTCGATGCACGGATCAAAGCGCTCGGCTCACAGCGTGTCGCGGCGTTCATTTTCGAGCCAGTCGTGGGGGCGGCGGGCGGTGTCGTGCCTGCTCCTCCCGGATACGCGCAGGCAGTCCGCGCCGTTTGTGACCGGCATAACGTCCTCGTGATCTCCGACGAGGTGATGTGTGGGGCCGGCCGGTGCGGGACCTGGCGTGCTCTTGAACATGATGGAATAGTCCCCGACATCATGGCGGTCGGGAAGGGACTCGCCGGCGGCTACATCCCGCTGGCGGCAACGATCTTACGCAAGGAACTCGGCGACACCATCCTGTCCGAGCAGGGCTCGTTTCTGACCGGACACACGTATTCAGGACACACGACCGCGTGCGCTGCGGGTCTTGCAGTTCAGCGCATCATCGAGCGCGAGTCATTGGTGTCCCATGTTCGGATCCGGGGCGAGGCGTTGCGCCGCGACCTGCGGGAAGCGCTCGAGCGGTTCGATGAAGTCGGCGACGTACGGGGCCGGGGCTATCTGATCGGTATCGAGTTGGTGCGCGATCGCGCCACCAAGGAGCCCTTTGCGGCGGAGCGGGCCGTCAGTCATACGATCGGTCGGCGCGCATTCGAGGACGGGCTGATCTGCTATCCGTGCGCCGGCCACGTGGGAGGCGTGCTGGGCGACACCATCATCGTAGCGCCTCCGTACAACGCCCGCGAGGCGGAGCTCTCGGAGCTCATCGGGAAGCTCACGGGGGCCGTCGAGCGCGCGCTGGCCGCAGGGTGAGCTGCCGCGCGTCGGCAGCAGCCCCGAGTGTGGGCCAGGGGAGGGGGGCGAGCCGCGGAACCATCCATACCCAACCTGCCAGGCCCAGAACACTGACGATCGCGGCGAGCAGGAATGCCGCCGTGAAGTGATGGGTCTCCTCGACGAGCAGGCCGGTGAGCGCCGGAGCGATGACACCGGCGAGATTGCCTACGGCGTTTTGGATTCCCACCCAGCGGCCCGAAGCACCTGGACCGGCGAGGATCTGCGACATGGCGAACGCACCCGGCGAAGACATTCCGCAAAGGATCTGATAGACGAAGATTCCCCCGACTGCCCAGGGGGGCGATGCCAGCGCGATGCACAGCATGCAGGCGACCGATCCCACATGCGCCGCCACCATCACGGCCTTGTAAGCGAGGTTCGCACGTCCGGAGCGCGCGACGACACGGTCGATTGCCCAGCCCGCGATCAGAGCGCTCAGCGCGTTCACGACATAGGCGCTGCCCGTCAGGCTCGCCATCTCGCCGGTCGAGAATCCGCGCTCACGCACCAGATAGAAAGGCAGCCATGTCAGCATGAAGTAGAAGGTGTAGTTGCTCGAAAACAGCCCGAGACTCGTGCCCCACAGGGATGACTGTCTGAGAAGCGTGTGCAACGCCGGGCCGTCATCGGCGCTCGCCGGCACCGCCCGTTGCGGCAGCTCGACCCGCGACCAGGGCAACAGCCACAGCAGCGAGAGCCCGCCGAATACCCAGAATGCGGCTCGCCAGCCGAACTCCACCATGATGAGTCCGCCGCAGTAAGCGCCCACAGCGGGACCCAACAGGTACGCGAACGCAACGATGCCGTTGGCGGTGCCCAGGCTCTCGACCGGTACCACCGTTGCGAGCAATTTCGAAACAGCGGGGAAGCCGGCGCTTTCGCCGATGCCGAGCAGCAGTCGCAGCGCCAGCAGGGCGGCGAAGGACTGCGCGAGGCCGACCAGCATGGTGGCGCACGCCCACACCGCGAGCCCCCCGGCCAGGACCCGCTGTGCGCCATAGCGTTCGGCCACCCACCCGACCGGGATCTGCAACAGGGTATAGGACCAGAAGAACGCCGAGAACAACACCCCCAGTTGGCGCGCGGAAAATCCCAGCTCGTCCTGGATAAGATGAGCGGCGGTGGGCACCGCGCCGCGATCCACATAGTTGATGAACAGCGCCGCCGCCAGCAGACCCACGATCCACCAGCGTGTGCCGCCGGTCAGCTCAGACGCTGTTCGCGGGGGTTTCAACTCGCATAATCCGCTTCGCTGCGATCCAACAACCGCTTCAGAGCCTGAAAGTGCAGCTCAGTGCGCTCCTCACCGCCGACGCTCTCCCCGGCCCTGAACTGGGCGACGGTCGCCTGCACGACCGACTGCGGAACGATGTGGAGCTTGCGTCCCGTTGAGAGCGCCAGGACCTGTGCCTGACAGGCCCGCTCGAGAAAGTACAGACGCTCAAACGCCTGTGCTGCCGAGCGCGCCGTGACCAGGACGCCGTGATTGCGCAGCATGAGGACCGATTTGCCTCCCAAGGCCCGTGCCAGGCGCTCGCCCTCGGCGTAGTCAAGCGCCAGGCCCTGGTAATCGACGTAGGCGATGTCGTCATGGAAGCCGAGCGCGTTCTGCGCCGCCATGTCCAGGCGCGGATCCTCGAGCATGCTCAGAGCCGTCGCATGAGGCATATGCGTGTGCAGCACGCACCGCGCCTGAGGCATCAGACGATGTACCGAGAGGTGGATGTAAAGAGCCGTGTCCTCGACCAGGCCGCTGCCGGCCACCACGGTTCCGGTGAAGTCCAGCTCCAGCAGATCGCTGGCTTTCACTTCCGACCACAGTAGCCCGAAGGGCGCGAGGTAAAACCGCTCGGAGTGTCCCGGAACGAGCATCGTCATGTGATTGTCGATGCCCTCGCTGAAACCGAAGCGCGCCGCCAGGCGATGACAGGCGGCCAGATCGATCCTCGCCCGCCGTTCTGCCTCGCTGCGCCATACTGGTTCCCGTGACGCGTTCATTGAGCGGCCTCGCACCCACACCGAAGGACAATCACAATTATAGCCTTAGCTCTACAATCACGTCCCTCGAAGCCTGCGCGCGCTAGCGAGCGTTCAACCAGTTTTCAGCCAGACGCACCCACATCGATCCACCCAGCGGGATCAGTTCGTCGTTGAAGTCATAGCTGGGGTTGTGCAGCATGCAGGGCCCGGCGCCGTGGCCACCGAGGCGATGAGTGCCGTCGCCATTGCCGATCAGAAAATAGCAGCCGGGCTTTTCGAGTAGAAAGAAGCTGAAGTCCTCGGCTCCCATCGTGGGTTCGAACTCCTTGACGTTGTGAGCTCCCGCCAGAGCGCTTAGCAGATTGCGGGCAAACTCCGTTTCCCCAGGATGGTTGATGGTGGGAGGGTAGTTGCGCGTGAAGGTGAATTCGCCTGTGGCTTCGAACGCCTGACAGGTGGCTTCGGTGATTCGCCGCATGCGCTGCTCGATCATGTCGAGCACCTCCACCGTGAAGGTTCGCACAGTACCTTGCAGTTCACAGGAGTCCGGCACCACGTTTGTGGCCTCGCCGGCGCGGATCATAGTGACCGAGATCACGCCGGCATCGATCGGGCTTTTATTGCGGGAAATGATGGTCTGGAACGCCTGTACGATCTGGCAGGCCACCGGTAGTGGATCGATGCCGTTGTGCGGCATCGCCGCGTGCGCGCCTTTGCCACGGACAATGATCTTGAATTCGTTACTGGACGCAAATACCGGCCCGGATTTAATTGCAAATTGGCCGACCTGCAGGCCGGGCCAGTTGTGGACGCCGAAGATTGCCTGCATCGGGAACAAATCGAACAACCCGTCCCTGATCATCTCGCGCGCGCCGCCGCCGGCTTCTTCGGCAGGCTGAAAGATCAAGTAGACGGTCCCGTCGAAGTCGCGATGAGCGGATAGATGCTTGGCGGCGGCCAGCAGCATGGCGGTGTGACCATCATGGCCGCAGGCGTGCATTCTTCCGCGGTGCACGCTCGCGTGAGGGAACGTGTTTTGCTCCGTTACCGGCAGTGCGTCGATGTCGGCGCGCAGCCCAACGGCACGGCTCGCGCTGCCGTTTTTGACTATGCCGATCACGCCGGTTTTCCCCAGGCCCCGATGCACAGGGATGCCCCAGGCGGTCAGTGTCTTGGCGATCAGATCCGAGGTCCGCTGCTCCTGAAAACCCAGTTCGGGATGCGCATGAATGTCCCGTCTCAGGGTTTGAATAGCGGCTGCCTCAGCCAGGACTGGCTCAATCAGTTTCATGGCCTGCGGTCCCAGTACTCCTCCATCTCGCGGCGCATGGCTGCGTCCGGGAGCCGGCCGCGGCCGGCGCCCTGATTGTCCACCAAGTGGCTCAGCTTTGTTGAGCCCGGTATGGCGCAGGTCACCGCCGGATGCGAGATGACGTACTTGAGGAAGTATTGCCCCCAGGTCGCTACCTCGATGTCAGCCGCCCAGCCCGGTAACTCACGGTCCGCGGCTTGCCGGAACAGCGAAGAACGCCCAAAGGGCAAATTAGCCAACACCGCGAGTTTGCGCTCCAGCGCGAGCGGCAAAATTGCCTCGGCCACGTCGCGGTTGGCTATCGAATAGTCCACCTGGATGAAATCGAGCGGGTAGTTGCGCATGACGTCGATGATCTCTGCGTGTTGGCTGACGCGCGAGGTGGTTACGCCGACGTAGCGAATCCTGCCGGCCTTCTTCCACTCCTGCATCAAGGGAATCAGCGCCGCCACGCCGTTGAGATTGTGGACTTGCAGGAGATCGACGCGTGGCGTCTTCAGCCGCTCGAGTGATCGCCCGAAGCTGTCGGCGCCCGCCGTGCCGGAGCGGCCGCCGGATTCGCTAGCCACGAGCTTCGTTGCAATAAACATCTTGTCGCGCGTGCCGAGGCCGTCAAGCGCCTGACCGATCAGCGCTTCGCTGTCACCATAGGCGGCGGCCGTGTCGATCACCGAACCACCGAGCTCGCTCATGCGCTTGAGCTCGGCACGGATCTCGTCGCGCAGCTTGTCGTGAAATGAGTCGGTGCCTATCCCAATCGCTGCAATCCGCTCTCCGCTCGAGGGTATGGCTTTGGTGATCAGCGGCAGCGACAACGCCGTCGGCTCGGCGGCCGGTAACGGCCTTGTGAGCAGGGTACCAATGCTCGCGACCACGCCGGCTTCGATGAACTCGCGGCGCGAAACATTAAAATTGCCACGCTTGGTCATGTGATGGCCCTCCGTCTCGGTCGGCGGCGCTAAGTCTTGAGCTTATATCCTGTTTTGAATATCCAGCTCACCACCGCCAGGCACAACGCAAGAAAGCCCAGGGTTGCGGCGGCGCTCGCGACGACGTTCACGTCGGACACGCCGTAGAAGCTCCAGCGGAAGCCGCTGATCAGGTAGACCACCGGATTGAACAAGGTAATCTTCTGCCATAGCGGAGGCAGCATGCTGATCGAGTAGAACGCGCCGCCGAGGAAGGTGAGCGGCGTGACGATCATGAGCGGCACTACCTGCAGCTGCTCGAAGCTGTCGGCCCACAGGCCGATGATGAAGCCGAGCAGGCTGAAGGTTATAGCCGTCAGTATCAGGAAGGTCACCATCCAGAGGGGGTGCGCTATTCCATAAGGCACGAACAGACGTGCCGTGACCAGAATCAGGATTCCCAGCATCACTGATTTGGTTGTTGCGGCGCCGACGTAGCCGATCAGCACTTCAACGTACGATACTGGCGCAGACAGAAGTTCGAAGATTGTGCCGGACCATTTCGGCAGGTAGATGCCAAATGATGCGTTCGAGACGCTTTCGTTCAGCAGCGACAGCATGATGAGGCCGGGGATAATGAAGGCGCCGTAGCTGACGCCATCGACGGCGCCCATGCGGCTGCCGATTGCAGCTCCGAACACGACAAAGTACAGCGATGTCGACAGCACGGGCGAGGCGATGCTCTGCATCAGCGTACGGAAGGTTCGTGCCATCTCGAAGCGGTAGATCGCGCTGATCGCCGGCACGTTCACGTCCGTGTCCTCACCAGGTTGACGAAGATTTCTTCGAGCGAGCTTTCACTGGAATGCAGGTCCTTGAAGTCGATATGGAGGTCGCCGAGGCGCTTGAGCAGCGTGGCAATGCCGGTTTCCTTGCGCTGCGTATCAAACGTGAACACGAGTGCATGGCCGTCATCGGTCAACTCGAGGGGATAGGCGGACAGCTCTGGCGGGATCTTCGCGAGCCGATTCTGCAATTGCAGCGTCAGCTGTTTCTTGCCGAGTTTGCGCATTAGCAGGGACTTGTCCTCGACCACCAGCAGTTCGCCCTTGCTGATGACGCCAATGCGGTCGGCCATTTGCTCGGCTTCCTCGATGTAGTGTGTGGTCAGAATGATCGTGACTCCGCTCTCGCGCAACCGACGCACCATCTGCCACATGTCACGGCGCAACTCGACGTCGACGCCGGCGGTCGGTTCGTCGAGGAACAGGATCTGAGGTTCGTGCGACAGCGCCTTTGCGATCATCACCCGTCGCTTCATACCGCCGGAAAGCGTCATGATCTTCGAGTCCTTCTTGTCCCATAGCGACAGATCCCGCAGCACCTTCTCGCAGTGGGCAGGATTCGGGGCTTTGCCGAACAGCCCGCGGCTGAACTTCACCGTCGCCGAGACGCTCTCGAACGCATCGGTGTGAAGCTCCTGCGGCACCAGGCCGATCTTGCTGCGCGCCGCGCGGTAGTCATGCACGATATCGTGACCGTCGGCCACTACGCTGCCCTCGCTCGGCGTGACGATGCCGCAGATGATGTTGATCAAGGTCGTCTTGCCTGCGCCGTTCGGACCCAGCAACGCCAGGATTTCACCGCGGCGAATTGTCAGGTCAATGCGCTTGAGCGCCTTGAGGCCGCTTGCGTACGTCTTGCTCAGACCCGTGACCGTAACAATAGGCGACGAAGCGGAGGGGTTGTCGGCAGAGAAACTTGCTGCTGCTTGCACGGGGTCTCTTTCTCAGGAGTAGTGCCGGGTGGCTGGCGACGCTAGCCGGTGCCGGTCAGGCGCAGGATGGAACTGATGATGGCGGCAGCCGGGCGTGTGATGACCTGATTGAACAGGTTGAGGTCGACGCCCGCTTGGGCCGCGAAAATCGGCACAAGGAAAAAAGCCCCGATCACGATCCACATGCCATAAGGCGCCAGCCGGGCGAGCGGTGCTGCGAGTACATTGGGCAGAATCCCCACGGCGACTCGGCCGCCATCGAGGGGCGGGAGCGGGAGCAGGTTGAAGACCGCGAGAATGACATTGATGTTGATTGCGTTGACGAGGTTCCTCAGGACCCACTGATCGATACCCACCGGCAGAAGGTCGACCGTGTGCAAGAGCAGCGCTGCGGCGGTCGCCAGCGCGAGGTTCATGACAGGTCCGGCTGCGGCCACCCAGATCATGTCGCGGCGGGGATTTCGCAGCTGTCCGAAGTTCACAGGCACGGGCTTGGCATATCCAAAGAGAAAGGGTGCATGTGTCAACAGCAGGAGCGCCGGGAGCAAGAGCGTGCCGAAGGGATCGATGTGTCTTAGCGGATTGAGGGAGACTCGCCCGAGCTGCCAGGCGGTGTCGTCGCCGAAATGATGCGCCACGAAGCCATGCGCCGCCTCATGCAAAGTGATCGCGAGAAGCACCGGGATCACCCACGTCGAGGCTGAATAGATCATGGAATAGTCAGGAGGTTCAGGAATATTAATCTTGAATCTAAGATAGCTTGCATCGCTAACTATATGAGAAAGAAAGTATTGTCGCCCTGGGTTATCCCAAATCGTCCTCATCTGCGCCACCGGACTTTCGTGGCGGCACGGGAGGCGTCGCAGCGGATGCATCGACGGCACCGGCCTCGGCTGCGGTGCGCGCGGCGCCGCGACGGGTGCGGCTACGCACTCGATGGATGACCGGGTAGGCGAAGCTCGCGAGGTGGGAGTGGACACGCCTCAGATCCCGCACGGTGCGCAGAAAGAGATCACTCTCCTCGGCGACGCGCTCGGCTCCGTCGGCCTCTTCGAGCCGGCTCGCGGCGGCCGCAGAGCGCAGCAGGCGTACGCTCAACACGGTTGCGGCCGCTTCGAACTCGCGAAAGTGTGTCTTGCGGGCGGCCAAACGCTTGGCGTCACGGGGCTCGGCCTGCAGGAACACGGCGAGCGCGAGCCGCAGACTCTCGAGCAGTTCACCGTGCATGGCGTCTACAGTCTCGAGCTCTTCCGGCGAGAGCGCCCGGCCCCGCTTGACGCTGCGCACCGCGAACTCGACCAGGCTGTTGGTGACGATGTCGGCGATGTGCTCGAGATTGATCACCGCCGACAGGATGTCCTGGCCCCGCGCACCCTCCCGCTGGTTGTCGAGGGTCTGCTCGCCGCTCACGTCGGCGAGATAGCGGCGAATCGCGCCTCCCAGCTGATCGACGCACCGGTTCTGCGCGACGACTGCCTCGGCCCGTGCGCGATCGTTATGCCTGAGGACCTCGAGCGCATCGCGCAGCATGGACTCGACCATGTCGGCGATCCGCAGGGTTTCCCGTGCGGCGTTCGCCAGCGCCACGGTCGCTGAATCGAGCGCCGCCACATCGAGATGGACGGGACGGCCGGGATCGGCCGGCGCCGGCGGGTCCGGCAGCCAGCGCGTGAGGAGGCGTGCGAGCGCGCCGACGGATCCCAGGAACACGGCGGCGAGCGCGAGATTGAATGCCAGGTGAAAGTTGACGACGAGGCGCCCGGGCGCGGGTTCTACCTGCTGCAGCGCCTGGGTGATCGCGGGCAGGAACGGCAAGGCGAGCACCACGCCTACGGTGCGCACCAGGAGGTTGCCGAGGGGCAGGCGCCGGGCGACCGGAGTCGAGGCGTCGATGAGCGGCGGCAGTGTGCCGCCCAGATTCGCCCCGAGCACGAGCGCGAGTGCGCCGGTAGGATCGACGACATGCGTCGCGGCGAAGGATGCCACGAGCAGCACGATGGCGATGCTCGAGTGGCAGGCCCAGGTGAGTGCGGCGGCAATGAACACCGCGAGCAGCGGGTCGTGAGCCAGCGCGCCCACAATGGGTCGCAGCAACGGCGTGTTCTCGATCGGTCCGAGCGTGTGCAGGAGTCCGGCGAGCGCCATCAGCATGAGCCCGAGGCCGATGCCGATCCGGCCGATGTTCTTCGCCCGACCGCCGGCAGCCCATCGAAAGAGCAGCACGCCGATGAGCACCAGGGGCGGCCCGACCAGCGCCATGTTGAAGGACAGCACCTGGGTCAGGAGCGCGGTCCCGACGTTGGCCCCGAGCATCACGGCGAGTGCCGGGGCGAGCGCCATGACGCCGGTCGCCGTGAACGAGGTCGCGAGCAGGCCCGTCGCCGTGCTGCTCTGGAGGAGCGCCGTGACCCCGAGACCGGTGAAAAACGCCCGAAAGCGACTGCCGAGATTCCGGCCAAGCCAACGCCTCAGGACGCTGCCGAACCCGCGTTGCACGCCCGTGCCGACCATGTGCGTCCCCCAGAGGAGGAGGCCCACATGACCTGCGAGTTCAATGAGTAAGAGTGTCCCGCTCATCGGAGGGCCCCGTGCCCCTTCAGCTCTCTGGGCTTCTGCGGCGCCGCATGAGCGTCAGTGCAATGGCTGCAGAGGCCACCATCAGGAACAGGCTGACCGCATTGAGCACCGGGGTTGCGCCCTCGCGCATCCGCCCGTACATCATGATCGTGAGCGGCGAGTCAGTTCCGACCAGCATCAGTGTCGTGTTGAAGTTCTCGAATGACATCAGGAAGGCGATCGCCGCCGAACCGATCAGCGCCGGACGCAGGTAAGGCAGCGTGATGGTCCACAGCACGGCCGCACGGGATGCCCCCAGATTGAGGGCCGCATCCTCCAGAGTACGGTCGAAGCGCTTCAGCCGCGCGCTGATGGTGAGCGTTGCAATCGCGGCGATGTAGGAGAACTGGCCCAAGACCACCAGCGGCAAACCGGGCCGCAGAAAATCCGCCTCGACCCCGAACAGCTCGCTCCACAGGTCAGCCACGCGGCTCGCGAACGCCAGAATCGAAATGCCCAGAATGACGCCGGGAATGACGAGTGGCGTGAGCATGAGCATCGAAAGGGTGCCCTTGCCGGGAAACTGCTCGCGCTCCATCAGAAACGCATTGGCGGTGCCGACCGCCACAGACAGGCCGGTTACCCACAAGGCCACGACGCTGCTGGTCCAGATGCTGCCCAGCAGCTCCTGATCGCGGAACAGCCCGATGCGTCCGGCGGCTTCGTTGCCGAGGAACCAGTCGAGCGTGAACCCGTGCCAGGGTGGTGCGGGATAGGGCGCATCGTTGAATGCAAAAACCGCCACAATCACCAGCGGCACGAACAGGAACATCAGGAACGCGCCGACATAAAACGCCGTCGCGGCGCGCAGCCAGGCCGGCCGTGGCAGGGTGGGTATCACGCGCGCCGCATCACGTCGCTGAAGCGCTGTCCGCTGATCTTCAGGCCCAGCCAGACCATAGCCGTGGATAGAGCGAGCAGCAGGAAACCAAAGGCCGCTCCCTGCTCCCAGTTAAAGCGCGTAATGAACTGCGTGTAGATCTGCTCGGTAAACCACTGCGAGTTCTTGCCCCCGAGCAGCGTCGGTGTCAGGTAGTTGCCAAGCGTCAACATGAACACCACGATGCAGCCGGCGGTAATGCCCGGCGCGGCATGCGGAATGACGATCGCGCGCAGAATGGACCAGCCCTTGGCGCCGAGGTCGTAGGCGGCTTCGATCAGCGCGTTGTCCAGGCTCTCGAGGCTGCCGACGAGTGGCACCACCATGAACAGCAGCGAGGTATAGACCAACCCCACGAGGATGGTGGCATCGTGGTAGAGCAATTCTACCGGTTGGGCAGTGAGCCCAAGCTGCACCAGCAGCGCCGGCAACACGCCGGATTCGCGCAGCAGGATCATCCAGCCGAGCGTGCGCACGGTCTCGCTCACCCAGAAGGGAATCAGGCACACGACAAACAACAGCGCGCTCATGCGGCCCCGCGCCAGCTTGGCGATGGTCCATGCGATCGGAAATGCAACCAGCAACGTCAGCGCAGTTGCGAGCGCCGAGAGCATCGCGGTCCTGACAAACACGTGCCAGTACAGCGGCTCGCCGAAGAACGTGCGGTAGTGCGCGAGGCTGGCAACGTACTCGCGCGGCGCCACGCGCTCACGAAACGACAGTAGCGCCAGATCCAGGTGGGGCAGGATGATCAATGCAAACAGCCACAGCAGCGCCGGGGCGAGCAGCAGCCCAAGCATAAGACGGCGGTACCCAACCGCGGCTGCTGGCGTTTCAGGCATGGGCAGCGGGAGCCGGAAAACAGATCGCCCGCTCCGGATCAAAGCTGAAACAGATGCGCGCGCCGGCCTGCAGGTCGGCATAGGCCCCGGTCTGCGGCAGCGCAATGCGGAACTCGACTTGACTCTGCAGCTCCCGGAGCAGCACCGCGGAGTTGGCACCGTCGAAGAGCAGGCTGATCACCTCGCCGGCATGCGCGATCTGCCCGGCCGGCAGGTCGGCGGCGGTGCGGCCCAGCAGCGTGGCCTCGGGCCTGATGAAGGCCTCAACGGCCGTACCCGCCGTAATGGTCCCCTTACGGCGCGCGCGCACCACCCAGCCACCACGGGTGGCGAGTTCCACGAGCGTGCCATCGACCGCGAGCGCCTTGCCCACCAGGCGGTTATTGTCACCGACAAATCCGGCTACGAACGGTGTTGCCGGCGCGTAGTAGAGCTCCTGAGGTGTGCCGAGCTGCTCAAAGCGGCCGTGGTTCATCACGCCGACGTGATCGGACAGCACGAGCGCCTCGGACTGGTCATGGGTAATGTAGACGAAGGTGGTACCGAAGGCGCTCTGCAGCTGCTTCAGCTCGATTTTCATGTGTTCCCGCAGCTTCAGGTCGAGCGCCCCGAGCGGCTCGTCCAGCAGCAGCAGCGTGGGCTCGAGTATCATGCTGCGCGCGATGGCGACGCGCTGTCGCTGGCCGCCGGAGAGCTCGTCGGTGCGCTTGCCGCCTGCACCGCCCAGGCCGACCCGCTCCAGCATCGCCTCGGCGCGTCGCATGCGCTCGGCGCGGCCGACGCCTCGCCGCGCGAGCCCGAAGGCCACGTTCTGCGCCACCGACATCATCGGAAACAGGGCGAGCTGCTGAAACACCATATTGACCGGGCGCCGGTTGGGGGCCACATGCGCCATGCTGCGTCCGCCGATGGCGATGTCGCCGTGATCAGGCTGAATGAAGCCGGCGATCATCCGCAGCAGAGTCGTCTTGCCGCAACCGGAGGGGCCGAGGATCGAGAAGAAACTGCCGCGGGCAACGCTGAAGGACAGATCGTCTACGGCCAGGTGAGTCGCGAAGCGCTTGGCGAGGGTCCGTACCTCCAGATCCGGTGTCGCAACCATCGCGCCCGCTGTGGGCGCGCTCAATTGGCCGCCTTGACTCGGTCGAGAACCGCACCCTCGATTTCTTCAAGACCGGGCGGGATCGCCGGATACCACTTGATGTTCTTCAGACCATCGGGAAACGTTTCGGTGAACTGTGCGCGCAGGCGCGGATCCATCAGCTGATCGGCCCCCTTGGCGGCGGTGAAGTTGCCGACGGATTTGCCGACCTTGGCGGCGATCTCGGGGCGCATCACGAAATTGATCCATGCGTAGGCACCGGCGTCGTTGCGGCCGCGCGCCGGCAACGCCAACGTGTCCATCCAGGCGACCGCACCCGAGCGGGGGTTGATGAACTTGATATCGGGATTTGCCCGGTTCAGCGCCCACCCGCCCGAGTCCCACGCCATCGCAGCATCGATTTCTCCGGAACGCACGCCATTCAGCAGCTGGTCCTTGTTGTCGTAGAAGAAGCGGAAATTCACCTTGCAGGCGCTGAGCGTCTTGCCGACTTGCTCCATGAGCGCCGTGTAGGCCTTGGTATTGTCATACAGCGCAAAGGGATTCTTGCCCGAGGCAAGGGCAAAGGCTATCAAGGTCGGGCGCTTCAGGCGCACCGTGGTTCTGCCCCGCAGCTCAGGCTTGCACAGATCCAGGTAGTCGCTGATCTTGGTGCGCTTGGAATTGTAGATCAGCCCTTCAGTGCCCCAGACATAGGGCAGGCCGTAGAGCTTGCCGTCGATCGTGGCGTTCTTCCTGATGGTGTCGAGCAGCTCGGGCAGAAATTCATCGAGCCGCACTTTGCTCGTATCGAGCGGCTTGTAGATGCGGAATTCCTGCTGCGCTCCGAGGATGCGGTCCTGCGACGGCTGGGCCAGGTCAAAACCAGCGCCGCCGGTGGCGCGGAGCTTCGAGATCATTTCCTCATTGTTCGAGAGCGTAACCTGGATCTGGATGCCGGTTTCCTTCCTGAACTGGGCAATGACCTCGGCGGGTACGTAGTCTGCCCAGGTAATGATCCTCAGTACTTTGGCATCGTCAGCGCGAGCCTGGCTCCCCGCCAGGAGCCCGAGTGCCAGGAACACAGTCAGCATGCGGCGGGTGGTGAAGATCATTTGCTCGGCGCCCCTCCGGGCCGATGGCTGGCGCGTTGACAAGCAAGTTTTTGGCGAGATAGTCTCAATGTGACTTTAATTTGGAAATATAACATCGCCCCACCCGCTTGTCGTCGGATCGCCGTTCACAGGCGCTACCGCCGTGTTTGACCTGCAGGGGCACCGCGGCGCACGGGGTCTGTGGCCTGAAAATACCCTCGCGGGGTTTGCTCGTGCGATGGAGCTCGGCGTGTCCGCCCTGGAGCTCGATTGTGCGGTCACCCGGGATGGCGTGGTGGTCGTCAGTCACGACCCGCTACTCAATCCCGACTGCACACGCGACGCGCGCGGACGCTTTCTGACGACTGCGGGTCTGCCGATCTTCGCTCTGACCTATGCGCAGCTGCAGTCTTACGATGTGGGCCGGATACGGCCGGCAAGCGCGTACGCCGCGCAGTTCCCTCAGCAGCAGCCTGTGGACGGCGAGCGCATACCGCGTCTGGCAGATGTGCTGACGCTGGTCCGCACGCGCGGCCGCGGCCGGGTGCGCGTCGCCATCGAGGTCAAGACGTTCCCGGAGCAGCCGCAACTCACGCTTGCCCCCGAGCCGTTCGTGCAGGCGCTGCGGCTGGATGTGGAACGCACCGGCACCGCTGCGCTGGTCGCGCTCCTGGCCTTTGACTGGCGAGTGTTGAGCGCTGTGCGGCGGCTCATGCCACAGGTCGCGATGGCGGCCCTGACCGATCAGCAGCCCGGCGAGGACACCGTGCGGATCGGCTCGCCAGCTCCGTCGCCGTGGCTGGGCGGACTTGATCCTGAGCACTTCGACCGCTCGATTGTGCGCCTCGTCAAGGCCACCGGCGCCGGCACGTGGGGCCCGGACTTTCTGGACCTCGATGCGCAACGGGTCGAGCAGGCGCATGCTCTCGGACTGCGCGTCGTTCCGTGGACTGTCAACGAACCGGCAGACATGGAGCGGCTGCTCGCGTCTGATGTGGATGGCATGATCACTGACCGGCCGGATGTGCTGCGCGCTGTTCTCGAGGGCAGGGGCATGGCGGTCCCGCCGCGGCCGCAGCAGCACTCGTGACATGGGCCAACCGAGCATCCTGGTGATCGACGGGAACCGTGCGGCGACGCGCGAGCAGCAGGTCGCCGCCGGCGGCCAGCCCTCGGGCGAGGGCTACGCACAGGTGTTGAGGAGCCTGGCAGCCGTAAGCTGCGACATCGTCCGGCCGGCGGACGGCGCAGTGCGGTTCGCTTCCGGCAGCGGCCTCGCCAGCTACGACGGCGTGGCGATCACCGGTTCGGCGCTGAACGTCTACGACGGTGGCGCGCACATTGAGCGGCAGATCGACCTCGCGCGCGCCGTGTTTGCCGCCGGCGTGCCGTTTTTCGGCAGCTGCTGGGGCCTGCAGGTGGCGGTGAGTGCGGCGGGCGGGCGCGTACGCCGCAATCCGCTTGGGCGGGAATTCGGATTCGCGCGCCGCATCGAACTCGGGAACGCGGGGCGCCGGCACCCGATGTTCAGGGGCAAGCCGCCGGTGTACGAGGCGATCACGGTGCACCGCGATGATATCGAGCGGCTTCCTCACGGCGCGGTGGTACTGGCGAGTAACGACATGGGGCTGCAGGCAATCGAGTTGCAGCACGGTCCCGGCACCTTCTGGGGCGTGCAGTACCACCCCGAATACAGCTACGGCGAGATTGCGGCAACCGCGCTGCGCTACGGTGCCGCGCTGATCGAAGAGCAGCTGTTCGCCGATCGTGCGGAACTGGAAACGTTTGTCACCGATCTGCGCACCCTCATGCGCGATCCTCGCGACCGGCGTCTGACCTGGAAACACGGCCTTGGCGAGGGCCTGCAGGAGGAATCATGCAGGCTTGCGGAGCTGCGCAATTGGCTGGAGCTGCAGGTGTTGCCGTACTCGCGGCAGCGCCACTGAAGGCGCCGCCGCGCCTTAAGGGACTTGACCCCCGATGAACTTCACTGAGCACCCCGACTTTCCCGCAGCCTTGTCACTGGCCGAACACCTCGCCGATGCCGCGCGCGGCATTGCGCTGCGGCATTTCCGCACGCCGCTCGCCGTGGAGCGCAAAGGCGACGGCAGTCCGGTCACCGTCGCGGACCGCGATATCGAGACCCACATGCGCCGCATGATTCGCGCGGCATTTCCCGAACATGCCATTCGGGGTGAAGAGTTTGCACCCGAGGGAAGCGGCGAGTTCACCTGGGTGCTCGACCCGATCGACGGCACGAAGAGTTTCGTCACGGGGTATCCTTTATTCGGATCGTTGATTGCGCTGTTGCAGGGTGGCCGCCCGGTGCTCGGCGTGATCGAGGCACCGGCGCTCGCCGAGCGCTGGGTGGGTTGTGAGGGTCGTGCCACGCTCTTCAACGGCCGGCAAGTCAGGACCAGCGCCTGCCGCGCGACCGAGCAGGCCGTCGTCTACACGACCACGCCGGAGACCTTCGACGCCGGGGAGCGGCGGCGCTTCGAAGCCCTCAGCGCGCGCGCCGCGCTGCGTCGCTTTGGCGGGGATTGCTACCTCTACGGCATGCTGGCCGGCGGTCATTGTGACCTGGTCATCGAGGTGCAACTGAAACCACACGATTTCATGGCGGCGATCCCGGTCGTGGAGGGTGCCGGCGGCAGGATCAGCGATTGGCGCGGGGCGCCACTTAGCACCGCTTCCGACGGCCGCGTGGTGGCGGCAGCCACCGAGGTGCTGTGGAGAGAGGCGATCCGCGAGTTGAGCGCGTAACTGTGCTCAGCCAGCGAGGCTCAGATCGCCCTTGACGGCCGAGCGGAAGATGCGGGCGTAGCCCGCCGCGTCCGTGGGCAGCGGATTGCCGGCCGCCGACGGATCGAGCGAGGCTTCGTGCCCGATGGTGTCCGGGTTGCTCAGCGGCACGCCGATCTCAGCGAGGGAGTGCGGGATATTCAGGCGCTTGCGGAAAGCCAACACCCAGTCGAACATCGCGGCAAACGGCTCACCGGGCAAGTTGAGCGTCCGGGCGATGACGGACAGATGGGGCTCGATCGCGCGGCGGTTGTGCACGATAACGTAAGGTAGAAGAACCGCGTTGGTCAGGCCGTGATGCGTGTTGAAATGCGCTCCGACCGGATGCGCAATAGCGTGCACGCCCCCGAGTCCTTTCTGAAACGCCGTCGCACCCATGCTCGCCGCGGCCAGCATGCGCGAGCGCGCCTCGATGTCTTTGCCGTTGTCGCAGGCGCGCGGCAGGTACGTCTGGATCAGCCTCAACCCCTCGAGCGCTATGCCGTCGGCCAGCGGGTGAAACCCCGGCGTACAGAACGCTTCGAAGCAGTGCACCAAGGCGTCGATGCCGGTGGCCGCGGTGATCGCGGGCGGCAGGCCGACCGTGAGCTCCGGATCGCTGATCACCACTCCGGGCATCATCTGCGGGTGGAAAATGATCTTCTTCTGGTGGGTGACCTCATTGACGACCACGCCGGCGCGGCCCACCTCCGAGCCGGTGCCGGCGGTGGTTGGAACGGCGATGATCGGTGCGATGCCGCGCCGGTCGGCGCGTGTCCACCAATCACCCACGTCCTCGAAATCCCACAGCGGCCGCGTCTGCCCGGACATGAAGGCAATCACCTTGCCGGCATCCAGCGCCGAGCCGCCGCCGAAGGCGATCACGCCGTCGTGGGCGCCCTCCCGGTAGGCAGCCAGACCGTCCTCGATGTTGGCGGCGACCGGATTGCCGCGCACCCCCGCAAACAAGCCGCTTCCAGGCACAAGTTCGCGGGCGCGCCGCACCATCGGCGCATTGCGCAAGCCCTCGTCCGTCACCAGCAGCGGCCGCCTGATGCCGAGCAGCGCACAGGCCGCCGGCAGCTCGGCAATGCGGCCCGGACCCGCCCACACGGTCGTGGGATAGTTCCAATTCGCCTTAAGAATCGCGCTCACGTACTCACCCGCAGGTGGAATGATTTTGGCCGCGTCAGGTGCTCGTATCCGACTACCGAGAGCGTACAGCCACGCCCCGAGTCCTTGACGCCAACCCAGGCGAGGGCCGGGTCCAGATAGTCGCAGCGATTCATGAACCACGTGCCGGTCTGCACCTGCTCGCCGAGCGTTACGGCCGCGACCTCATCGCGCGTCCAGACCGCCGCAGTAAGTCCGAAGGAGCTGTCGTTCATCTGCGCCACCGCTTCGGCGTCGGAACGCACTTTCATAATGCCGGCGACCGGTCCAAAAATCTCCTCGCGCATGACCGACGAGCTGGCTGGGGCATCGAGGAGCAGCTGCGGTGCCAGATACGGTGTACCGGCCTTGCTGCGGGGGAAGTCGCGCTCCTCGATCGCCGGCCGCGCGCCGCTCTCGATGGCCGCGCGCACCTGCGCGCGTACCCCGTCTGCCGCAGCGGTGCGCACCACTGGGCCGAGCGTGGTCTCTCGGTCCAGAGGGTCGCCGAGCCGGTACTGGTGAATCAGCTCGATGCAGCCGCGCGTGAAGCGATCATGGACGCTCTCGTGAACGTAGATGCGCTGCAGCCCGCAGCAGGACTGACCGGAGTTGAAGTAAGCACCGTCCACGATGTTTTCAATGGCATGCGGCAAATCGGCATCGTGACGCACGTAGACCGGGTCGCAGCCGCCGAGTTCGAGCCCCACGCCGATGAAGCGCTCGGCGGCGACGCGCTGCACGGCCCGGCCGCCAGCCACCGACCCGGTGAAGGCCACGAAGTCGATACGCGGATCGCGGATCACTCCTTCGGTGTCGGCGTGCCCGAGGTGCAGCACCTGGAAGAGGCCGGCAGGGAGCCCTGCGGCGGCGAAGCACTCGGCGAAGGCTTCCGCGCACAGCGGCGTCTGTGCCGAATGCTTCAGCACCACGGCGTTGCCGGCCATCAGCGCCGGCACCACGCTGTTCACGGCGATCAGGTACGGATAATTCCAGGCAGCCACGGTAAACACGACGCCGAGCGGTTCGCGGCGTATGAAGCGCCGAAAGCCCGGCTTCGGTTCCGGATCCACATCGGCGAGCGCCGTGGCGGCGACCCCCGCCATGTAGCGGGCGCGCTCGAGCGTGCCGCGCACCTCGCTCGCAGCGAAGCGTATCGGCCGCCCCATCTGCCAGGTCAGCTCAGTGGCTAGCTGCGTGCCGCGCCGCTCGAACTCGCCGCAGAAGCGCCCGATGATGGCCGCTCGCTCGGCAATCGGCACTTCGCGCCACTCCGGCTGTGCCGCCCGCGCGCGCTGCAGGGTCTGATCGATCTGCGCAGCCGTGGCGGCCGTGCGCTCCGCATACACCCTGCCGTCGACGGGGGAAATGGTCCTGATGGTCATCAGATGATCTCGAAATACCGCGCCAGCTCCCAGTCAGTGACCGCGCGGCGGAATTCGCGTTCCTCCCACTCCCGGCTCGCGGCGAAGTGGCTCACGAACGGCGCCCCGAACAGCTCCTGGGCGGCTTTGGAGTGTGCGAGGCGCTCAGCCGCCTCACTGAGTGTGCGTGGCAGCTGACGCTTGGCGGGGAGCTTGCGGTCATAGGCATTGCCGGTAATCGGCTCATCGGGCTCGATACGGTGTTCGATGCCCCACAGGCCTGAACCGATCGCCACGGCAATGGCCAGATAAGGGTTAATGTCCGCGGCCGCGATGCGGTACTCCACCCGCTGGCTCGTGGGGCCGCCCTGGATCACGCGCAATGCGCAGGTGCGATTCTCGACACCCCAGGTGGCACTGGTCGGCGCCCAGTAGCCCGGCACCAGGCGCGAGTAGCTGTTGACGGTAGAGGCGACCATCGCGAGGAGCTCGGGCATCAGCGCCTGCTGACCCCCGACGAACCAGCGCATCTCCTCGGACATGGTATGCGAGCCTGCCTGATCGTAGAAGGCCGCGGAGCCGTCTTGGCGCGCCAGCGAGACGTGCAGGTGGCCGCTCTGACCCGGCAGCCGCTCCGACCACTTGGCCATGAAGGTTGCCATCAGACCGCGGCGCTGGGCGAGCACCTTCACGAAGGTCTTGAAGAGCGCAGCGCGATCGGCTGCTTCGAGGGCGTCGCTGTAATGCAGTGCCGCCTCGATGACGCCCGGTCCGGTCTCGGCATGCAGACCTTCGATCGGCATGCGCATGTCGGCCGCCATCTGCAGCAACGCCTGGTAAAGCTCGGTGTGCACCGAACTGCGCAGCACCGAATAGCCGAAATAGCCCGGAGTCAGATTGGTCAATCCACGATAGCCTTTTTCGCGCACGCTCGCGGGTGTCTCGCTGAACAGGAAGAACTCGTATTCCGCCGCAGCGGCTGCGCCGTAGCCCATGGTCGCCGCACGCTGCAGCACCCGACGCAGCGTTGCCCGCGGGCACACCTCTTCGGCGGTGCCGGCGAACTCGCCGAGAAACAGCAGCATGTTGCCCTCGAACGGCAGTGCCCGGCAGGTCTCCGGAAGCAGCCGCACCGGAGCATCGGGAAAGGCCGTGTGCCAACCGGTAAAGCTTATGTTGTCGTATTGCTGGTCGTTGGAATCCCACCCCAGCACGACATCGCAGAATCCCATGCCCTTGTCGAGTGCCGAGAAGAACTTCTGGCGATTGATGTACTTCCCGCGCAGGATCCCGTCATTGTCGAAGACGCCGACCTTGACATGCTGGAGGCCACGCTCCTCGACAATCGCGCGGGCCTGCGCACTCGTGCGCACTTCTTCTGGCTGCATGCAGGCAACTCCTTAAGCGGGTCAGCGGCATTGTGGCCGTGATGGCGAGCGGAACGCTACTGCAGCGGCGCCGCCAGGTGCCGTGCATTCAGCACATACAGGTAACAGGCGCCGAGGGCGGCGAGCGCACTGACAACCGCGAGAGTGATGAACACGCCTCCCCAGCCAAAGGCCACCGCGATTCTCGCCATGACGTAGCCCGCGAGCACCCCGCCGAGATACCCGGTGCCGTCGACCAGGCCCGAGGCGGCGGCGCCTGCCTGCTTGCCGCCGAAATCCAGCGCGAAGGCGCCGGGCAGGAAGGAGTAGGGCCCGAGCAGAAAGAAGGCCACGATGCCGGTCATCGCCACCGGCAACACCACCCCGGCCGCAGCCGGCCGCAGCGAGGTGAGGATCAGCAGCGCCACCGCGGTGGCGGCGAGACCCAGGACCAACAGCAACGAGCGGGCATTCGGCCCCAGCCGGTCGCTCGCCCAGCCGGCCAGCAGGACCGAGATGGCTCCAACCCCCGGGAAGATCGCCGACAGCGCGGCCGAGTCGCTGATGCTGTAGCCGAGGAAGTCGCGCAGGTACAGCGCGTTCCAGGTGTTGAAGGTCTCGCGCACCATGGTGGCGGCGAAACCCAGGAGGCACACCATCAGGAACGCGCGGCTGCGCAGCAGCGGCAGCACCAGCGCCACAAAATTCTTCGGGCCCGATTGCGCTCCGGAGAACACGTTGCGCGGATTCGCCACCGCCTCGGGGTGGCCCTCGTCGGTGCGCGACTCCCGCAGGAACAGCAGGTTGGCGAGAAACATGAGGCCCGCCACGCTCGCGCCGAACACGAACAGCGCGCGCCAGCCGACCCCGTGCTGCAGCAGCAGCCCCATGCTCTGGCGCGCGGCGGCGTCACCGAGGAGGTAGCTGCAGGTGAGGATCGCGGCCACCGTGCCGTAGCGCGAATAGTGGAACCACCTGGAGGAGACCTTGATGAGTGCCGACCAACCGATCGATTGGGTCAGTCGATTACCAACCCAGGCGAGGGTGAACAGCGGCAGCGTGGAGCCGGAGGCGAACAGCAGCGTAAAGGCCGTGGCGCCGCCGGTGGCGATGAGCAGGTTGCGTTTCCCGCCCCAGTAGTCCCCCAGGCCGGTGAGAAACCACTTACCCAACGCATAGGCGAGCACGCCCCAGGAGGCCATCGAGCCAATGCTGACCATGGCGACGGCGTGACTGATGCCGCGTCGTCCGAGCTCATCCAGCAGCAGCGGCGTTGCCACCGACAGGTTGGAGCGGCAGAAGTAACAGGATGCGTAGCCCAGGAACAGCAGCAGCAGTGTGCGACACTGCGCGAAGCGCAGCGCGCGCGTGGCAGGCGCGCCTATCGCGGCCGCCGTCGGCGCGATTACGGTAGCCACGGCAGCGAGTAGGTCTTTATGTTGGTGAAGCTCCTGATGGCTTCCTGCACGCCTTCCTTGTAGCCCAGGCCCGAGTCCTTGATACCGCCGAACGGCGTGAGCTCGAGGCGGTAACCGGGGACCTCGCGCACGTTCACGCTGCCGACGTTAAGTTCCGAGATGAAGCGCGTGATGTAGTCCAGCCGGTTGGTACACACGGCTGAGGACAGGCCGTAGGCGGTGGAGTTCGAGATGCGGATCGCATCATCAATGGTCCGGAAACTGATGACCGGCGACACCGGACCGAAGGTCTCCTGCTTGACGACCGCCATTTCCGGGTCCACTCGATCAAGCACCGTGGGCGAGTACAGTGCGCCGGCGCGGATGTTGCCGTACAGGAGCCTGGCGCCGTGCGCGACGGCATCGTTCACTTTGGCCTCGAACGAGCGCGCCGCCGCCTCATCGATCACGGTGCCCATGTCGGTGTTGGGATCCATCGGGTCGCCGTACTTGATGGCGCGGGTCTTTTCCAGCAGCAGCTCGACGAACCGCTCTGCCACCGTCTCCTGCACCAGCAGGCGCTTGATGGCGGTGCACCGCTGGCCGGAGTTCTTGTACGAGCCCGTGGCGGCGAGCGTGGCCGCCTCTTCGAGGTCCGCGTCTTCCATGACGATGAGGGGATCGTTGCCGCCGAGCTCCAGCACCTGGCGCTTGTAAACCGCCTTGGCGGCAATGTACTTGCCGACCGCCACGCCGCCCGTGAACGTAATCAGATCCACATCCGCGTGCGTCAACATCTCATCGGCGATCTCCTTGGGATCACCCGTGAGCACGCTGAACATCTGCGGCGGCAGGCCCGCCTCGTAGAGGATGTCGGCGAGCAGCAGCGCGCTGAGCGGTGTCTTCTCCGAGGGCTTGAGTACCATCCTGTTGTTGGTGGCGATGCTGGGAGCGACCTTGTGCGCGACCTGGTTCAGCGGGTGGTTGAAGGGCGTAATGGCGGAAATCACCCCGAGCAGAGGTTCGCGCAGGGTGTAGACCTTGCGGCGCTTGCCGTGCGCGGTGAGGTCGCAGGAGAAGATCTGCCCATCGTCCTGCAGCGCGGCGTTGCCGGCAAAGATGAACACGTCGCAGGCACGGCCCACCTCATAGGTCGAGTCTTTCTTGCACAAGCCGCTCTCGGCGGTGATGAGGTTGGCGATCTCCTCGGTGCGCGCCCGCAGCGCCTCGGCTGTCTGATAGCAGATCCGGTAGCGCTCGTAGCGCGTCAGGCGCGAGCGGAATGCCTTGGCAATCCCGATCGCCCGGCGCACCTCGGCCACGGCGGCCACGGCCACCGTGCCCACGAGCGCGCGCGTGTACGGATTGAATACCTCGCTGCTGCGCTCGGTAGCGACGCGCGCGCCGCCGATACGCAGGCTCTCGCGCCGCACGCCGTCGTTGCGGCTGCTATTGGGCATGGTTCAGCACCCAGTCGAATGCATCGAAGTTGCGCCAGCGCCTGTTGGCATCGAGGTTCTCGATGCGGCGGTTCATCACGAGCGGCACCGGCTGTTCCGAGAGGCCGCCGTGCGAGCGCAGCGGCGCATCCAGGCCCGAGAGGTCATGCCTGGCCGCCGCGCCACCCAGAGCGACCGAACGGCTCGAGACCACCACCAGATCGCCGATCCGGTCGGCAGGCAGCTCGAAGCGGCTGGCTGCCTCCGCGCGCGTGAGCACCATGTCGATGCCGCGCAGCGCCGCGAGTCGCGTGGCGAGGGCACGGCCATCGACCTCGGCGGGCAGGTAGACCGTTGCGTACGAGCCAAGCGCCCCATGATGCACGACGTAAGGGTCGGTGATCGGCAGAATCACGCGCGTGCGTCCGGCACCGAGCCAGTCGTCCAGCACATCCTGCAGGTAGATTACGTTCGGGCTCGCGTCGAGCCGCGTCTTGGGGTTCATGCCGTGGTCGGCGGTGAGCGCGATGGCGCAGCCTAAGTGCTCGAGCTCACCCAGGTAACGGTCCATCATGCGGTAGAACGAATTGGCGTCGACCGAGCCGGGTGCGTGCTTGTGCTGCACGTAGTCGGTGGTCGACAGGTACATGATGTCCGGGCGACGCGTTTGCATCAGTTTCACGCCCGCGGCGAACACGAACTCCGACAATTCGGCGCTGTAGACGCTCGGCACGGGCATGCCGACCAGCTGCAGCACGCCGTCGATGCCGTGTTCTGCGAGCGTGGCCTGGTCGGCTTTCTCCGCGGAGAAGCAGATGCCGCGCAGCTGGTGGCCGAGGAGCTTGCGCAACTTGTCTTTGGCGGTAACCACCGCCACCTGGCAGCCCGCATCGGCGAGCGCCGCGAGCAGGGTAGGGGCGCGCAGCCACTTCGGGTCATTCATCATTACCTCAACGCCGTTCTCGCTGTCGTAGAGGTAGTTGCCGCAGATACCGTGAACCGCGGGTGGCGCGCCAGTAACAATCGAAAGATTGTTAGGGTTGGTGAAGCTCGGCATGACGCAGTCGGCGACCACCGCGGCGCCCTGCGCCAGCACCCGCTTCATCCACGGCATGTGACCGCCGGCTACCGCCTGGGTGATGTAGTCCGGCTCGCAGCCATCCACGCACACCACCACCGCGGGCCGCTCGGGCAACCGATAGGTCCGTCCATTTACTTCGATGCGACGCATGTCAATCACCATCTCGGAAGCCGCTTCAGGCCGCGGCGCGTATCTCCGCCAGCACTTTGCCGACTGCTTCGACTGCGCCGGCCATGCCGCGCTCGCCAAGCTGGCCCATGCAGCCGACACGGAATGTTTCCAGCGTCGTGAGCTTGCCGGGATACAGGACGTAGCCGTGCGCCTTGACGGCGTCGTAGAAGGTCTTGAACGTGTAGTGCGCACTGTCCGGCGCGTAGAAGGTTACGATGATCGGCGCCTGAATCGCCGCGGGCAGGAAACTCTTGAGTCCGAGTCTTGCCATGCCGTCGATGAGCGTGCGGCAGTTATGCGCGTAGCGCGCGCCGCGCGCGGCGAGCCCGCCTTCTTCGAGATACTGCGCGATCGCCGAATCGAACGCCGCCACCACATGTGTCGGCGGCGTGAAGCGCCATTGCGTGGTTTTCTGCATGTAGACCCACTGGTCATACAGGTCCATCGCCAGCGAGTGGCAGTTGCCCTCGCTGCGTTCGAGCGCGCCACGGCGCAGAATGCAAAAGCCCATCCCGGGTGGTCCCTCGAGGCATTTCCCCGAGGCCGCCACGACCGCGTCGAACGGCGTGGTGCGCGCGTCAATCTCGAGCGCGCCGAACGAACTCATCGCATCCACGATCAGGCCCTTGCCATGACGGGCGACGACCTGCGCAATCTCGCGCAGCGGGTTGAGGATGCCGGTGCTGGTTTCACAGTGCACCAGTGCCACGTGCGTGATCGACGGATCGGAGGCGAGCGCGCGCTCGACGTCACCGGCGGCGACCTGCGTGTCCTCCGGGTAATCGATGGTCGTCAGCTTGCGGCCGAGCACCCGGCATATTCTGGCGATGCGCTGGCAGTACGCGCCGTTTTGCGGGACCAGCACGTGTCCCGCACGGGGTACCAGCGTGCCGATCGCGGCCTCGACCGAGAACGTGCCACTGCCCTGCATGGGTACGCACTCGTGCGTGCCAGTGCCGTGCACGATCTGCAACAGACGTTCGCAGACACGCCCGGTGATTTTGTTGAAGTCGACATCCCAGGAGCCCCAGTCGCGCAGCATACTCTGCTTGGTGCGCAGCGAGGTCGTCAACGGTCCGGGGGTCAGCAGATACGGTTCGGTAGTCATCGGATTGCCCACTCAGAGTTAACGTGACGGTACCACGCCGCGCTCAGAGTCCTCAAAGCCAGGTGGCATTTGCCTTCGAGCCGGCGCGCGTTCCAACGGCGGCGCTGCACCTGCCCTAGCGACGGTAACTGACCAGTGCGTCGCCCAGCGCGTCTTTGAGCGGACCCAGCCACGGCTCGTAGTGTCGCCACAGGTCGAGTCCCTCGCGATAGATCGGCTGGCGCACCTGCTCGGAACTCGCGGTTCGGACGCTGCGCTCGGTCTTGTGGAACTCAACGCAGGCCGGCTCGAACGGCAGTTCGCAGTAGTCGAGGATCCGGCGGACGCTGCCCTCCAGATCCTCGACCACGTCCTCGTAGTGCACGCGCAGGATCCGCCCGGGCAGGACTTCCTCCCAGTGCGCCATGATCTCGAGGTAGGTCCGGTAGTATCTGGCGATGTCGTCGACGCTGTAGCAAAACTCCTGGCCACGGGCAAAGAGCTGCTTGAGGTTGCCGAAGCAGCAGGCCATCGGCTCGCGGCGTGCGTCGATGATTTTCGCATTCGGCAGCATCAGGTGGATCAGCCCGATGTGGCGGAAGTTGTTCGGCATCTTGTCGATGAAGTGGGGCTGGCCGGCGCGGTAGATCCGCGTGTCCGCCAGATACTTGTCGCCGAGGGCACGGAAGTCGTCCGCTGACATCGTCAGCAGGCACCCCGGATAGCGCGGGTTGTTCAGGTCCGGGTTGTAGCCCTGCAGGTCGAGCACCGCGCGCGGCACGTTCGCGAGTTCCTGCGTGCCCTCGACCTGTGAATGCGAGGCGAGGATCTGCTCCAGGAGCGTCGAGCCCGCGCGTGGCAGCCCTAAAATAAAGATCGGTTCGCGGCTGGGCGCGCCGTAGCCGTCGCGCTCGCGGAAAAACTCGCGCGTACAGATCCGCTTTTGGTTCGCGGTGTTCTGCTCCAAGAGCTCCGGGCGATAGCGGCTCTCGGTGCGCTTCAGCGCGTTGCCGCGCTCGTAGTAGCGGAAGGACACCTCGTAGGCCTGGCGGTCCTCGTACGCCTTGCCGAGCGCGAAGCACAGGTGGTAGCGGTCGATGAGCGCGGTCGACGGGTCCGCCTCGGCCGCCTCGAGCCGCGCGATCTCCTCGGCGGAGAACTCGTAGGTCTTGAGGTTCGCGAGGCTCCAGTACGCGTCGCCGAAGTTCGGCCGAACTTCGATCGCTTTCTTGTACTCGTCGATCGACTCGGCGCGCCGGCCGAGCGTCTTCAGCGAGTGCGCGATCGACAAGTGCAGGTCGGCCGCGAGGCGCGACTCCGGGCTCGTATCCGCGAGCACGTCGCTGAAGCCGCGGACGCCACCTTCGTGGTCGCCGAGCCCGACGGTCGCCGTCGCACGCAGCGTCCGGTAGTCGATGTTCTTCGGGTCGAGCTTCAGCAGCCCATCGAGCTGGGCGATGGCCTCGGCCTGCTTGTGGCGGTCGAGCAAGACGCAGGCGTAGTCGCGCCGCAATTCGATGTAGTCCGGGGCCATGTCGAGCGCCGCGGCCAGCAGCACCTCGGCATCGTCGAGTATGTCGCGCGCCACGCCGATACGGGCGAGCAGGCGCATCGCCTCGACATGATCGCCGTGGCGCAGCAGGAACGCGCGGATGAGCCTTTCGGAGGCCGCCAGCTCGCCTTCGCAGAACAGTCCCGTGGCGGTGATGACCTCTGGCGGCATCGATTTCAGCTTGTTCGCGTGCGCGGCGGCCACCCGGCGGTGTTGTTCGTCACCGAGCATCTTGTAGAGCCCCTCGAGCATGCTCCAGGCGGCGGGCAGAGCGGGGTTGATCTGAACCGCCCGCTCGTACGCCTCAATCGCGCGCGGCGCGTCCTTGACCGCGACGTAGCAGTGACCGCGCTCCTGATAGAGCTGGCTCGCACCGGGGTGATGGCGCTCCATGTCGGTGAGCGTGTCGAGGGCATCCTTGATCTGACGCGACTGCCGCTGTCCGAGGGCGAGCAGGTACAGGACGTCCCGGTTCTCGGGATACGGCGTGCGTAACGCGGCGGCGGCGCTGACGGCCTGCTGGAAGCGGCGCTCCTTCAGGAGGCCGCGGATCCTCTCAACCTCGAGTTCCACGCTGGCTGGCGCCGCCACCGGCTGCGACATCACGGTCATGGCAGCACCCGAAAAACAAAGGGCGGACATTGCTGTCCGCCCTTCTATAGTACCGCAACCGTCACGGTTCGCGGTGCATGTCAGCGATCAGAACTTCATGCCGACTTTCACGCCGAGGACCCGCGGACGCAGCGGCACTTCGGCCCTGATGTCCTGGCCCGAAGTCGTGTACGTGCTTGCGTTCACGTTCGAGAGGTTCTGGCCAAAGATCAGCACGTCCCATGCCCCCTTCGCCAGGCCCAACGACGCATCATAGGTGTTGTAGCCCGGCATCTTGTAGCGCAACCACGTCGTGGTCGGGACGACGACGCCTTCGCCCGAGTCAAAGCTGCTCGGCTCATTAGCCATGTCGTCGACGTGGCTCATGCCGACCTGCAGGAACGCATTGTAGTCGGACACGCTCCAGTCGTAGCGAGCGCGCAGGTTGTACTGCAGCTTCGGCGCGAACGCCGGGGTCGAACCGATCGCACCCAGCGCGTTTTGGACCACGACGTTATGGTCGCCCGCGCGCACCTGCGTGATGCACACACCCAGCGGCGTCGGATTGGTCGGCGTCGTCGGAGTCACGCCCGATGAGCGAATGCACGGCGAGGTCGACTGCTTGGAATCGTTATACGACATATTTCCCGCCAGCGTCAGGGCCTCGGTCGCCCTGAATGCGAGCTGCAGCTCGCCGCCCTTGATCCGGTAGGTCGGGCCCGTGAGTCCGAAGGTCGTGTTGCCGTACACCGGCGGGTTGTAGATCAGCGTCTGCACGTCCTTCCAGTCCATCTGGTAAATCGAGGCGTTGACCAGCAGGCGGTGCTGCAGGAACTCCGACTTGAAGCCGATCTCGTTGTTCAGCAGCGAGTCGGGAGCGTAGCTGATGGGCTTGTTGAACTGCCTCGCCCTGTAGTCGAAGAGAGCCGGGTTGCAGGTGGGGAGGGCGCAGCCAGAGGGAGCGGGATTCGCCGCGACGCCGTTAGCCAGCGCTTGACCATTCGGTGCGACCCAGATCTGCGTCCGACCGCCCGTCACACGGTTGAACGCGCCGGGACGATAGCCCTGCGAGTACGTGTAATAGAGCATCGCATCCGGCGTGATGTGCCAGGTCAGGTTGCCGCGGCTCTTGAATCCCGTGTAGGTCGTGTGGTGATCGGATAAGTTGATCGGCGTCGCGATGCATTGGCCGTTCGGTATGTTCGTGCAGCCTACAGGGGAGGTGTACTGCGAGCCGACCTCGTCTTCGGTGTACCGGTACCAGCGCGTGCCGCCGGTCAGCGTCAGCACTTTCGGAATCAGATCGAAGTCGACCGATGCGAACCCCGCGGTCTGCTTGTAGCCGCGCCGCAGATCCTCGCCGAAGTTTGTGTTGTCGTTGCGGGTGCTCGGGTCAAGTGCCGCCTGGACCGGGGTCACGTTCCCGAGGCAGGGCGGACCGCCGGCCAGCGCGGCCGCGAGATTCGCGGGCGTGCAGGACGGGATCGTCTTCTGCAGGAAGTTCATGTTGTCCTTGATCTCGAACTTCTCCCAGTACGCCCCGACCAGGCCGCGGATCCGCCACTCGTCCGGCGTCGAGAGCCGTAACTCGTGGCTCACGTGCGTGTTCTCGAAGTAGTCATTCCAGCCCATGACCGGCGAGTAGCAGATCGGCGGGCCGTTGGGGCCGTGGCCCGACCCGCCGCCGCCGGTGCACGAGTAGTAAAACCCACCCGCGGTGCGGGTGTAGTTCGAGTAATCCATGTTCGCATCGACGTGGCGGGTCAGGTACGCGCCGGCGTAGATGGCCTTGAGGTCGCCGATCCTGCCGTTCACGGTCCAGGCGGTGCTCGTGAACTTGTCCCGGTTCCATGCCGGCATGAACGAGCTTTCCTGGAGCGGCTGCAGCGGCGTGAGACCGAGGCTCAGCGGGAGCTGCACCGGCATGCCTTCCGCATCCAGGTACTGGTAGCTCTCCTGGACCAGGACGTTCCAGTCGTCGTTGATCTGGTAAAGCCCCGCCAGGCGCAGTCCCTGGTAGGTAGTCGGGTTCTGCGCGCGCTCGACGAGATTGTAGTTGTAGTAGGTGGCGAGCTGGGCGGGGTACGACGAGCTGTAGGCATTCGGGCCGCGATCGACGTTCGGATTGCGGGTGAACGCCGTCGGAACGTTGTCGATGTAGCCGCCCCGACGTTCGCTGTAGAAGACGCCCCGGACCGCGAGCGTCCCCTTGATCAGCGGCAGATTCAGCACGGCATTCGCGCTCGAGTTCGGATCGCCGTGCGCCGTCGTGCTGTAGCCGCCTTCGGCGCGGCCCTCGGTGACGTCGAGTTTCGGCTTGTTCGTGATGTAGCGAAGCGCGCCCGCTTCGGCGCCGCCGCCGAACAGCGTGCCCTGCGGGCCTTCGAGCACCTCGATGCGCTCCATATCGATCATGTAGACGTCGAGGTTGCGGCCCGGGAAGGTCAGAGACTGCTCGTCGAGGTAGGTCGCGACGTTCGGGAACGGGTTGATCGAAGCCGAGGATTGACTGCCAGCGAAGCCGACCGAGAGGCCGCGCATGTAGATGTTGCCTTGACCCGGGCCGTTGGCGCTGAAGGTCACGTTCGGCAGTAACTTGACGACGTCGTCGAACGTCGTCACCGCCAGCTTCCCGAGCTGGTCGCCCGTGATCGCCTGGATTGTGATCGGCACGTCCTGAATGGACTCGGAGCGGTGCTGGGCGGTGACGATCACCTCCTGCAGCTCACTCCCCGCGGCCGTGGCGGTGGCCGTATCGGCTGGTGCGGCAAAGACAATCGCTGTGCCCGGCGCACTCAGTATCGCCGCCACCGCCGCCGAGATCTTCGCATTAGGCTTCATCGCGCTGCCCCCCGAGAATTCGTTGTAATTTCCCCACGCGCTTGCGCTCAAGCGGCTAGTGTCAGGTTCTAATATTACTCACTCTTGACAACCTCCTGACAACTTACTCTTGTCCATTCGCACGGGATGGATCCGCGCGGCTCCCCGGCTGTGGCTAACGAGCAACACATGGCTGTGGGGTGGCGCCGAGCAGTGCCCTCAAGTGGTGCGCCCCAGGAGCCACGCTGCCTCGCCTGCGAGGATGCTGGCCTCGTCTACGCGAATCACTTCGACCGCGGCCCGGCTGGTCGGCACGGCAATGCTCGCCTCGATGCCAACACACGCGAGGTTCGCTTCCGGGTCCATGCCGATGCCGGCCCATTCGAACCCGCGCAGAATCCGGCCACGAATCTCCGGGGAGTGCTCGCCAATACCGCCGCCGAAAACGATCAGATCGACCCCATCGAGTTCGCTCATATACGCCGCCACATAGTGCCGGGCACGTCGGCAGAATATCTCGATCGCCAGCGCGGCGCTCGCGTCGCCACCTTGCGCGAGCGCCAGCAGCTCGCGCATGTCGGCGCTGCGTCCGGAGAGACCGAGAAGGCCACTGTCGGCATTGAGCTCGCGGCGCATCTGCGCCGCGGACATGCCGCTGCGTTCCATGACGTAGAGAAGCGCGCCCGGATCGAGGTCCCCCGAGCGCGTGCCCATGACGAGACCTTCGAGTGGCGTGAAGCCCATGCTGGTCGCGATCGCGCGCTCATCGCGCGTCGCCGTCACTGAACAGCCGCGCCCGAGCTGCAGGCTGATGACCCGGCTGGCGGGCCGGCCGGCCGGCACCCGCGCACGCCCCGTGCGGCACAGATAACGGTGCGCAGTGCCGTGAAACCCGTAGCGCCGTACGCCAAGAGCCTCATGCCAGTGCTTCGGTACCGCATACCGATAGGCGGCTTCCGGAAGCTGGGCGTAGTACGCGGTGTCGAACACGCCGATCACGGGGAGGCCGGTGCCGAGCCGCGCTCGTACGGCCGCCACCACCGACAAGGCGGGCGGATTGTGCAGTGGCGCCAGCGCGCCCAGTTCGGCAAGTGCCGCGAGCTGCGAGTCGCCGAGCCGCGCTGTCGTTCGAAAGGTCTCACCGCCATGCACAATGCGGTGCACGGTCGCGTCGACGCCCGCGAGCAGGTCGCGACCGTGCACGGATACCGTCGACAGCCACGCGAGCACGAAGTCAGCGGCCTCGGCGAGTGTGCGAATCGGCGTCGATACGGGTGGCGCCGGCCCGTCTGTCTGCAGCGCGAGCTGGCCCGATCCGTCGGCCCTGTCCACGAAAGCGCCGGCCTTGAGACGGCGTGCGGGTCCTTCGCCCTGCACCTCCATCAGATCGAACTTGAGCGACGAACTGCCGGCGTTGAAAACGAGCAGTTGCATCAGCGTGGCCCGGTCCCGCTCATCGCGCGACTTGCGCCTGTATGCGCACGACGCGGCGCAGCGCGTAGGCGCTGAGCAGCACGACCACGCTAACGAGGCCGAATGCCAGGGAAGCACGCTGCTCGGGGATGACGGACATCGCCGCCACAATCGCGAGCATCGCGACGATCGCGAGACGTGTGAGCCACGGGTATCCCCACATGCGCATCCGCAGCCGTTCGGGCATCTCGTTCTCAAGACGCCGGCGTAATCTGAGCTCGGCCACGGCGATCAGCACGTAGACGAAGATCGCGACGGTGCCGTAGGAATTGACGAGAAACGCAAAGATCCTGTCGGGCGACAGGTAACTCATCGCGACGGTCACATAACCGAATGCCGTACTGGCGAGGATGGCGGCAACCGGCACGCCGCGTGCATCGAGCCTGGAGACTATCGCGGGTGCGTCGCCACGTCGCGCGAGCGCCATCAGCATGCGCGAAGAAGCGAACAGGCCGGAGTTCAACGCCGACAGCACGGCGGTCAGAATGACGATACTCATCACGGTGGCCGCCGCCGGAATCTGCAGCACCTCCATGACGCTGACGTATGGTCGCGCCATACGTGTCGGATCGTTCCAGGGCACGATGGCGACCACCAGAAAGATTGAACCGATATAAAACACCAGCACGCGCCAGATCACCGACTGCGTCGTCTCCGCGACGGCCTTCTCCGGTTCCGCGGACTCGGCAGCCGCGATGGTGACGATCTCAGCACCGAAATAGAATCCGGTCGCCGCGACCGCCCCCGTGAGTACCGGTACGATGCCGTTGGGCATGAAACCGCCGTGAGCCGTAAGGTGCGACACACCTCCCAGCGCTCCCGGCCAGGCACCGAGCGCGAACAGTGCGCCGGCGCAAAGAAATGCAACGATCGCAGCGACCTTGATGGAGGCGAACCAGAACTCCGCTTCGCCGTAGGAGCGCACCGACAGCAGATTCACGATGGTGAACACGGTCATGAGTGCGAGTGTGAACTGCCAGGGCGCGATCGTCGGCCACCAGGTGCCAAGGATCTTTGCCCCCGCGACCGCTTCGAGGGCAACGACGATCACCCAGAAGTACCAGTACATCCAGCCGGTCAGAAAACCCGCTAGTTCCCCGAGCGCCAGGCGGTTGTACTCGTAGAATCCGCCGACCGCGGGGTAGGCGATCGCCATTTCGCCGAGCATGCGCATCACCAGCACGACCAGCGTACCGGTCAGGGCGAAGGAGATTACGGCGGCCGGTCCCGCCGCGCCGATGACCACCCCGCTGCCGACGAACAGGCCCGCGCCGATCACTCCGCCGAGCGCGATCATCTGCATGTGCCGCCGCCGCAGCGAGCGCCGCAGCCCGCTGGACGCCGGGCTTGGCATGGTCATCGGCGGGGGCTCGCGCGGGGATTGCACGCCGGCCGCGTCACATGAATTTCTGGTATTTCTCGAGGTGCCGGACCGGTTTGGACAGGGCGTCACGGCGGAATGGATCGCCGAGCTCCTGCGTCAGCATCATCTCCAGCACCGTCGTCTTGCCGGCACTCTGCGCCGCGGCGGCCGCGCGCAGGGCAGGGGCGACGTCGGTCAGTCGCTCGACGCTCACGCCATCGCAGCCAAAAGCGCGCGCCACCGCGGCCCAGCTGGGGTTTTCGAGATTGACCCCCTGGTAGCGCCTCGAATAGAAGTCGACGTGGTTCTTCTTTTCCGCGCCCCACTGTTCATTGTTGAAGACGATCACCGTCACGCCGATCTTCTCGCGGGCGCAGGTGAGCAGTTCGTTGAAGCTGATCCCCCACGCGCCGTCGCCAACGTAGGCGAACGCCGGACGCTCGGGTGAGGCGAGCTTCGCGCCACAGATGACCGGAAATGCATATCCGCAGTTGCCAAAGCTCATGGCGGCGAACATCGACCGCGGCCGGTCGAAACGCAGATAGGAGTTGGCGACCGAGCAGATATTGCCGATGTCCGTCGACACCATGGCCTCGGGGGGCAGGGCTTGCTCGAGTGCCCGCAGCATCTGGCGCGGGTGCATGCGCTTCGTGTTGGCCGCTACCTCGAGCGAGTACGGATCGCGCTCGTGCGTCCATCCGGTGAGCTCCGCTTCCCAGGCGCTCTTTTCGGCAGCAATGCGGGACAGCCGCTCGGCGCGACTCCCCGCGCCTGCCAGCCGCCGAGCTTTGAGCCGTTCAATCAGGGCAGCGGCGGCGGCACGTGCATCGCCATGAATCCCCACCGAGATCGGCTTGACGAGCCCCAGCATCCGCGGGTCGCTGTCAATCTGGATGATCTTCGCCTGCTTCGGCCAATAGTCGAGCCCGTGTTGCGGCAGGGTGCCGAAGGGCCCGAGGCGCGTGCCAAGGGCGAGCACCACGTCCGCCTGCGAAATGAGCTTCATGGCGGCCTTCGAGCCCTGATAACCGAGCGGGCCGACCGCCAGGGCGTGGGAGGCCGGAAACGAATCGTTGTGCAGGTAGCTGTTGCACACGGCCGCGCCGAGCAGGTCCGCGAGGGCGATCGCCTCGGCCGTGGCGCCCGCCGTGATGACTCCGCCGCCGGCGACGATCAACGGGAAGCTCGCAACTGCCAGCAACTCGGCTGCGGCATCGAGTGCCACCGAGTCACCCGGCCCGTGGTTAACGCGCATCGGCTTGGCGATGCTCGCCTCGATCTCGCCGTAGAAGAAGTCGCGCGGAATATTGAGCTGGGTGGGTCCCATCTCGAGCATGGCGCGGTCAAAGCAGCGCGCGGCGATCTCGGCCATGCGGCGCGGATGGTTGACGTGTCCTTGGTACTTGGTGATCTTCGAAAAAATCGGCAGCTGCTCGGTTTCCTGGAAGCCGCCCAGCCCCATCGTCAGGGAGCCGGTTTCCGGTGTGATGAACACGACGGGCGAATGAGCCCAGTAAGCGGCCGCGACTCCGGTCACGAAATTCGTGACTCCCGGTCCGTTTTGCGCAATGCACACACCGTGGCGGCCCGACGCGCGCGCGTACCCGTCGGCCATATGAATCGCGCCCTGCTCGTGAGCTACCGGCACAAACTCGATGCCCGCGGCCGGGAAGATATCGAGCGCGTCCATGAACGCCGAACCGACGATCCCGAATACGTGCGTGACACCATTCGCGGCGAGCGTTTCAACGAGCGCCTCAGAGGGCCCCATCTTCTGCGGCTGGGTCACCGGCTTGCTCCTGTTGCAGAGATTTCTTCAAACGAGATGGTTTGTCTCTTTGAGGCGCAGCATATTACAATACCGGGCAAACCGGGCAAGATACATTTCTTTGTAACGTCCGTTGCGTCCCGTTTACCGGAATGGATCACTCAAAGACATGAAGACATGAACATGAGTAGCCGCGTGCTGTCGCTCTCGGCCGAGTCCGCAGAAATCGCGAGCGAAACCTCCTCCACGCTCAAGGCATTCGGCGTGCTCGAGGTCCTGGTGCGCGCGGGTCGCGCCGTCACCCTCTCGGAACTCATGCAGGCAACGGAGTTGCCGAAGCCAACGCTGCACCGGGCCCTGGCGTTGTTCGAGGAAGCGGGGTTTCTCGCCCGCGAGCCCGGCGGTCGCGCCTATATCATCGGTGAACGCCTGTCTCGCTTTGCCCTCGATGTTCTGCGCAGTGATGGCGCTGCAGCCGAGCGCCGCACGATATTGCGGCGCGTGGTCAGTGAGATCACCGAAACCTGCAACCTCGCGGTGCTGAAGAAAGGCGCCCTCGTTTACCTTGACCGCGTC
>JBGPKC010000014.1:0-49521 GCA_041485725.1 Steroidobacteraceae bacterium
CGTGGACGATCAGCCGGTGGACGGGGTCGATGCGCTGCACCGGCGCCTGAGCCGCGTGCCGCCCGGGAGCGCGCTCACGTTGCAGGTCGTGCGCCGTACGCAGCGGGTGAACATCGCGCTCACGGTGCGCGAGCCGCCCTGAGGGATTGACGGTTTTCGAACGCTTCTTTTTGACCTATTGTCATCATACTTCGAGTGCTTACGCGCTAAGCAATTGATGTGAAATGCGTTTTGTCTACCGTGATTTGCGGCCTTGTAAACTAGTTGAAACCCCATAATATCGAGCCACTTATGCGCAAGGTCACGGCAATCAAGAAGTCCACGGCTACGAAGCGCGGGCATTTGGTCGGTTCTTACACAGTAAAGAACCGCGGCACTGTGACCGTCAGTCCCAAATCGTTGGCGTCCCTGGAGAGATTTGGGGCGAGGTATAGCGCTGCGCTGAGGAGTCTTGCCAAGCGGTAGGCGACATTATCGCCTAGAGCTCGCGGATGCTCTCGCCGCACACGAATTCGCCCTCCATCAGTATGGGGGCGCACCGGGAATAGTAAGTCTCCACTTGATCGAATCGGCTATCCAAAGGCCATTTTCGGGTTATTACCGGTCGATTAAGAAAAAGGCGGCGGCTCTTGTTCACTCGGGCGCACGCAATCACGGTTTTGTAGATGGCAATAAACGGACTTGCCTACTGCTTCTGCTTCTGATGCTTGATCGAAGCGGGTATAGACTGCTTAGAGATGGCACTCCAGAAACCAATGAAGCCGTAGAGGCGATGATTCTCTCAGTAGCTTGTCATGAGATGGAATTCGATGCCATTGAGGCATGGATGGCTGTGAGAATAAGAGCGAAGTGATTTGGGCCGCGCTAGTCGCGGCCTTTTATTTCGGGCGCGCATTACCCCTCCGTTAACTGGCGCCGAAAATCCGGATGGTCCCTCACTCGCACAGGCCCTCGAGATAACCCTGCGCGGCAGCGCACAGGCGCGTGCGCGCGAGTGCCCGCGCCCGGGGCGCATCGAGGATGTGCTCGAGCGGTCCCGAGACCAGCATCTGCCGGATACGGGGGTTGCGCGCCGCAGCGCGCGCCATGCGATTCAGCACAGTGAAGCCGCGGTCGATGAGCCGTCCGGAGGCGCGGTTCTGCTCGATGGTGCGGCCAGGTACTGCCCGAAGCGGGCGTAGAGGAAGTAATCGTCGTCCCCGACCTGGAAGCGGGCCTCGGCGAAGAAATCGGGGAAATTTCTCTCCAGGTACTCGTTCAGAGGTTGAAGGCGGGGCCCAGGGTCGCTGCCAGCTGAAGATACGGCGGCGCGGATCTTGGAGCAGCCCGCGTCCCCGTGCAAGAGGCGTTTCACACAACGCGGTAGGATTCACGCGCGCATGAAGCCGAGATTCTTTCGCACCGCCGCCGACTTTCGCACCTGGCTGCAGCGGCATCACGCCACGGCCGCGGAGCTGCTGGTGGGCTTCTACAAGCGCTCCTCCGGCAAGCCGAGCATCACCTGGCCCGAGTCGGTGGATGAGGCCCTGTGCTACGGCTGGATCGACGGCCTCCGCAGACGCGTGGATGAGACGAGCTACACGATCCGCTTCACCCCGCGCCGGACGGGCAGCATCTGGAGCGCGGTCAACACCCGCCGGGCGCGCACCCTGGCCGCGCAACAGCGCATGACCCCGGCCGGTTTGCAGGCGCTCGCGGCGCACAGGCCGAACCGTTCGGGCCGCTATTCCTACGAGCAACGGCCGCAGGAGCTGACCGCACCGTATGCCGGGATGCTGGCGCGCAATGCAGCGGCACGGAAGTTCTTCCTCGCCCAGATACCCTCGTACCGTCGGGCGGCGACCTGGTGGGTGCTCAGCGCCCGCGCCGAGGCGACGCGCCCCAAGCGTGCGCACACGCTCGTGGAGCTGTCGGCCAAGAAGCAGCTGATTCCGCAGTTCATCCGCAGGCGTCCCTAGCAGAACACTCTTGCAAGCCCCTCGCGGGCCGGTATTATCGAACGCATAGTGATGGTGTAAGACAGTCGATCGACGGGAGGGCACGCCTCATCCCCGTCCGGCCTCGACTGACATTCGCGGACCCAAGGGTCCTGCGGATCTCCTGAGCGCATGAATTGCCGGAAGTCTCGCCCAGCGGCCGCTTGTCCGCAGGGCAGGCGTACCTGCCGCTGCAGTCAAGACGAGGCCGCTTCATGCACGCTCCGCCCTCAGGGCTCCATCAAGACGCGTACGAACGCGACAGCTGCGGATTTGGCCTGATCGCGAGCCTCGACGATGCGCCGAGTCACTGGCTGGTGCACACCGCCATGACTTCCCTGAATCGCCTCACGCATCGCGGTGCGATCGCCGCCGACGGCAAGACCGGCGACGGTTGCGGCCTGCTGCTGAAGAAACCGGAAGCCTTCCTGCGCGCGGTGGCCGCGGAGGCCGGCATCGAGCTCGGCGCCCGCTTCGCTTCGGGGCTGGTCTTTCTGTCGCGCGATGCGCAGCGGGCTGGAGCCGCCCGCGTGGCGCTCGCCACCGAGCTGACGCGGCAGGGACTGGAGGTCGCCGGCTGGCGAGCGGTGCCGGTTGATCCATCCGCCTGCGGCGCGGAAGCCCTGAAGACGCGCCCGCTCATCGAGCAGCTGTTCGTGAACTGCCGGAGCGCGGATAGCGATGAGGCGGCGTTCAACCGGCGCCTGTTCATGGCGCGCCGCCTCACCGAGAAAGCCCTGCACTCGGATCCGGTGTTCTACGTGCCGAGTCTCTCGGCCAGCACCATCGTCTTCAAGGGCATGGTGATGCCGCAGTACCTGGCGCAGTTCTATCCGGATCTGGCCGATCCACGCCTGGAGAGCTCGGTGGCCGTGTTCCATCAGCGCTTCTCCACCAACACGCTGCCGCAGTGGCGCCTCGCACACCCCTATCGCTACCTCGCCCACAACGGCGAGATCAACACCATCCAGGGCAACCGCAACTGGGCCACGGCGCGCGGACCGCTGCTGCGCTCCCCGCTCCTGCCCGCCCTGCAGGAGGCGCTGCCGCTGGTGTCCATGAGCGGCTCCGACTCGCAGAGCCTCGACAACATGCTCGAGGTGCTGCTGATGGGCGGGCTCGATCCGTTGCATGCCATGCGCCTGCTGGTGCCGCCGGCCTGGCACGGTCTCGATGCGCTCGACCCGGATCTGCGCGCCTTCTACGAGTACTACTCGGTGCACATGGAGCCGTGGGACGGCCCGGCGGGGGTGGTGCTGACCGACGGCCGCTATGCGCTGTGCACGCTGGATCGCAATGGCCTGCGCCCCGCGCGCTTCTGCATCACCAGCAACCGTGTTCTCACCATCGCCTCCGAGACCGGCGTGTGGGACTACCGGCCCGAGGACGTGGTGCGCAAGGGCAAGCTCGGTCCCGGCGACATGATCGCGCTCGACCTCAAGACCGGCACGCTGCTCGCCTCGGCGGACATCGATCAGATCCTCAAGACCCGCCATCCCTACAAGGGCTGGCTCCGCCAGGGCGTGCGGTATCTCGAGAGCGATCTGGTGGATGCGCGGCTCGCGGCCGAGCCCATGGATCGCGACACGCTGTCGCTGTATCAGAAGATGTTCAACGTCACGCAGGAGGAGCGCGACGACATCATCCGCGTGCTGGCGCAGGACGAGAACGAAGCGGTGGGCTCGATGGGCGACGATACGCCCATGCCGGTGCTGTCGCACACGGTGCGCTCGCTGTACGACTACTTCCGCCAGCAGTTCGCCCAGGTCACCAATCCGCCCATCGACAGCTTGCGCGAATCGATCGTGATGTCGCTGCAGACGCAGATCGGACCGGAGTGCAACATCTTCGTGCCCGCGCCCGAACACGCGCGCCAGATCGTGCTCGGCTCGCCGATCCTCTCACAGAGGAAGCTGCGCCAGATCCTGGCGATCGAGGAGGTCACGCACGAATTTCTCGACCTGCAGTACGAGCCCGCGGAGGGCCTGCGCCAGGCGATCGTGCGCCTGTGCGCGCAGGCGGAGAGCGCGGTGCGCGAGGGGAAGCTGGTGCTGTTGCTGTCGGATCGTTACCTGGTCAAGGGGCGCATTCCCGCGCACGCGCTGCTGGTGACCGGAGCCGTGCATCAGCACCTGCTGAAGACCGGCCTGCGCTGCAAGTGCAACCTGCTGGTCGAGACCGGCACCGCGCGCGAGCCGCATCACTTCGCCTGCCTGATCGGCTATGGAGCGACCGCCGTGTATCCGTACATGGCGTACCAGGTGTTGTTCGAGATGATGCGCCGCGGACGCGTGAAGCTCGACTTCGCGGCGCGCCTGGAACTCGGGCGCAGCTACCGTGCGGGCCTGAGAAAAGGCCTGTTCAAGATCATGTCGAAGATGGGCATCTCCACCATCGCGAGCTATCGCAGCTCGCAGCTGTTCGAGATCGTGGGACTGGCGGACGACGTGGTCGAGGTGTGCTTCACGGGCACCGAGAGCCGCGTGCGGGGCGCGGACTTCGACGATCTGGAGGCCGACCAGCAGGAGCTCGCCGCGCGCGCGTGGAATCCGCGCGAGGTGATCGCCCAGGGAGGGCTCCTCAAGTACATGCACGGCGGCGAGTACCACATGTACAACCCGGACGTGATCGCTGCGCTGCAGGCCGCGGTGATCTCCGGGGACTACGAGCATTACAAGCTGTTCGCGCGCCTGGTGAACGGGCGGCCGGCCTCCACGTTCCGCGACCTGCTGGCGCTCAAGAGCGCCGCGCGCCCGATCCCGCTCGCGCAAGTCGAGCCGGCGGAGGCCATCCTGGCGCGCTTCGACAGCGCCGGCATGTCCCTCGGAGCGCTCTCACCCGAAGCGCACGAGGCGCTCGCCATCGCCATGAACCGTCTCGGCGCGCGCTCCAACTCCGGCGAGGGGGGCGAGGATCCGGCGCGTTATCGCACCGAGCGCAACTCCAAGATCAAGCAGGTGGCTTCCGGGCGCTTCGGCGTGACCCCCGAGTACCTGATCAACGCCGAGGTGCTGCAGATCAAGATCGCCCAGGGAGCCAAGCCCGGCGAAGGCGGTCAGCTCCCCGGCCACAAAGTCAACGACATGATCGCCTCGCTCCGCTTCGCGCGCCCGGGCGTGGGGCTCATCTCCCCGCCCCCGCATCACGACATCTACTCGATCGAGGATCTGGCGCAGTTGATTTTCGATCTGAAGCAGGTCAACCCCCAGGCGCTGGTGTCGGTAAAGCTGGTGGCCGAGCCCGGGGTGGGGACGGTCGCCGCCGGAGTGACCAAGGCGTATGCCGACCTGATCACCATCTCCGGATACGACGGCGGCACCGGCGCGAGCCCGCTGTCGTCCATCAAGTACGCCGGCACACCGTGGGAACTCGGACTCGCGGAAACCCACCAGACCCTGCGCCGCAACGATCTGCGCCACCGCGTGCGCCTGCAGACCGACGGCGGGCTCAAGACCGGGCTCGATGTGGTGAAGGCGGCGATCATCGGCGCGGAGAGCTTCGGTTTCGGCACCGCGCCGATGGTGGCGCTGGGGTGCAAGTACCTGCGCATCTGCCATCTGAACAACTGCACCACCGGCATCGCGACCCAGCACAACGTGCTGCGCTCGAAGTACTTCACCGGCCTGCCGGAGATGGTGATCAACTACTTCCGCTTCGTGGCCGAGGAGGTGCGCGAGATCCTCGCCTCCCTCGGGGTGCGCACGCTCGCAGAACTCATCGGCCGCACCGGGTATCTGGAGGTGCAAAGCGGCCTCACCCCGCGGCAGCGCAAGCTCGACCTCACCCCCATCCTGTCCACCGGCGGCCTCGCCGAGGATGCGCCGCAGTTCTGCGTCACGCCCTCCAACGCGCCCTTCGATCAGGGCGAGCTCGCCGAGCGCATGGTGCGCGACATGCTGGGCGCTATCGAGAACAAGAGCGGCGGCGAATGGCACTATGAGCTCAGCAACTTCAACCGCTCCATCGGCGCGCGCCTGTCGGGCGAGATTGCGCGGCGCTGGGGCAACTACGGCATGGAGGACGCGCCGCTCACCGTGCGCTGCAGCGGCAACGCCGGGCAGAGCTTCGGCGTATGGAATGCCGGCGGCCTCAACCTGTACCTGGAAGGCGATGCCAACGACTACGTCGGCAAGGGCATGGCGGCCGGCAGGATCGTGCTGCGCCACCCAAGCCGCGCGCGCTTCCTGGCGAAGGACACGATCATCATGGGCAACACCTGCCTGTATGGCGCCACCGGCGGGGAGCTGTACGCCGCCGGCCTCGCCGGTGAGCGCTTCGCGGTGCGCAATTCGGGCGCGGTCGCGGTGATCGAGGGCTCAGGCGACCACTGCTGTGAGTACATGACCGGAGGCGCGGTGTGCGTGCTGGGCCGCACCGGGGTCAACTTCGGTGCCGGGTTCACCGGCGGCTTCGCCTACGTGCTGGACCTGGAGCGCAACTTCGTCGATCGCTACAACCACGAGCTCATCGACATCAGCCGCATTCACCCCGAGGCCATGCAATCGCACGTGCAGCACCTCGAGGCTCTGCTGGAGCGGCACGTCGCCGAGACCGCGAGTGTCTGGGCCGAGCAGATCCTGAATGACCTGCGCACGTTTCTGCCCAAGTTCTGGGTGGTGAAGCCCAAGGCGGCCTCCATCGATTCGCTGATCGACAGCCTGCGGCGCGCGGCCTGAAGGTTACGCCACGCATGGCCGACAAGAACCTGCAATTCCTCGACATCCCGCGCTCAGACCCGCCGAAGACGGCGGTGGAGGCGCGGGTGGTTAATTTCCGCGAGATCTACGCGCCCTACGATGCGAGCAACGCGGCGCAGCAGGCGGGGCGCTGTATCGCCTGCGGGAATCCGTTCTGCGAGTGGAAATGCCCGGTTCACAACTACATCCCCAACTGGCTGAAGCTGATCGAGGAGGGGAATCTGTTCGAGGCGGCGGAGCTGTCTCACAAGACCAACTCGCTCCCCGAGGTGTGCGGCCGCATCTGCCCGCAGGATCGCCTGTGCGAGGGCGCCTGCACGCTGAATGACGGCCTGGGCGCGGTCAGCATCGGTGCTATCGAAAAGTACATCACCGACGAGGCGCTCAAAGCCGGCTGGAGGCCCGACATGTCGAACGTGCAGCCTACGGGTAAGCGCGTCGCGATCGTCGGAGCGGGGCCGGCGGGACTGGGATGCGCCGACATCCTGGTGCGCAGCGGTGTGCAGCCGGTGGTGTTCGATCGCCACGCCCGCATCGGGGGACTCCTCACCTTTGGCATCCCGCCCTTCAAGCTCGAGAAAGAGGTGATGGAGAAGCGCCACGAGATCATGCGGGACATGGGCGTGGAGTTCCGGCTCGGTTGCGAGGTGGGCGCCGAGGTGGCCTTCGACAGCCTGCTGGACGAATACGATGCCGTGTTCCTCGGCATGGGGACCTACACCTCGGTCAGGGGCGGCTTCCCGGGTGAGGAACTGCCCGGAGTGTACGAGGCGCTGCCGTACCTCATTTCCAACATCCGCCACGAGCTGGGGTTCCCCGGCAGCAGCAACTCGCTCGTCAGCCTGCGCGGCAAGCGCGTGATGGTGCTGGGGGGCGGGGATACCGCCATGGACTGCAACCGCACCGCCATCCGCCAGGGGGCGCAGTCCGTGACCTGCACCTACCGGCGCGATGAGGGCAACATGACTGGCTCGCGGCGCGACTACCGCAACAGTCGTGAAGAAGGGGTCGAGTTTCTCTTCAACAGTCAGCCGATCGAGATCGTGGGCGCCGAGCAGGTGGAGGGCGTGAAGCTGGTGCAAACGCGCCTCGGCGAGCCGGATGCGCGCGGGCGGCGCGTGCCACAGGCCGTGGCCGGCTCCGAGCAGGTCGTGCCGGCGGACGCGGTCATCATCGCCTTCGGGTTCCTGCCGAGTCCGCCGCAGTGGCTCGACGCGCATGAGATCCGCGTCCACGACAGTGGCCGCGTGCGCGTGTCGGCACACCCCGCGCAGCCGTTTCAGACCACCAACCCGAGGGTGTTTGCCGGCGGGGACATGGTGCGCGGTTCCGACCTGGTGGTGACCGCGGTGTTTGAAGGGCGCGAGGCCGCGCGGGGAATACTCAACTACCTGCGGGTCGGGTGATGGCAGCGGTACGCGCGCCGCCGAGCAGCCACAGCAATCCCTGCAGCAGGTCCGTCGGAGTCGGTGGGCAGCCGCGAATCACGAGGTCGACCGGAATCACTTTCGAGACCGCCCCGACACACGCATAGCTGTCCGCGAACACTCCGCAGCCGGCCGCGCAGTCCCCGGCCGCAACGACCCACTTGGGCGCGGGCGTTGCGGCGTAGGTGCGCTCCAGGGCCTCGCGCATGTTGCGCGTAACGGGCCCCGTGACGAGCAGCACGTCGGCGTGGCGGGGTGAGGCCACGAAGCGAATACCGAAGCGTTCGACATCGTAGAAAGCGTTGCCGAGGGCGTGGATTTCGAGTTCGCAGCCGTTGCACGAGCCGGCATCGACTTCGCGGATCGCGAGACTGCGTCCCAGCCTTCGAGCGATGGCGCCTCGAAGCGCTTCACCGGCGGCTTCGAACAGGTTCGTCGGTTCGCTCACCGGCTCGGTGCACGGCGCCGTGATCAGGTTCTTGAACAGACGTCTGCGCATGATGGGTTAGGAGGCGTCAGGGGAGCTAAAGATCATGTCCGGAGTAGGAGCAATTGAACGACTTGTTGCACAGCGGGAAGTCCGCGACGATGTTGTCCTCGATCGCCGCCTCCAGCAGCGGCCACAGAAGCCACGACGGATCGCGCAGGTGGCAGCGCTCGATGCGCTGTCCGGCACCGATGCGCGTGTAGCCTAGCAGGTCGCCCCGAAACCCCTCGACGAGCGCCGCGCCTTCGACGCTGGTCACGGGGTCGGTCAGGACACTTGAGCGCACCGGGCCACGCGGGAGCGCAGCGAGCGAGCGCTCGAGCCAGCCGATGCTGTGCTGGATCTCCCGGATCCGGACCCAGACGCGCGCATCGACGTCCCCTTCGGACCGTACCGCGATCTCGACCGGCATCGCATCGTACGGGGGGTGGGGCACGCAGACCCGTGCATCGAACGCTCGGCCGGACGCCCGACCGACATAGCCGGGTGCTGCGAACTCGGCGGCGAGCGCGCTCGACACGACGCCCGTGCCCACCGTGCGATCCTGAAGCGAGGCGGTGTTCTCGTAGAGCTCGACCAGCTCCGGGAATTGCCGTCGCAGGCGTGAGGTGAGGGAAAGGATCGCTTCCACCCCGCGCGGCTCGAGATCCGCGGCGACTCCGCCTGGTACGACGCAGTCCATCATCAGGCGATGACCGAAGGCGGTGGCGCAGGCGCGCAGGGTCTGCTCGCGCAGGATGCCGCATTCCGCGTGCATCATCGAGAACGCGGCGTCGTTGCAGATGGCTCCCACGTCGCCTAAGTGATTCGCGATGCGCTCGAGCTCGGCCATCACCGCCCGCAACCACAGCGCGCGCGGCGGCGGGTGGCACTCGAGCGCGGCTTCGACGGCGCGCGCGAACACCCACGAGTACGCCACGGTGCTGTCTCCGGACACGCGCGCCGCCAGTCGTGCCGCGGTGTCGATCGACTTGCCGCACAGCAGCTTCTCGATGCCCTTGTGCGTGTAGCCTAAGCGTTCTTCGAGCCGTACCACCGTTTCCCCGCTCGCCGTGAAGCGGAAATGACCGGGCTCGATGATGCCTGCATGCACCGGACCCACCGGGATCTGGTGCAGACTCGGGCCCTCGGCCCCGAGAAACGGATAGGGCGGCAACGCTCCGCCCGGGCGCGGGGATTCGGCGAGCGGGTGATGCAGGGGCCAGCGCCCATGGTCGAGCCACGGCCGTGGATCGGGAAGCCCTACAAACTCGATGCCGAAGAGATCGCTGGCTGCCCGTTCCAGGCGAGATGCCGGTGCGTGGAACAGTGCGAGCGAGGGAACCCTGCCCGCGCGCGCATCCAGCGAAGCACTCATGATCTGGCGCGTGGCGGGCTCGTACAGCACGCACTGCACGGCGCCGACATCCCCCCAAAGCCCAAGCAGGTCGAGCTTGCCTTCGCGCAATGCCTCACCGATCGCACGCCACGAGTCGGAGTCGACCGCCACGCGCGGCCAGCCGTGATGCGCGCTGTCAGGTGAGGAATCTGCGAACAGAGCCTTGAGCACGGTAGCCTCCTACCCCAGCTGGCTCGCCACGTGGCGGAACCAGGCGACCACGGGTCCGGGCAGGTAGACGCCCGCCGCTGCGACCAGGAGCAGATGCAGCGTCATCGGTGCCAGACGCCAGGCCGGGAGCGAGTGTTGCTTGTCGGTAGCGCCGAAGGCGAGGCCGTGAAGCCGGAGCGCAAGTGCGCTGAAGGCAATCAGCAGACCCACGACCAGTGCAATCGCCAGCCACGGCGCGCGCGCGAAGGTCGACGTCACCAGCAGAAACTCGCTCGTAAAGACGCCAAACGGCGGCAGCCCCCCGATCGCGACGACACCCAACACCAACAGCCATCCGAGCAGTGGTTGACTGGAGGTCAGCCCGCGAATGTCCGCGGTGCGCTGCGTCCCCTCGAGCTGGGAAATGTATCCGACGCCGAAGAAGATGGCGGACTTTGTCAGGCTGTGCATGGTCATATGCAGGAGACCTGCGAAGCTGGCGAGTGGCCCCCCTAAGCCGAACGCGAGCGTGATGATGCCCATGTGCTCGATCGAGGAATATGCAAACATGCGCTTGATGTCGCGGCGCCGGTAGAGCATGAAACCCGCGAACAGCACCGAGATGAGGCCCATGGTCACCATCATCGGGCCGGGCGCGAGCACGTGCGGATTTCCCGCGATGATCAGTTTGAATCGCAACAGCGCAAACAGTGCGACGTTGAGCAGCAACCCGGACAGCACCGCTGAGATGGGCGTAGGGCCTTCGGCGTGCGCGTCCGGCAGCCAGGCGTGCACCGGGACCAGGCCCACTTTGGTGCCGTAGCCGAGCAGCAGGAAAACGAACGACAGGTTCAGGAGCGACGGATCGAAGCTTGCCGAGCTCGCCGCGAGGCGGTCCCAGGCCATCGCGACCATTCCCTGGCCCAGGTGTTCCTGCGCGGCCAGGTACACGAGGATCGTGCCGAACAGGGCCAGCGCGATACCGACCGAGCCCAGGATGAAGTATTTCCAGGCGGCCTCGAGTGCCGCGCTGGTGCGGTAGATGCCCACCATCATCACGGTCGTGAGGGTCGCCAGCTCGATCGCCACCCACATGAGTCCGATGTTGTTCGACAGCAGCGCGAGATTCATGGCGAACATCAACAGCTGGTACATGGCGTGATAGAAGCGCAGATCCCGCGCCGTCAAGCGACGCGTCTGCAACTCATGCGCGATGTAGCCGGCGCTGAACACGCTGGTGCTGAAGCCCACCAGGGCGCCGACGAGCAGAAACACGGTATTGACATCGTCGACCAGCAGATAGAGTGATGGCTGCGGCCGGTGCCAGTAGAGCGCCGCGGCGCAGCTAAGCGTGAGCGCGCACAGCGTCACGTTGAGGGCCGCCGCGACCCGGTATCTCGGAATCGCCGCGAGCAGCAGGGCACCCAGGGCGGGGGTGCCCAGGAGTCCCGCGAGCGCCAGCGCTCCCATGGAGGCGCTCACAGCGCTTCGCCACGCGACAGGTCGAGGGCCCGCAGATCCACCGTGTCGAATCGCTCGCGGATGCGGAACAGGAAAATTCCCACGACGATGAAGGCGATCAGGACCGAGAACGCGACGCTGATCTCGACCACCAGCGGCATGCCGCGCGCGCCGCTGGCGGCGAGCACCAGACCGTTTTCGAGCGACATGAAGCCGATGACCTGGCTCACGGCGTTGCGGCGCGTCACCATCATCAGGAATCCGAGCAGCACGACCGCCAGTGCGAAGGCGAGATCTTCCCGCACGAACTCGCCCTCGGATTGCGTCACCGGCAGCATGACGACGATGGCCAGTCCCACCAGTGCAATGCCGAACAGCATCGTCGGTCCGATGCTGACGACGGTATCGATGCTGCGATGAATCCCCAGGCGCACGACGATGCGACGCAGGGCGACCGGAATGATCACGCCCTTGAACAGCAAGGCGATCAGCGCCGTGATGAACAGATGCGGCGCGCGCTGCAGAGTGGCCTGCCAGGCGACCGAGCCCGCGAGCGCAAAGGCATGGAGCGCGAACACGTTGAGGAGCGCAAACATCCGGTCCTGGTACAGCAGCAGGAAGCTTAAGAGAACCATGGAGCCCGCGAGCAGGTGGGCAATGTCGCTGTCGAGCGGACTCATCGCGAGACCTTGGAGACGAACAGCAATATCGTTGCGAGCAGCCCCAGCATGAGTGCGATGCCGAGAAACTCCGGCACGCGAAACACCCGCATCTTGGCGATGGCGGTCTCGAACACCACCAGCAGGAATGCCAGCGCCGCGAGCTTCAAGGCCCAGGCGATCACCCCGACGGCGCAGGCGAGCACACCGGCACCGGCGACGGCCGTACCCCACGGCGTGAACACGCACGCGATCAGCGACAGGTACAGCAGCAGCTTCACTGCCGCGGCCGCTTCGATTACCGCCAGATGACGGCCGGAGTATTCGAGGATCATGGCCTCGTGGACCATGGTCAGCTCGAGGTGGGTCGCGGGGTTGTCGACCGGAATGCGGGCGTTTTCCCCGATCGAGACGATGATCAGCGCCACCAGCGCGAGCGCGAGCGAGATGTTGACACCGGCACCGGGCCCAAGCATGTAGGCGGAAATCGATGAGAGTTGCGTCGAGCCTGCAAACAGCGACAGCGTGAACACCGCCATCAGCATGGCCGGCTCCGCGAGCGATGCGAACAGCATTTCGCGGCTCGCGCCGATGCCGCCGAAGCTCGTGCCGACATCCAGCGCGGCGAGCGCGAGCAGGAAGCGCGCGGTTCCGAGCAGCGCGACGATGACGATGATATCGGCGGCGGCGCCCGGCGCGAGACCGGTCGCGAACGTCGGCACCAGTGCGGCGGCCACCCAGGTCGTGGCGAGGATCAGGTAGGGGGCGGCGCGGAACAGCCAGGAGGCGTTCTCGGCGACCACGGCTTCCTTGCGGATCAGTTTCAGCAGGTCGCGATACGGCTGCAGGACCGAGGGACCCTGGCGGCGCAGCAGCCGGGCGCGGATCTTGCGCGTGACGCCCGACAGCAGCGGAGCGAGCGCGAGCACCAGAGCCGTTTGCGCGAGCTGGATGAGCCAGTCGTAGGTGCTCATCGCCAGGTCCCGACGATGATCAGGAGCGTCACCAGCGCCGCAAACACCAGCGTCAGATAGTTGCGGATCGTCAGGAACTGCATCCGGTTCAGCCGCTCGGCGGTGGCCTCGACGAGCCGGATGATGGGCGCGTAGAGGCCATCCCACACCGTGTCACGAAGCTCGACGCGCAGCCGTGCCACGGCGGTGTCACCGGGCTTCGGCATGGCGACATGCTCGCGCGCACGAAAGACGACACTGCCGAACACGCGCCGGATCGGCTGCGCGAAGCTTCCCGCGGTGTACTGCGTGGCCGGGCTCGCATCCGGGAAGCCGCAGTCCCAGGGCGGGGAGCGCCGCACGGCGTGCGAGGCAAAGCGACGCACCGCGAAGGCGGTGGTCGCGGCGGCGAGTGAAATCATGACGAACACGAAGAGCCCGCTGTAGGCGCTGCGGTGCAGGTCGATGGGCACGATCCGCAACCACGCCAGAGCGGATTGCGGCGCGAGCCGGGCTCCTACGGCCATCTGCGTCACGGCGCCCAGGCTGTCGATGACAAAACCGGGCAGGATCCCGGCGAGCAGACACAGCAGCGCGAGGATGAGCATCGCGATCTGCGACCAGCGGTCGGTCTCTGCCGCGCCCGATGCCGCCTTTGAACGGGGGCGGCCGAGGAAGGTCATGCCGAACGCCTTGACGAAGCACGCCGCGGCGAGCGCGGCCGAACAGGCGAGGGTTGCGCCGACGGCAGGAACCAGCAGTCGCGGAACCCACTGCGGCAGTTGCGGGCTCAGCAGAATCGCCTGGAACGTGAGCCATTCGGACACGAAGCCGTTGAAGGGCGGGAGGGCCGAGATGGCGATGCATCCGGCCAGAAACGCCACTGCCGTCACCGGCATTCGGTGGATCAGTCCGCCGAGGTGCTCCATGTCGCGCTCGCCGGTCGCATTGAGCACCGCTCCCGAGCCCATGAACAGCAGGCTCTTGAACAGCGAGTGATTGAATACGTGGAAGATCGCCGCCGTGAATGCCAGCGCCGCCGCGGCGCGCAGTCCGCTCGCTTCGAAGGCAAGGGCCAACCCCAAGCCGATGAAGATGATGCCGATGTTCTCGACGGTGTGGTATGCGAGCAGTCGCTTCAGATCGTGTTCCATCAACGCATACAGGACACCGAGCAGAGCGGTGATGCCGGCGATCAGCAGGACCGGAACGCTCCACCACCATGCGGGGGGACCTGCGAGGTCGAAGACGAGCCGCACGAAACCATAGACCGCCACCTTCGTCATGACCCCGCTCATCAATGCCGAGACATGACTCGGCGCGGCCGGGTGCGCGAGCGGAAGCCAGGCGTGCAGCGGCACCAGACCCGCTTTGGAGCCGGCCCCGATGAGCGCCAGCAGCAGAACGATCGGGCCCACGCCGGGGGCGCTGACACGACGGATGGCTTCGAACGAGTATCCGCCCTGCGCTCCGGCGAGCAGGCCGAACGCCAGCAACAGCGTGAGGGCACCGCCCGTGGCCATGATGAGATAAACGAGGGCGGCGCGGCGGTTTTCGGCCGAACGGTGCTCGCTCACCACGAGCGCCCAGGATGCGAGCGACATGAGTTCCCAGCCGACCAGGAACGAAAACGCATCCTGCGCCAGCAGCACCAGATTCATGCCGGCGATGAACGCCGGGTAGAACGGCACGATCCGCTGCGGTTCGCGGGCGTGGGCACCGTAGCCGATTGCATAGCCGCTCACGATCGAGGCGGCCAGGTTGATGATGACGGCGAATGCGGCGCTCAGCGGATCGAGCCCGAGGAAGGTGCGGGCGAGCGGCAGCCCGATGGGAATCTCGACGGGCTCGAGCCGGGCAGCCGGCGCGAGCAGCGTGATCAGCGCCACGGCCGCGAGCCCGGCACAGACAGCCAGGCAGGCTGCGTAGATGAGCCGGCTCCCGAGCGCACGGCGCGCCGCGAAGATCCCGAACACCGGGAGCGCGAGCAACACTCCGACGCCGCTTGCCGCCAACTGGCTCAAGCAGCAAGGGCTTGAAAGCGACATCACCTACCCTGCGCCGGATGACTCCCTGCGCGATGGTTACATTCGGTAATTCGCATGTAAATGAAAAGCTCCGCCGTCGTGCTGCTGGAAGAGCGCATCGCTCGTCGGGGGAGCCGGCAAAAAAAAGCCCCGCCAGGCGGGGCTTTAAGTTTCCTTCTTCATCGCTTCGAACGACCCGGTAGTTCGCTGTCAGCTCGGCGGAGCGCGCCTTTCGGATTCAAATGAATCCGCGCAGCGCACCGGCACGTCGCGTCATCACGAGCATCTAAACTTTGCGGCTGAAACGTGTGGAGCCGATGCTCCAGCTTCTATTGTGAGGCCCGCGTGTTCATCCACGCGTCATATCGTTCCTGACAGCTACAACAAGTTAGGAGCTGCCGTTACCCGTGCCCGCGTCGATCCCCAGATTTCTCTTTGGTATGTCCTTTCGGCTTCGCGCAGCTTCTGCGCATCACTGCCTCGATCACCCACCCGGCAAAAGTCGGAAACTGTTGTTCGGACGGTATTTTCGTCACCTAATTGTACTCATTCCAAAGGAAAATACCATGTCGCAATTTGTCGACAATCGAGGGGAAACTATGGCCCGGCCATGGGGTGAATCGCTGACGGCGGCCCTTCAGCGGGACAGGCGCACGGCGAAACGCACACCGCTGCCGTCGGGGAGGTTGGCGGCAGAAGCCTCACCGCCGTGGAACTCGGCGATCAGTCGCACGATATACAGGCCGAGACCAAAGTGCGGCTGGCTGTCGGCGCCGGCGCGCGACTGCCACAGTGACTCGAAGAGGCGCCCCTGGACATGTGCGGGAAGGGCGGGCCCGGGGTTGTCGACCTCGATGACCGGCGCCTGCGAATCCAGGCGCAGCCGCACGATGATGTGCGCGCCCGCCGGGCTGAAGTCCACGGCGTTATCGATCAGCTTGTCGAGCATCTGCACGATGAGGTCGGGGGCGCCGCGCATGACCACGCCCTCGGCGGGCAGTTCGGGCCCGAAGCTGCGCTCGGGGAAGGCGCCGCGGTAGGCGGCCACGGCGGACTCGAGCAGCGGCACCAGATCGAAGCTGACCCGCTCGGCGCTGCCGATGGCTTCCTCGACGCGGGTGGCCGCACCCATGGCAATGAGAATGGCGTTGAGGCGCTCGCTCCCCTGGCGGGCACGCTCGAGGTACACGCGCGCGGAAGGCGGCACCTGTTCGGACTCCAGGTTGTCGAGGGAGGAACGCACGATGGTGAGCGGGGTGCGGATTTCGTGCGCCAGCTTGCCCGCGAGCGTGCGCAGGTAGCTGGTGTATTCGTTCAGCCGCTGCAGTAGCGTGGAGAAGCCCCGGGCGACATCTCCCAGCTCGTCGCGCGAGTCGGTGTCCGGAAAGCTGGTGACCAGACCGGTGCGCGTCAGGGCCGATTCACTCGCTTGGCGCAGCCGCGACAGGCGCAGCGCCAGCCAGGCGGCGAAGGCGAACATCAGGGTCACCGCCACCGCGCTGGTGCTCAGGCTGAAGTTGAGCATGCGCATGAGCGCGTGATCGCGCAGGCGGATCCAGCGATTGGCCGTCTGCGTCACCTCGAGCTTGCCGATCACACCCGTGTGATCGCGGTCGTAGATCGGGGCTGAGGATTCCAGCAGCTGCCTCGTGCCCGGCCGGTCGACGAAGCGCCGGTACAGCCGCGCGAGAATCGGCGTCCCGGGACCTAAGCCCGTCACCTGCCCGAGCGCATCGGCGCGCGCCAGCACCCGGCCCGAGGGCGCCGTGACCGCCAGCCTCAGGCCCGGCTGCAGGAACTGCGCGAGGTAGGAAGTGAGCTCGGGAGCAGCGACGATCAGCCGCCCGAGGGTGTGCAGGTCATCGCTGCGCAGGGTGCCGTAGCTCACCGGGTCGGCTCCGCGCGCGTCGCGATCATCCACCAGCACCCCGAAGCGGTTGCCGAGCATCGAGAGCGGCACCCGCAGCTCGATGCGGTAGCCGTGGCTCATGGGTTGCCAGGCGCCGCGGATGCGCGGCTCGAGCGGCGCGCTCTGCTGCCCGTACTCCCCGGTCTCGATGCGGCGCGCCGTGACCGCGCCCGGACCGGTCGCGGCGAGAAATACCGCCCGCTCCTCGCCCTGGCTGTCCTCAAATCCGAGCCACACACGGTCACCGAAGGTCGCCGGGTCCAGCGTGTTGGTCCCGGAGGCATCGAACAGCGGGTGCTCGTCGCGCACCTCGAGCAGCACGTACAGCATGCGCTCGTAGACGCCGCTGAGGATTGCGAAGCGATGGCGATCGTCCTTGGCGAAATACGCCCACGCGGAAGGGTCGTGCGGCCAGTCGTCGGAGTAACCGTCGAGGAGCGGCGCTGCCGTCAGCGCGAGCGGCCTGAGGTCGTACGGGCCGCTCTGCAGGAAGGCGTGGCCGGAAGTCCCACGGGTCAGCGGGTCGGGCGCATCGGCGGGCGGCAGAGATTCACGATACAGAAGATCCGTGCGCCCCTGGAGCGATGCGGCGATCGTCTGGGAGACCGCCTGCAGTGAGTTCTCCTCCCCTTCGCGCAGCGCGGACTCCATCTCGCGTGCGTACTGGCATCCGCCCCAGGGCAGTACCAGCGTCGCGAGGCCGAGCAGCAGCAGCTTGAGGCGCAGGGACATGGTGCCGCGGTGTTTACTCGACCCAGCGGTAACCCATGCCGTAGACGGTTTGCACGGCGTCGAACTTCGGATCGATGCTCTGGAACTTGCGCCGGATGCGCTTCACGTGCGAGGTGATGGTGTTGTCATCGAGCACGACGTTGGCGGCGTCCATGAGCTGCTGGCGGTTGCGCACGTGCCCGGGGTGGCGCGCGAGCGCGTGCACGATCCAGAATTCGGTGAGCGACAGCAGCACCACCTGGCCGTCCCACTGCGCCTGCATGCGCTCGGGATCGAGCGTGAGTGCGCCGCGGCGCACGAGCTCGCCCGGCGTGTTGGGCTTGCGCAGCGCATCGACACGGCGGAACAGCGCATTCACCCGCGCAATCAGGTGCGGGAGGCTCAGGTCCTTGGTGAGGAAGTCGTCCGCGCCGAGGCGCAGTCCCGACACCGCATCGAGCTCGCTGTCGCGCGCGGTGAGAAAGATGATCGGCAGTTCCGCCGACAGCGCGCGCAGCTGCCGGCACAGCTCAAAGCCGCCCTCCGGTTCATCCTCCAGCGAGATGTCGATGACCGCGAGGTCCGGCAGGCGCGCGGCGAAGGCGCTCATCGCCTGCGCGCGGTTGGCGTAGGTGCGTACCGCATAGCCCTCGCGCATGAACCCCGCCGCGTAGTTGTCGCGGATGGCCGGCTCATCCTCGACGATGGCGACGAGACGTTTCATGGGAAGCCAAGGCTACAGGCTGCGCGCGCGGGGTTAAAGCACTTGAGTCTTGCCACTTTGCGCCACAATTCTTCGCAGCCGCGTCACTTTTGCGCCCGGGAGCCCAGCCCCCCGCTGTGGCGCAATGTTCCCGTAGCCCTTCGTACGGGAGAAACCATGACCTCGCTGTCGCCGCCGCTGCACCCGCCGGCCATCCGCCGCGAGATGCTCGCCAACTGGCTCGCACTGCTGACGCTCCTGGCGCTCGGCATCGTTTGGCCGAGCGAGGATGCCGCGCCTCACCGATACATTCGGGTAACATGCGGCGCTCACACTGCCACTGAACTAGAGGCGGGCGCGCAATGAGCGAGGAAATCGTGTTTTACAGCAGTCCCATGTCCCGCGGGCGCATGGTGCACTGGATGCTGGAGGAAGTGGGAGCGCCTTACAGGTTCGAGGTCGTGAACCTGGAGAGCGGCGATCAGAAGAAACCGGGCTACCTGGCCGTGAATCCCATGGGCAAGGTTCCGGCGATCGTGCACCGCGGCACCGTGGTGACCGAATGCGGGGCCATTTGCACTTACCTCGCGGACGCCTTTCCTGCCGCACGGCTCGCGCCACCCCTAGACAGCCCGGCGCGCGGCACCTATTACCGCTGGATGTTCTTCGGCGGGTGCTGCGTCGAGCCGGCGGTGATCGATCGTATGCTATCGCGTCCGGCAGCCTCCCGACCCAGCGCGCTGGGCTACGGCTGCTACGAAGACACCGTGGCCACGCTGGAAAAAGCCCTGACACCCGGACCCTATATCCTCGGCGCGCAGTTCAGTGCCGCCGATGTCTACATCAGCTCGCAGATCGGCTTTGGGATGATGGTGAAGGCTCTCGAGCCCCGCCCGGCTTTTCAGGAGTACGCCAACCGCGTGCAGCAGCGTCCTGCGTACCGGCGCTTCATGGAGAAGACCGAGAAGATCGCAGCCGAGATGAAAAAAGCCAGCTGAGCCGCCGGCGGCGCAATCCATTCGCCTTCGGTCCGTCCCCCCTGGACGGCCGTTGAGCCGGCTCGCCGCCCGTGCTAGGTTGCGCAGTCGCAAGTATAAGAATCAAACCGCGGCGACCCCGACACATAACACCCACGCGCCGCGCCGCACGTCGAGGGAGCAATCATGTTCACGCAAGTGATCGACCCGCTCGACAACCTGACGCTCACCTGCCTGGTGGCGCTGATTCCGGTGGTTTCCCTGCTCGTCATGCTCGCCGTGTTCCGCGTGCCGGCCTGGCTCGCGACGCTGGTCGGCTCGATCATCACCTTCGCGCTCGCAGTCTGGGTATGGAAGATGCCGCTAGACGACGGCACCCACGCCTACCTGTATGGCGCGGCGACCGGGGTGTGGAACGTCGACTGGATCACCCTCTGGGGCATGGTGCTGTTCAACACGATGTCGGTAAGCGGCCTGTTCGAGAATTTCCGCCGCTGGCTGATCGCGCTGGGCGGCATGGACGTACGCGTACAGACCATGCTGTTCGCGTGGGCCTTCGGCGCGCTGCTCGAGGGCCTGGTCGGTTTCGGCTATCCGTGGGCAGTGGTGGCGCCGATCCTGATTTCGCTGGGCATCTCCGACCTCAACGCGATCCGCGTCGCGGCCATTGCCAATAACGCACCGGTCTCCTACGGCGCGCTCGGCGCACCGATCATCGCGCTCGCTGCCGTGACCGGGTATCCGCTGCTGGCGCTGTCGGGCTCGGTCGGCACGGTGGTCGCGGTGCTGGCGCTGCTGCCACCGTGGGTGCTGTTGTACCTGGTCTCCGGCAAGGAAGGCGTCAAAGGCGGCTGGCCGCTCGCCGTGGTCGGCTCGCTCGGCTATATCGCGGGCCAGTACCCGGTTGCCGTGCACCTGGGGCCGTATCTGCCCGATGTCACCGGCGCCATCGTCTGCTTCATCGCACTGCTCGCGCTGCTCAAAGTGTGGCAGCCGAAGACCGTGCTGGGTTACGGCGGTGTACCGGTCAGCGCGGCGGCGGTGACGCAGACGCGCGGACACGGCCTGAAGTTGGGCGAGGTGCTGCAGGCGTGGATGCCGTTCGTGGTGTTGCTGCTGGTGGTGGCGGCCTGGACGGGCCCGTGGTCGCCCCTGCCGAAGGTGAGCTGGTTCAAGGCCACGGCGATCGCCTGCTCCTCGCTCGCGACCAGCTGTCCCGCCAAGGGCAACGTGACCGCCGTGTTCAATTTCGCACCCTATATCGGCGGCAGCGCGATCCTCGCCTCCTGGATCATCGTCGCGGTGTTGCTGCTGGCGATGGGCAGGCTCAAGGGTGCTCAGCTCGGCGAAGTCTTCCGGCGTACCTTCCACCAGATGTGGGGCGCGTGCCTGGTCGGCGTGTTCATCTTCGGGCTGGCCTACACCTTCAATTATTCCGGCATGGCGGCCTCGCTCGCGAAGGGCTTCTCGAGCATGGGCACCGCTTTCATCATCGTCGCACCGATACTCGGCTTCATCGGCGTGGCCCTGTCGGGCTCGAACACCTCAACCAATGCCATGTTCGGCAAGTTTCAGGCGCTGGTCGGCGTGCAGCTCGGCATGCCACCGCTGCTGCTGCCGACCCTGAATTCGGTCGGCGCGGAAATCGGCAAACCGATTGCGCCGCAAACCGCGAGCGTCGGGGTGTCGACCAGCAAGTTTGTGCGCAAGGAGGGCGATGTCATCCGCCACAACATGGGCTGGACTTTCATCCTGCTCGCCTACCTGATCATCATCGCGATCGGGTTCTACCTGGCGCGTCCGGCGGTGATGACGGCGAGTTGACGGCAAGCGGGCGGCAGCGGCAGCCTCAGAACGCGTTGAGCCCGGTCAGCTCGCGCCCGATGGTGAGCTGGTGAATGGTCTCGGTGCCTTCGTAGGTGATGACGCTCTCGAGATTGAGCATGTGGCGGATGGGCACGTACTCGGCGCTGATTCCGGCGCCGCCCAGCATGTCGCGGCAGTCACGGGCGACATCGAGCGCCATGCGGCAGTTATTCCACTTGGCGAGCGACACGTGCGCGGGCTGCATGGCGCCTGAGTCCTTCAGGCGTCCGAGCTGCAGCGCCAGCAGCTGCGCGGTGGTGATGCGCCGGGCCATGTCGGCGAGACGCACCTGGATGGTCTGGTTTGCGGCCAGCGGCCGGCCGAAGAGGGTGCGGGTGGCGGTGTACTCCAGCAGCTGCTTCAGGCACGCCTGCGCCGCCCCGATGACTCCCCAGGCGATGCCGTAGCGCGCCTGCGTGAGGCAGGACAGCGGGCCCTTCAGTCCGCGCACGCCAGGCAACACGCGCTCCTCCGGCACCACGACGTTGTCGAAGAACAGAGCGGAAGTGACGGACGCGCGCAGGGAGAACTTGTGCTGGATCTCGGGAGCCGAGAATCCCGGCGTGCCTTTCTCGAGGAGAAAGCCGCGGATGCCCTCGTCAGTCATCGCCCACACCACCGCCAGGTCGGCGAGCGACCCGTTGGTGATCCACATCTTCGAGCCGTTCAGTACCCAGTCGGTGCCGCGCTTTTTGGCATGGGTCTTCATGTTGGCGGGATCCGATCCGCCGTGCGGCTCGGTGAGACCGAAGCAGCCGATGAGTTCCCCGCGCGCCATGCCGGGCAGGTACCTGAGCTTCTGCTCCTCGGAGCCGAAGGCCCAGATCGGGTACATGCACAAGGACGACTGCACCGAGACGAAGCTGCGGATGCCGGAATCCCCACGCTCCAGCTCCTGGCAGATGAGGCCGTAGCAGACCGCATTCAGTCCCGCGCAGCCGTAACCGGTCAGTGAGGAGCCGAGCAGCCCCAGGGAGGCAAGCTTAGGGACCAACTCCTTCGGAAAGCGGTGCTCCTCGAAGCAGCGCTGGATGAGGGGCAGGACCTCGCCATCGACCAGCCGCGCGACCGACTCCTGCACCAGGCGCTCCTCGTCCGAGAGCGCGGCGCGTACTGCGTACAGATCCAGCGGGTCGATCGCGGCGCATGCCGCGTCGCCGGCGTCAGCGTGGGTGGAACCGGCGGCTTTGGCCACGGTGCTCTCCTGGAAAGGGGGCTCCCCGTCGGGGGCGCGCATGATAGCGGGTATCGAGGGCACGCGACATCCGCATCTGCCGCAGGTGGAATCACGGCGGGCCTTGGTGCAGGCTTGCGGCATGAAAATCCCGGAAATTCTCCTGGTCGAGACCGTCCACCAGCCCGGCAGCCTCGTGAAAGTGCTGCAGGTGATCGCGGATGCGGGACTCGCCATCGAGCACCTGACCACGCTGCGGCGCGACCAGGGGCGCACACTCTGGGAGATCACGCTTGAGATGGACGAGGAAGCGGACCGCTCGCTGTACGAGCGCATCGGGCAGCTGCCGACCGCGCGCTTCGTCGGCAAGTCGGACCGGGTGTTCAATCGCCATCGCGGCGGCAAGATCCGCACCGTGGCAAGCCTGCCGATCAACACCCGGCAGGTGCTGCGCGATGTCTACACGCCGGGCGTGGCGCGCGTGTGCCTCGCCATCCAGAAGGATCCGCAGGCAGCGCTGGATTTCACCGCGCTCGGCCGCACGGTGGCCATTGTCACCAACGGCACGGCGGTCTTGGGTTTGGGCAACATCGGTGCGCTCGCGGGACTTCCGGTCATGGAGGGGAAGGCGGCGCTGTTTGCGGACCTGGTGGGCATCAGCGGCGTGCCGATCCTGATCAACGAGACGCAGCCGGCGCGCGTGGCGGACCTGGTCGCGGGGATCGAGGCTTCCTTCGGCGCCATCCAGCTCGAGGACTTCGCCGCTCCCGAGTGTTTTGAAATCGAGCAGCTGCTGCAGGCGCGCCTGCGGAAGCCGGTGCTGCACGACGACCAGCACGGCACCGCGGTGGTCACGCTGGCCGCCCTCCTCAACGCCGCGCGCCGCTCGGGTGTCGACCTGTGCCAGAGCACCGTCGGGCAGATCGGCCTCGGAGCCGCCGGCAGCGGCATCGTGCGCCTGCTGCGTGCTTATGGCGTGCAGCGCGTGCTCGGCACCGATCGCAATCCGAGCGCCGTGACGCGGCTCATCGCCGCGGGCGGCGAGGGCGTGACGCTCGAGTCGCTCATGCAGCGCGCGGACATCGTGATCGCCACGACCGGCGTCAAAGGCCTTATCAAGCCGCAGTGGGTGAGGAAGGGTCAGGTGATTTTCGCGCTGTCGAACCCGGATCCGGAAATCGAGCCGCTGGTGGCGCGCGAGCAGGGCGCCGCTTTCGCCGCCGACGGCAAGGGCATCAATAACGTGCTGGCCTTCCCGGGACTGTTCAAAGGCGCGCTCGATGCGCGCGCGCGGCGCTTCTCGGATGCGATGCTGATGGCCGCGGCCAAGACAATCGCCGGGTTCGCGCGCGGGGACGAGTTGGTCCCCGACCCGCTCGACAAGGCTCTTCACGAACAGGTGGCTGCGGCGGTGAGGGCAGCGGCGGACGGGAGCGCGCTCAACTAAAGATTCGCGGCGCTCTTCAGTACGGCACGCTGAAGCGGCGATAGGCCGCGGCCAGCAGCCACAACGGACCGATCAGCAGAAACTGCAGGTCCTTGAAGAACGACGGGCGCTTGCCTTCCACCGCGTGGCCCACGAACTGCCCGATCCAGGCGACGACGAAAATCACCACCGACGTGACCCACAGCGGCCACGGCAGCTGCGCGAGCCGCTGCGTGATCAACAGCAGCACGATGAAGGCGATCAGCACTCCCACGGCGAGCGCCGGGGAGAGCAGCAGGTAATAAACGAGCGCCGCCGCGGCTGCGAGCGTCGCCCAGTTGAGCCATGGCGAGACATCCGCAAACACCGCCGGTACCGGCGCCGACCACAGCAGCCCCATCACCGCCAGCACGATGGGCGGCACGCAGATCCAGTGCAGCAGCTTGTTGACGCGGTTCTGGTGGCTCACCCCGTACTCGCCGAGCCAGTCGCTCACGCTGCGCATGCGCGGCACGCTACCCGCGGCGCGCGCGCCTCGCAACTCAAGACGCCCGGGGGCGGCGCTTCAGGCGGCCATCAGGCCGCGAAGCTTGCCGAGCGCGCTCGACTCGATCTGGCGGATGCGCTCCGCTGACACGCCGTACTTGTCGGCGAGCTGGTGCAGGGTGGCCTTGTCTTCCGACATCCAGCGCCGCTGCACGATGTCGCGGCTGCGCTCATCGAGGCCGCTCAGCGCACCGTGCAGGCGATCCGTGGAGTCGTCGGCGCTTTCCGCGTCTTCCACCTGCCTGGCGGGATCGGCATCCGGGGCGGGCAGATACGCCGCCGGGCTGTAGGCTTCCTCGTCGTCGGCGTCCGGCGCCGGATCGAACGACAGGTCGCGCGCCGCGAGCCGCTTCTCCATCTCGGTGACTTCGGCCACGCTCACGCCCAGCTCACGCGCCACGGCGGCGGTTTCCTCCGCCGACAGCCAGGTGAGGTTCTTTTTCAGGCGGCGCAGGTTGAAGAACAGCTTGCGCTGCGCCTTGGTGGTGGCGATCTTGACCAGCCGCCAGTTACGCAGTACGTACTCGTGAATCTCGGCGCGAATCCAGTGGACCGCGAACGACACCAGCCGTACGTTGAGGGTGGGATCGAAGCGCTTGACCGCCTTCATGAGGCCGACGTTGCCCTCCTGGATGAGATCCCCGATCGGCAGTCCGTAGCCGCTGTAGCCGCGCGCAATGTGCACCACGAACCTCAGGTGCGACAGCACCAGCTGCCGCGCGGCGTCGAGGTCGCCGGCTGAGCGGAAGCGCTCGGCGAGCGCGCGTTCCTCCTCACGCAAGAGGACGGGAATACGGCTCACCCGCTCGAGGTAAGCGTCGAGACTCCCCAGCGGACCGGCCAAAGCCTGGTCGCCGAGGCGGGTAACCAGTGCGGTACCTGTACCTGCGGACATGAGATCTCCGGTGGCTTGGATAGGCATTCTAGCAGTCGCCTCGTTAGAGTGCTAAACCCCCGGGGAGTTCCACAGGGGGGTCGGCGTTTGCGCTTCTCAAACAGCAGCTTGCGCTCGGATCATGCCCGGGCGAAATGCCCCTTCCGAGGGGGTCGGCGCAAGCCCGATCGGGGGTCTCCGGCCGCGCTTAAGGCTTGGTGAGCGCCCCGATGGGGGCATCAGCCTCGCGGCATTTGGTCAGGCGGGGCGCATTTGGTTAAAGTTCGCTCCCGGCACCGCCCATAAGACATAAGAACACAGAGGGGAGTCTCCATGATCAGTCTGCTGTCGCTGTGGCTGCCGATCCTGCTCTCGGCGGTGATCGTGTTTCTGGCGAGCTCGGTGATCCACATGGCCCCGCTCTGGCACAAGAGCGACTTCCCCAAGGTGCCCAGGGAGGCGGAGCTGCTCAATGCCCTGCGGCCGTTCGCCATCCCACCGGGCGATTACTTCATCCCGCGCGCCGCCGGCATGCAGGAGATGAAGTCGCCCGAGTTCATCGAAAAAATGAAGCAGGGTCCGGTGGCCGTGCTGACCGTGATGCCCAACGGCCCGATTTCCATGAGCCGACCCCTGGCGCAGTGGTTTGTGTTCCTGATCGCGGTCGGCATTTTCGCGGCCTACATCGCCAGCCGGACCTTGCCGGTCGGCACCCCCTACCGCCACGTGTTCCAGATCGTGAGCGCGACCACGTTCATCGCCTATTCGCTCGCGCTGTGCGAGCTGTCCATCTGGTACCGGCGCTCATGGCGCCTGACGCTGAAGGGGTGCCTCGACGGCCTGATCTACGCCCTGCTCACGGCGGGTACATTCGGATGGTTGTGGCCGCGCTAGCGCAGCGGCGGCGCGAGGCATGTGGAGTGCGTCACGCGCCCCGGATGTTATGTCAGTTGGGACGTGAGGGAAAACACCTACCCGGTTGATCCGGCGCGCAAACCTGAGAATCCGTCACGTATCGGCGACATGAGGGATGGTTTGATAGCCTCATGAAAAAGACAGCGGAGCTACGGCAGTCGATGAAGCTGGGTTTACCGGCCACGGCATTCGCCGGCCTGCTGCTTGCCGCTACAGCCTCCCACGCCGCCGCCCTATCCGGCGGCACGGCGGTGCCGGTACACCTGAAGTACGCCGGGCGCGCCTCGCTCGCGGCGCCCGCGCTGCGCTCGAGCGCCGCTCTGGTTCTGGACACCACACACTCCTCGGTGCTGTATTCGCGCCGCTCGGACATCGCCCTGCCCATCGCCTCGATCACCAAGCTCATGACCGCGCTCGTGGTCATGGACGCCGCGCAGCCGCTCGATGAGCAGCTCGAGATCACCACCGAGGACGGCAGGCAGCGCAGTCGCGTGGTCTCGCGCCTCGCTCCCGGAACCACGCTGTCGCGTGGCGACCTGCTGCACCTGGCGCTGATGTCCTCGGAAAACCGCGCGGCGCACGCCCTCGGTCGCAACTATCCCGGTGGACTGGTCGCGTGCGTGGACGCCATGAACGCCAAGGCCCGCGAGCTCGGCATGACGAATGCCCGCTTCGTGGAGCCGACCGGCCTGTCAGACCAGAACGTCGCGAGTCCCGAGGATCTGTCCAAGCTGGTGATGGCCGCGGCCAAGGTTCCCCTGATCCACGAATACTCCACCGACAGCCGCTACGAGGTACGGGTCGGCCGGCGCACGATGCGGTACGTGAACACCGACTCGCTGGTGAGCCGGCCGGACTGGAATATCGAAGTGCAGAAGACCGGCTACATCTCGCGGGCCGGCCGCTGCCTGGTGATGCAGACACTGATCGAGGACCGCACCGTGGTGATCGTGCTGCTGAATTCCTTCGGCAAGCACACCCGCGTGGCCGACGCGCGCCGCATCCGCAAGTGGCTGGAGGCGACGCTCCTGACGCTCGCCACGGTAGCACCGGCGATCACCTGACACCCACGCCGCTCCCAGCGCCTTAGGCGCGCGGCTCGATGCTGCGCAAGTGCCGCGCGGCCGAGATCCACGCTCCCAGCCACCCGAGCGCCGCCCCGGCGCCGAGCAGAATTCCGATGTCATCGCGCGACGGGCCGCGCAGCACGTAGCGGCTGCCGTAGAGCCTGGCGAGGGTCGCCACCGGCTCGCCGAGCACCGCGACGGCGATCGCGACGATCCCCCACGCGAGCAGCGCGCCGCCCAGTCCATACAGCACGCCGGTGTACAGGAACGGGCGGCGCACGAACGAGTTGGATCCGCCCACAAGCTTGGTCACTTCGATTTCCGCACGGCGCCCCTGGATCTCGAGGCGGATGGTGTTGCCGATGACCGCCAGCACTCCCAGGCCGAGGAGCGCCGCGGCAATCAGCAGCAGCCGCCGCAACACCTCCAGAATGGCGTTGAAGCGCATGACCCATTCGGAGTCGACCTGCACCAGATCCACCTCGGGCCAGGCGCTGAAGTAACGGCGTAGCGACTCGAGCGCCGCGGCGGAACTGTCCTCGGCCTTGGGTCGCACGTGCAGCACGTGCGGCAGCGGATTGTCCTTGAGCGCCTGCAGCGCCTCCCCGAATCCCGAATAGGTGCGGAAGTCCTCGAGTCCCTTGTCCGCCGCAATCACGGTGACCGCGGCCACCTCGGCGCGCTGCCCGGCCGCCTGCGCCAGTTGCTGCGCCTTGGCGAGTGGCACGTCGGTCTTCAGGTACACCGACACGTCGACGGCGTTGGCGAAGTTGCCGGTGGCGAGCTGCGCATTGGTTACGAACAGCCGCAAGCTGGTGGGCAGCGCGAGCGCGAGCGCGATCACCAGCAGCGTCAGCACCGTCGAGAGCGGGCTGCGCGCGAGCCTGCCGAGCGAACCGAGCAGCGCCTGCAGGTGGCGGGCGCCGGCGACCCCGAGGCTCATCGCGTGGCCACCACGGAGGGCAGCGAGTCGGTCGCATCGCCATGCACCTGGCCGTTCTCGAGCACGATCACCCGCTGGCCGAACTCGCGCACGATGTGCAGATCATGGGTGGCGACCACCACCGTCACGCCGACATCCTGGAAGCGTCTGAAGAGGCGCATGACCTCGAGCGACAGGTCCGGATCGAGATTGCCGGTGGGCTCATCCGCGATCAGCAGCGGGGGCTTGCTCACCACCGCGCGCGCGATACCGACGCGCTGCTGCTCGCCGACCGACAATTCAAGCGGCAGCGCGCGTTCCATGCCGAGCAGTCCCACCTGGTCCAGGGCGGCGCGTACGCGCTTGTCGATTTCCTTCAGCGGCGTTGCGGCCACGGCCAGCGGCAGGGCGACGTTGTCGAACACCGGCCGGTCGGCGAGCAGCCGGTGGTCCTGGAACACCACGCCGATGCGGCGCCGGAACGCCGCGATATGCCGCCCTTTGAGGGTGCGGGTGTTGCGGCCGTGCACCACCACGTTGCCACGCGTGGGGCGCTCGAGCAGCGCGATCAGCTTGAGCACCGTGCTCTTGCCGGCGCCGGAGCGGCCGGTTAGAAACACCATCTCGCCGTTGTGGATGTTGAAGCTGACGTTGGTGAGCGCCTCGCGCCCGCTGGCGTAGCGTTTGCTCACCCGGTCGAAACTGATCATGCCGTGCCCGCCTGGCCGGCCGCGGCGGAGCCCGCCTGCGGCCCTTCGACCAGCGCCGCGGCAAAGGCTGCGGCATCAAACTCGCCGAAGTCCTCGGCACTCTCGCCGACGCCGATGAAACGGATCGGGATCCGCAGCTGCTGCGCGATGGCGATCACGATGCCGCCCCTGGCGGTGCCGTCGAGCTTGGTCAGTGCAAGTCCGGTCACGCCCACCGCCTGATGGAACTGCTGCGCCTGGGCGAGCGCGTTCTGCCCCTGGTTGGCATCGAGCACCAGCAGCACCTCGTGGGGAGCCGTCGGGTCGACGCGCTGGATCACGCGCCTGATCTTTTTGAGCTCCTCCATCAGGTGCGACTGGCTATGCAAGCGCCCGGCCGTGTCTGCGAGCATGACGTCGATCCCGCGCGCGCGCGCTGCCTGCAGGGCGTCGAAGACCACCGCGCCCGGATCCGCGCCCGGCAGCTGCGCCGCGAACGCCGCACCGGAGCGCTTCGCCCACACCTCGAGCTGCTCGATCGCGGCGGCGCGAAAGGTATCCCCGGCGGCGAGCAGCACACTCAAGCCCTCGTCGGCACAGCGCCGCGCGAGCTTGCCGATGGTCGTGGTCTTGCCCGAGCCGTTGACGCCCACCACCAGGATCACGAACGGCCGGTGAGCCGCATCGACGCGTAACGGTTGCGCGCAGGGGGCGAGAATCTCCGCGATGCAGCCCCGCAGCGCGCCGATCAGCGCGCCCACATCCGTGAGCTCCTGGCGCGCGACGCGCGTGCGCAGACCGGTGAGGATGCGCTCGGTCGCCTCCACACCCACGTCCGCCGTGATGAGGCGCGTCTCGAGCTCCTCGAGGATCGCCGCATCGATCTGGCGCCCCTTGAAGAGCTCGGTGAGATCGCGGGTGAGCCAGGAATTGCCGCGGTTCAGACGATTGCGCACACGGGCTACGAAGCCGGGACGCTCGTCGGCGCTCGCTGTAGCGTGCTCGGGTGCGCGTCGGAACATAGTCCCGGCATTGTAGGGCAAAGAAGAAGGGCGGCCGATCGGCCGCCCCTGCGTCGCAATCACCGCATTTCGCGGGTGGGCTACTGGACCGGCGCCAGCGCGGAAACCGGGAGCTGCGTGCCGTTCGTCAGGGCGAAGGCGACGGATTCGGTCTGCATCTCCGTGGTGGCCGCCGCGCACGACGGCTCCGGGGTCCCTCCGGCGGGCACCCCGCACGTCGGATCGAGAATTGACCCGTGCGAGCCGGCGGTGAAGTTCACGAAGACCTCCAGCGGCGTGGTCCCCGCCGCGCCCGGCGGATGCACCTGGGTGAGACCGCCCACATCGATCAGGCGCTGCGTGGCGGAGTTGGGGACGACCTGATCGGAGGGAAACGCTCCGCCGGCCGCCATGGTGGCGCCACCCACCACCTGGATGAGGTGGATCGGGTGCTGCAGGGTGGCGAGCGGGAAGTAGTTAACCGGATCGCCGGCGTCGATCACGCTCTGTCCATCGCGGAAGAATTGCGCGTACAGCGTCGTGCCGGCTGTTACACCCTGTGCGGCGAGGCCGGCATTGATCTGCGGCAGGAATGCCGCGGAGTGCAGCAGCAGCTGCGTGAGGTTACCCCCCGGCATGGCGAGCGTCCCGGTGCCGACCAGCGCGCCCGGGACGACGGCGAGGAACGTGCCGCCCTCGATGGCGCCGAGCGAATGCCCGAGGTAGTGAATCGAGCCGGCATTGACGCCGCCCGGCACGTTGAGCGCGGGCAGCGCGTGCGCGAGCGTGATCAGGTCCGCCACGCCCTCGCGCAGATTGTCGCGCGAGGTCAGAAAATTCGTCAGGTTGAGGAAGTGAGAACCCGAAGGGTCGATCACACCGTCGGGCGCGGCGGCGCCGCTGGCGTTGTTCTCGACGTCCAGGTCGAACGTGCGCTCGATGGAGCCGCTCGCCGGCAGCCCCAGACCTTGATAGAAGGGATTGTTGCCGGAGGCGTAGAAAACGGTCGTTGGGTCAGCCGGGTTGAAGGGCGTCGTGATGCCGTGCAGCGGCAGGTCGATCGCGACCACCACGAAGCCGCCCTGGGCGAACGAGTCCGCCAGCGCGAACATGTCCTCGCGGTTGCGGGTGATGCCGTGCTGGAAGATCAACACCGGCCAGCCGCCGCCCGGCGCCGTGTGACCTGAGGTCGCGTTCGGCACCGTAACGAGCACCGGTATCTTCAGCGTCTCGGTCGGGACCGGCAGCGGGTTGAAGCGCGTCACGAACGTGCTGGTCATATCCAACGGGAATGGCGGCGCATTCCAATATCCGGTCAGCGGTGCGCTCTTGCTCAGGTAATAGGGAATGTCGAGCGTACCGAGGTACACGTCCGCAAGTCCGGGCAGCAGTGGGTTGACGGCGTGTGTCGTGAACCCGGTAGGTTGCACCTTGATCGGCTCGGCCGGATGGGCCAGGGTCGTGGCCGCGAGCAGTTCGAGCGTGTCGGCGGTCGACTCGGTTGTGAAACTGAAGGTGAGCACGATGTTGGCCGGGTTCAGGTGCAGTGCCTGCACGGCAATCGCGAGGTGCGCGGCGGTGAGCTGGCAGATGCCGTTCAGGGTCGGGTCGGTGATGCTCGGGCACTTCGGGTTGCTCAGCGCCGCAGTCCGGATAGCGGCGTAGTCGCTGTCGGGCACCGCGGGATTGCCCGAGATGTCGGTGATGCTGTTCGTGAGGATCACGAGGTAGCCGGTGCCGGTGGCGCAGTTGGCGCCGAGGAACTGGCCGTTGCTGATGCAGGTGCTCGGCAGCAGCGGATGGAGCGGTGTGATTTCCAGGATCGTGGGCCCGACACCAGTGTCGGTGGCGAGCGCGGCCGTGTAGTCGGTGCCGGGAACGAGCGGCGCGCCGAGCACGCCGGTGGTCGCCTTGGTGAGGTTGTCGGTCATCACCGGCAAGACGATCACCGAGGCTGCGGTGAAGGACGCCGGATTCAGCGCGCCGCCGAAGCGCTCACGAATCACCGCGGTGGTCGAGAAGCCATCCAGCGCATTCACCGCCGTCTGGTTGGGCATCAGCGCATTGGGCGGCTGGATATTCAATGTGCCGTCGGTCGAACCCGCGAAATACAGGTCGGTCGGATAGGGCAGGATCCCGGCCGCGGGATGAAACAGTGCCGTGCTGGCGGAGGGTTGCGTGGGGGGTGTCGAGCCTCCCGGGTTGCCGTTGAAGCCAGTGAGGTTCGCCGTGCCGACGGTACCGTGACCGCCGCCCGAACAACCACCGACGAGCAACGCAACCGAGACCACTGCGGCGGCGATGAGTTTTTCCATATCCCTCGAACTCCTGACCGCCTTAAGCGCGCACCGTGAGACGGGCGCGGCGGCGGTCCGCATTTCTTGTGCCGTGGCTCACCGGCCGTGACCCCTCCGCCGGTGCTGTTTGAGCGCTTCTGGACGAGGCAGGCTAGAGTACGCTTACGGCAAGAACAGTGGCAAGGTGCGGCAATGTTCGGTGGCAAGTCAGGCGGCCGCGCGGCCGTGCCTGTGAGGCGCGCCGGCCGCGCGCGCGTGCTGCGCATCATCGGGGGAACATGGCGCGGCAGAAAGTTGCGCTTCCCGGCGTCGGCCGCCATCCGACCGACCCCCGACCGCGTGCGCGAGACGCTCTTCAACTGGCTGGGCGCGCACACGCCCGGAGCGTATGCCCTGGACCTGTTCGCCGGCAGCGGGGCCCTCGGGCTCGAGGCGCTGTCGCGCGGCGCATCCCATGTGACGTTTGTCGAGCACGATGAGGCGGCCGTGCGCGAGCTGCGCGCGCGGCTCACCGAATGGCAGGCTGGCGATGCCCGGGTGGAGCGCGCGGACGCCCTGCGCTACCTCGCCGGCGAGGCGCGCCCATTCGACCTGGTGTTTGTGGATCCTCCGTTCGCCTCGGAGCTGCTGAGCGAGGCGGCGCGGATGCTCGAGGAGCGCCACTGGCTTGGCTCCGGGGCACTCATCTACGTGGAGTGCGCGGCCCGCGCAGGCCTGCCGCCGCTGCCGGCGTCGTGGCGGCCGCTCAAGGCGAAGCAGGCCGGCGAGGTCGGTTATCATCTGTTCGCGCGCACTGCGCCGTAGAGCACCGGACACCGCATGAAACGCAACGCCGTCTATCCGGGCACCTTCGATCCCATCACCAACGGCCACCACGACCTGGTGCGGCGCGCGGCCGGCATTTTCGACCAGGTGATCGTCGCGATCGCGGCCAACACCCACAAGACACCGATGTTCCCGCTGGACGTGCGCGTCGAGCTGGCGCGCCGCGTGCTGAGCGACCTCACGAACGTGCAGGTGCTGGGCTACTCGGGACTCACGGTCGACTTTGCGCGCCAGCATCACGGCGCGGTAATCGTGCGCGGTTTACGGGCGCTGTCCGATTTCGAGTTCGAGTTTCAGCTCGCCAACATGTCGCGCCACCTCGACCGCAGCTTCGAGACCGTGTTCCTCACGCCGCAGGAGCAATTCACCTTCATCTCCTCGACCCTGGTGCGCGAGATCGCCGTGCTGGGCGGCGATGTGAGTCAGTTCGTCCATCCGATCGTGGAGGCCGAGCTGAAGAAGCAGCGGCGCGTTTGAGGAGGGCGGCTACGCAGCACCAACTCGAGGGTGCGTGGGTGCCGATCGCAGCCAGCGTCGCGGGCAGCCGCGTGGCCGTGGATGAGCTGCGGGTGCGTTATCTGCTGCTCGAGGCGGGTGGCTACAGCATCATCGATCGCAGCAACCAGGTGGTCGATGGCGGCTGCTATCTCGTGAACGAGGAGCTGACGCCTGCGACCATGGACATCGTCGGGCGCAGCGGCCCGCACGCCGGGCGCACGATGCGCGCGATCTACGAGTTGCGCGGCGATGAACTCACCGTGTGTTATGACCTGGAGGACAGGGAACGCCCGGCGAACCTGCAGCCGCAGGACGATCAGCTGCTGCTGCGCATCACCTACACGCGCGCCGCTATCCAGCTTTCCTAGCCTTCCTGGCTTTTCTGGCTTTCCTGGCTTTTCCAGCTTTCCTGGCGCGCTGGCCGCGCGGCGCGGAGCGCGCGGAGCCCCGAGCGCCAGGCGACGTGCGACGCGCAGGCGCCGCCGTCCGCGCGCGCGGCTTGCTGCGCGCCGCCTTCCTCCCCGCCGCGGGGCGAGCGGCGCGGCGCCGCTTCTTCAGGCGCGGCAGGCGGATGCGCTCCGCAGGCGCCGGCAGCGTGCCGGCGCGCTTCATCTCCAGCGCCCGCCACAGGTACCAGGCGGCCGTGGTCCTGAAGGGCTTCCAGCGCTCGCCCCAGAGGGCGAGCGCCTTGGGTCGCGGCATGCGGGCAAGGCCATAGGCGGCGCGAAATCCGGCGCGCACCCCGAAGTCATCGACCGGCAGCACATCCGGGCGCCGCAGCTGGAACATCAGCAGCATTTCCACCGTCCAGCGGCCGATGCCGCGCACCTGCGTGAGGCGCGCGATGATCTGCTCATCGGACAGCTGCCTGAGCGCCGCTCCATCGGGGACCACTTCGGCGAGCGTCTTCGCCGCGAGATCCTTGAGCGCGGCGACCTTGGCGAACGAGAAGCCGGCGGCGCGCAGGCTCTCCACCGAGGCCTGCAGCACCAGGTGCGGTGTTGGAAACGTGCCCTGACCGCAGGAGTCGATGAGACGCTTGAGGATCGTGTTGGCGGCGGTGCCATTCAACTGCTGGTGAGCGATCGCCTGGGCGAGTACCTGGAAGGGGTGGCAATCCTCCGGCGGGTCGAGTTTGCAGGGCCCCACGGCGCGGATCAGGCCCCCGAGCACCGCATCCGCCCGGGACAGATGCGCGAGAATTTCCTGGTCCATGCGGGTTATTTCTGGCACGACGGACAATAGTACGTGGAGCGCTGTCCCTGGGTCACCGCGCGCACCGGCGTGCCGCAGCGGCGGCAGGGCTTGCCCCGGCGTTCATAGACATACAGCCGCTGGCGGAAGTAGCCCGGCGCGCCATCCGCGCCCAGGTAGTCGCGCAGCGTCGTGCCGCCGGCGCGGATCGCCTGCGCCAGCACCGTGCGCACGCCGCGCACCAGCCGCGCCGCCTCCGCGCGCGACAGGGTCTTTGCCTGGCGCTTCGGTCTGATGCGCGCGCGGAACAGCGCCTCGCTCGCGTAGATATTGCCCACCCCGACCACCAGGCGGCTGTTCATCAGCAACTGCTTGATGGCCACGCGGCGCCGCCGGGTCGTGCGCCACAGGTAGTCCGCGTCGAAGGCGGCCGCGAACGGCTCGGGCGCGAGACCGGCGAGCAGCGGGTGCTGCTGCGGGTCGCCGCTGGTGTAGAGAAGGCTGCCGAAACGGCGCGGGTCGTTGAAACGCAGCGCGAGCCCCGAATCGAGCACCAGGTCGAAATGGTCGTGACTCACTCGCGGCGCCTGCGCCGGCACGACGCGCAGATTGCCGGACATCCCCAGGTGCAGCAGCAGGGTGCCCGACTCGAGCTCGAGCAGCAGGTACTTGGCGCGCCGTCCGGCGCGCACGATGCGCTGACCGGCTACCTTCTTCGGCAGATTGCGCGGCACCGGCCAGCGCAGCCGCGGCTCGTAGACCTCGAGCGCGACAATGCGGCGCCGCAGCGCGTAGGGCCTCAGGCCCCGGCGCGTCGTTTCGACTTCAGGCAGTTCGGGCAAGCGCGTGCTTGCACGCGGTTACTTGATCTTCGACTCTTTGTAGGCGACGTGCTTGCGCGCCAGGGGGTCGAACTTGCGCACTTCCAGCTTGTCCGGGTGCAGGCGCTTGTTCTTGGTCGTTACGTAGAAGTGGCCGGTTCCGGCCGAGGACAGCAGCTTGATCTTCTCGCGCATGGTGGCTCCTGTTTGCCTGCCGCCCTAGAGCTTGTGGCCCTTGGCGCGCAGCTCGGCGACGACCTTGTCGATGCCGCGCTTCTCGACGGTGCGCATGCCGCTGGTGGTCAGCCGCAGGGTCACCCAGCGCTTCTCCGTCTCGACCCAGAAGCGCTGCGTGTGCAGGTTGGGCAGAAAGCGCCGGCGCGTCTTGTTGTTGGCGTGGGAGACTCGATTCCCCACGGCGGGCTTCTTGCCAGTGACCTCGCAAACGCGGGACATACGCTTACCTTGAGAGATTTCAGTGACTTGGAATCGAGGAGGGTGTCCCATCGGTTCCCGGGCCGGGTTTTATACCAGCCCGGCAGCGCGATCACAAGCAGGACGGTTTGCAGCCGACACGGGATCAGCGTAGCGTGCGCACCCCGACGCCCGGCGGGGCTTGCTCCGCCGGATCGCGGCACAACACCAACAATCGCAATCCAATTACCTTGGGAGAAAATCATGACGCTCATGACTCGAGTTTTCTGCGCCGTCGGCGCTCTGCTGACTCTCACGACCCTGTCCACCGCCGCCCTTGCCGACGGCCGCGACTGGAAGGACGGACCGGTCATCAATGTTGCGTCGATCCGCACCGTCGATGGCCATTTCGACGACTACATGCACTGGCTCGCGACGACCTATAAGAAGCAGCAGGAGGCGTCCAAGAAGGCAGGGCTCATCACCGCCTACCGCGTCATAGTTATTGAAGCGCGCGGACCGAACGAGCCGGACATCCTCCTGGTCACCGAGTTTAAGAACTGGGCCGCGCTGGACGGCCTCGGCGGCAAGTTCGACGCGATCAGCGCCCAGATCGAGGGGTCTGTCGAGAAAGCCGCTCAGTCCGAAGCGGAGCGCGCAAAGATCCGCACAGTACTCGGCTCACGGACCCAGCAGGAAGCACTGCTGAAGTAGGCACAGCGCGGGCGGGCGCGCCTCACGGCGCCCGCCAGCTGTTGCCCTTGCCCCGGAGCGCCCGGAAGTCACAGCAGCCCGTGTTCTGAAAAAATGGAATGCTCTCGCAATCCAATTACCTTGGGAGAAAATCATGACGCTCATGACTCGAGTTTTCTGCGCCGCCGGCGCTTTGCTGTCGCTCACAGGTCTCGCCACCACAGCCTATGCCGACGGCCGCGACTATAGCGACGGCCCGGTCATCAATGTTGCGTCGATCCGCACCGTCGATGGCCATTTCGACGACTACATGCACTGGCTCGCGACGGGCTATAAGAAGCAGCAGGAGGCGGCCAAGAAGGCAGGCATCATCACCGCCTACCGCGTCATAGTCATTGAAGCGCGCGGACCGAACGACCCGGACGTCCTCCTGGTCACCGAGTTTAAGAACTGGGCCGCGCTGGACGGCCTCGGCGGCAAGCTGGACAAAATCAGCACCCAGACCCAGGGGTCTGTCGAGAAAGCCGCTCAGTCCCAAGCGGACCGAGCAAAGATCCGCACAGTACTCGGCTCACGGACCCAGCAGGAAGCACTGCTGAAGTAGGCACAGCGCGGGCGGGCGGCGTTCGAGCCGCCCGCCGGCTTTGCCCCGCGGCATGCGGCTTGAATCCGCGAGTCGCCCTACTGCGGGTGATACTTCCTGTACGCCGGCAGGTCTTTGAACAGGTCGCTCCGAGGCTCCGAATCCCCCTGACACACCGTTCTTGTAGGGATGGAACGCGCCAGGACCTGCGGCAGCCCAAGTGGGGGGACCTCAGAGACGATGTAGCAACGATCGCTGACCCAGACAATCCACCCGCCGTCCGCAGTTCGATACTGCTCACCTGCTTCGTGCGCCGGCGATGAGCGCAGTGGTGCCTGCCCGGAGTCGGCTGGGTTGCGACCGAATTCTCTGACTTTCCGTGCGCCCGTCACGGCAGCGGCAGCACGCCGCGCCTCCGCTGCCCAGTCGATCGCCGTATCCGCACCGATCGGAAAGCCAATCACCGGGGGTGGTGCAATCAGTGGCTCGACAGGCGCTACGGGAGAGGACTCGTTAGAAACCTGCGGGCGCCGTCGGTTCGAAGAGGCTAGCGGAGGCAGTGGCGCTGACAGAAAGATCATCGCAGTAATGAACTCTGGCGAGGCCGATGGCGAAGTTGGAGTTCGGAACGCGACCGTCAAGATCACGAGCCCGGCGTGCAACGCGACCACAGCGGCGAACGCAATGCCTCGCCGCAGATCCCAGGTCCTCGGCCCTCCCACGCCCGACCTCCGCGGATGGCGGCGCAGTCAAATGGACCAACGCCAATGCGAACCGTTCAGATGAGTCCATGTTCTGAGAAGGAGAAGCACAGCCCGTCGCCGATGATGAAGTGGTCGAGCACGCGGATATCCACCAGGCCCAGGGCCTCCTTCAGACGCCGGGTGATGAGCTCGTCCGCCTGGCTCGGCTCGAGCACACCGGAGGGGTGGTTGTGCGCGAAGATCACGGCCGCCGCGTTGTGCAGCAGCGTCTGGCGCAGCACCTCACGGGGATGCACTCCGGCGCGGTCGATGGTGCCGCGAAACAACTCCTCAAAGGCGATGAGTCGGTGCCGGTTGTCCAGGTACAGGCAGCAGAAAACCTCGTACGGCCGGTCACGCAGCTGCGCCAGGAGGAAAGTGCGGGTCGCCTCGGGGGCCGCGAGCGCCGGTCCGATCCGCAGCGCCTCGCGAAAATGCCGCCGCGCCAGCTCCACCGCCGCCTTGAGGATCGCGTAGCGCGCCGGCCCGATGCCCGCCTGCGCGAGGCAGCGCTGCGCTTCCGCGTTCAGCAGCTCGCGCAACGAGCCAAAGTCCGCGATCAGACTGCGCGCCAGCTCGACCGCGCTACGCCCCCGGCTCCCGGAGCCAAGCAGCAGCGCCACGAGCTCGGCATCCGAGAGCGCGTGCGCGCCGCGCTCGAGCAGCTTCTCCCGCGGCCGCTCCGCGCCGGGCCAGTGCCGGATGCTCATTACCTTCAGTTCTAACGACCGTGGGCCGCCAGTCTAAGGACCCGCCGCCACGGGGCGGGAGGGGGAGAAAGCACCCGAAGTGGCGCAATTGAACACATATTCACGCGCTGGTTTGCGCGTTCCGGGAGGCGCGGTGCGATAATTGCCCCGAGGCGAACCGAGTTTCCCATGCAAGGCAAACGCATTCTTCTTGGCGTCACGGGTGGCATCGCCGCCTACAAGAGCCCGGACCTCGTGCGGCGCTTGCGCGAGCGCGGCGCGGAAGTGCAGGTCGTGATGACCGCCGGCGCGCGCGAGTTCGTGACGCCGACCACCTTCCAGGCGGTCTCGGGGCGCACGGTGCGCAGCGACCTGTGGGATGCGGCCGCGGAGGCTGCCATGGGCCACATCGAACTCGCGCGCTGGGCGGACGCCGTGCTCATCGCGCCCGCGAGCGCGGATTTTCTCGCCCGGCTCGCCACCGGGCAGGCGGACGACCTGCTGGCGACGCTGTGTCTGGCGACCGAGGCGCCGATCGCCGTGGCGCCGGCCATGAACCACATCATGTGGGCCAATGCCGCCACGCGCGCCAACATCGGCACGCTCGCGCAGCGCGGCGTGCAGGTGTTCGGGCCCGCCGAAGGCGATCAGGCGTGCGGCGAGAGCGGCGAGGGCCGCATGCTCGAGCCGCTCGAGCTCACCGAGCGGGTGGGCGCGCTCCTGTCCGGGAGCGGCGTGCTCGCCGGCAGGCGCGTACTCATCACCGCCGGTCCCACGCGCGAGCGCATCGACCCGGTGCGTTTCATCAGCAACCGCAGCTCCGGCAAGATGGGCTTCGCCGTGGCGCAGGCGGCGCGCGAGGCGGGTGCGACGGTGGTGCTGGTGTGCGGACCCGTGAGCCTGCCGACACCCGCCGGCGTGACGCGCGTGGATGTCGAAAGCGCCGCCGACATGCTGGCGGCGGTACTCACCGCGCTGCCCGGAACCGACATCTTCATCTCCACGGCCGCGGTCGCGGACTATCGGCCGACGCGCGCCGCCGAGCACAAGATCAAGAAGACCACCGACACCATGGAGCTGGCGATGCAGCGCACCGCGGATGTGCTCGCCACCGTCGCGGCCCGGGCCGATCGGCCGTTCGTGGTGGGATTCGCCGCCGAGACCGAAGCGGTGGAGCAGAACGCGCGCACCAAGCTCATGAAGAAGAATCTCGACATGATCGCGGCCAACGAAGTCGGCCACGACAAGGCCTTCGACTGCGAGGACAACCAGCTGATCGTGTTGTCCCGCAACGGGCGCCACGAGCTGGGGCGGGCCGGCAAGCTCACGCTCGCACGCGGGCTCGTTAGCCTGATCGCCGGAGATCTCGCGGCGCGCGCCGGCGCCCGCACGCGCGGCACGGCGCTCGCTTGAGCACCCGCTCTGCCGCTCGCCGCACGCTCAAGGTGCGGATCCTGGATGCGCGCATGGGCACGGAATTCCCGCTCCCGGCCTACGCCACCGGCGGTTCCGCCGGCCTCGATCTGCGCGCCTGCCTCGCCGCCCCGCTGGTGCTCGAGGCCGGCCGGGCCGAGCTGATCCCGACCGGGATCGCGATCCACGTGGACGATCCGACACTCGCGGCGGTGATCCTGCCGCGATCGGGATTGGGTCATAAGCACGGCATCGTGCTCGGCAATCTGGTCGGGCTGATCGACTCGGACTACCAGGGGCAGCTGATGGTGTCGTGTTGGAACCGCGCAGCGCAGCCGTTCACCGTTCGCCCCGGCGAGCGCATTGCGCAACTGGTCGTGGTTCCGGTGGTGCAGGTAGAGCTGCAGGTCGTGGCGGACTTCGCGGCGTCCGCGCGCGGTGCCGGCGGCTTCGGCCACTCCGGCCAGCACTGAAGCTGCGGCACTTACTGCGCGTGGATGGTGTGCAGCGCGCGGTAGCGCTCGATATCGGCCTGGAACTGCGCGCGCAGCGTCGTTTCTTCCTGGGTCTTGACGGCGAGCTCGTGGCCCTGCGCGTTCAGTTCATTCACGGTGCGCACCAGATTCTCCGCCAGGTCATCCGGCATGCGCCGCGCGTCGGGGCGTGAGCTGTAGGGCAGGAAGTTCAACGCCCGCGTCTGCAGGGTCGCGAGGCGCGTCCGCAGGCTCTCCGTGTATTGCTCCCCCGCGGCACGCTGACCTCTGAGCTGATCGAGCCGCGCGTCCCGCAGCGCCTCGATGTCCTTGATCGAGGTATAGGTCGTGACCAGGAAGGCGTCGTGCTGCCGCAGCTTCATTTGTGCCTCGCGCTCGCGCGCGACCGTAGCGGCTTGCTCCGGAGTCTTCTGCGCATCCAGGTGCCCGACTTCCACGCCCTGACCGTTGAGGATGGCGCGATCCTTCGCGGCGTACTGCGGCGGAATGTGGTCACCGTAGTGCACCACGCCCTGCTCATCGACCCAGCGGTAGGCGATGCCCTGCTTGGAAGGAGCGGCAGCAGCGCAGACGCCGGCACCGAGGAGTGCAGTGCAGGCAAGCAGCCAGCGAAATCGGGGGCGCGGGGCGCGGGCGAACATACGGGTATATTCCTGCGTTAGCCGCGTGGCTGGCAAGCTCACGCGGCGCCGTAGCGCTGCTGATAGGCACGCAGAGCTGTGAGCTGCTCGGCAGAAATGCGCGCGCGTCCCGCGGGCGGCCCCGACAGGGCCTCGATGAGGTCGGAAAGTGTGACGATGCTCACACATTGCAGGCCCTGCTGCTGCTCGAGCTCCTGCACGGCGCTCGCGGCACCCTGGCCGCGTTCCTGGCGGTCGAGCGCCAGCACCACGCCCGCCGGCTGCGCGCCCGCGGCGCGAATGATCTCGAGCGATTCGCGCACCGCGGTGCCCGCGGTAATCACGTCGTCCACGATCAGTACGCGCCCCTGGAGCGGCGCCCCCACGATGCGGCCGCCCTCGCCATGGTCCTTGGCTTCCTTGCGGTTGAAGGCGTACGGGACGCTGCGGCGGTGCTCGGCCGACAGCGCCACCACCGTCGCGACCGCCAGCGCAATGCCCTTGTACGCCGGGCCAAAGACCATGTCGAAGCGGATGCCCGAGTGGACGATGGCCGCGGCATAACACTTGCCGAGTGTCGCCAGCGCCTCGCCGTCGCTGAACAGGCCGGCGTTGAAGAAGTACGGGCTCTCGCGCCCGGACTTGAGCGCGAAGTGCCCGAAGCGCAACGCATCGCGGCTCAGAGCCAGGTCGATGAAGGTGAGCTGGTATTGCTGCATGCCATATGATTGCCTGATGCGTGTCATCACCGTCAACGTCTGCGGTATCCGCTCCGCTGCGGCGAAGGGACTGTTCCGCTGGCTGCGTCGCCAGGACGCGGACTTCATCTGCCTGCAGGAGACCAAGAGCCAGGAGCATCAGCTGGTGGGGCACAAGGTGACCCTGTCGGGGTATCACAGCTTCTTCTGCGATGCCGAGCGCAAGGGCTACGCCGGAGTGGCGCTCTACACGCGACACACCCCGGATCGTGTGATGCGCGGCTTCGGCGTCACCGAGTTCGACCGCGAAGGGCGCTACCTGGAAGCGCAGTTCGGGGAGCTGTCGGTCGTATCGCTGTACCTGCCCTCGGGCTCCGCAGGCCCGCAGCGGCAGGCCTCGAAATTCCGTTTTCTCAATGCCTTCACGCGGCACCTCGCACGCCTGCGCCGGCGGCGCCGCCACTACATCCTGAGCGGCGACTGGAACATCGCTCACCGCGCCATCGATCTGAAGAACTGGCGGTCGAACCAGAAGAACTCCGGGTTCCTGCCCGCGGAGCGCGCCTGGATGGATCGGCTCTTCGGGCCGGCCGGGTACGTGGACGCGTTCCGCGAGGTGCGCCCCGAGCCGGAGCTGTACACCTGGTGGTCGAACCGCGGGCGGGCGCGTGCCAACAACGTCGGCTGGCGCATCGACTACCAGGTGGTGAGTGACACGCTCGCCGGCAAGGCACGAGCCGCCTCGATATATAAGGAGAAGCGCTTCTCGGATCACGCGCCGCTCATCATGGACTACGATCTGTGAGCGCGCCGCGCACCACCGGCCAGCCGCGGCTGCGCGAGGTGCTCGCGAGCCCGAAGATGCTCGCGATCCTGATCCTCGCCGCGGCCTCCGGCTTTCCCAACCAGATCACCGAGAGCGTGCTGCAGGCGTGGCTGAAGGACAGCGGCGCCAGCAACACCACCATCGGCGTCATGTCGTACGTGGCGCTGCCTTATCTGCTGAAGTTCCTGTGGGCGCCGTTCGTCGACCGCTACTCGCTGCCGCTGCTCGGCCGCCGCCGCGGCTGGATGCTGGCGATGCAGCTCGCACTGGCGGCCGCCATCGCGGCGACCGCGCTGCAGCACCCGGGCGTCTCCCTGGCACCGATCACCGTCTGCGCGCTCGCGATCGTGTTCTTCTCCGCGACCCAGGACATCGCCATCGACGCCTACCGCGCCGACGTGTCGCTGCCGAGCGAGCGCGGGCTGGCGGCTGCGGCCGCCAATCTCGGCTACCGTTCGGCCTCCTGGATCGCGGTGGCGGTGGCGCTGGTCATCGCCGATCACTTCGGCTGGCGACTGGCGTTCCTGATCCTGGCGGCCGCCATGGCGCTGTTCGCCGTGGCCACGGTGCGCGCGCCGGCGTCGCACAACACCTACCAGCCGCGCTCGCTGCGCGAATCGGTGGTGGCGCCGTTGCGCGAGCTGCTCGGTACGCCGAGCGCCCTGACCCTGCTCGCCGTCGTGCTGCTGTTCAAGGTGGGGGATGCCTTCGCCAACAAGCTGTTCACGCCCTTCATGATGGACGTCGGCTTCTCGAAGACCGAGATCGCCGTCATCGTCAAGGCGCTGTTCACGGCCAGTAGCCTGGTTGGCTCGGTGCTGGGCGGGATTCTCATGGTGCGCCTCGGGCTGCTGCGCTCGATGCTCGCCTTCGGCGTGCTGCAGGCGGTGAGCAACCTGCTCTACTGCGCGCTGGCGCTCGCCGGCAAGAACTGGCTCATCATGGTGGCGGCGGTGACCATCGAGCACCTGGCAGCGGCTATGGGTGGCATCGCGCTGGTCGCGCTCATCATGGCGCTGTGCGATGTGCGCTACAGCGCCTTTCAGTACGCGTTGCTGTCGGTGCTGGCGCTGCTACCGCGTTACAGTCTCGGGTACCCGGCAGGCTGGGTTGCCGATCACGGCGGCTGGTATGTCTACTACGTGATGAGTTTCGTGCTCGCATTTCCGGGGCTGACAATGGTGTACCTGAGCCGGCGCAAGATCGATGCGCTGGACAGGATGCGCAGCTAGCATGCAGCACGCACAGGCATTCGATCTGGCGAGGGTCGTGTGCCGCCTCACGGAGCTCGAGCGCCTGGGCGCGCGGGCCTTCACCATCGCCGCCGGTGACTGGCCGCTCAGGGGCTTTGTGGTGCGGGTCGGGGATGCGGTGCGCGGCTACGTGAACCGCTGTCCCCACGCCGGTCATCCGCTGAATCTGCTGCCGGACCGATTCCTCACGCCCGACGGCGCGCTCATCCTGTGCTGCTCGCACGGCGCCCTGTTCGAGAAGAGTACTGGCTATTGCGTGGCAGGTCCGTGCGCCGGACGCGCGCTCACCCCCGTGGCGCTCGAGATCAGGTACGGATTCGTCCTGCTGGCCGAGAGCGTGGACGTGAACGCTCTGGCGCAGGCGGCCTGCTAGCGAGGCGGCGCCGCGAAGGACGGCGGATCATTCGAACAGATCGATACCGTCGAGCGAGCCCGCCCGCAGCTCCCGATCTTCCCGCGACTCCGAGCCGCGGCCCTCGTCGTCCGTGGCCTCGACATCGACCGAGCCGCTCCAGTCCTCGGGAGCTTCGGCGGCTTCCAGCCCGCCGTCCTCCCACTGCGTCTCCCAGTCCTCGATGTCCATTTCCTCGACCGTGCCGTCGAAATACTGGATTTCGATGGTGCCGTCATCGTCGTCTAGGGCTACCACCTCGAACAACGCACCGCCGCTTAAGCGATACCAATCGCCGATAGCCGGTTGAGGAGTCGCCATCGTCGCCACCTCCCGCGAAGACATTCCTTGTTCAGCGGATACCCAGTGCGTTCTACAATCGATGTTGCGCTTCGTCTTTGACGCTTTCAAGGACTATCGGGGATTCTGCCGCGGGCCGTCCGTTGCGCAACAGCATCATGCTCGAGCAGCCACTGAAATTCTTTGTCGTATTCTTCGTGGTCGTCGAACCGATCTCGCTCATTCCGCTGTTCAGCGGGCTCACTGCCGGGGCCACCCGCCAGTACAAGCGCCGCATGGCGCTGAAAGCCGTCGGCGTGTCCGCCGCGATCCTGCTGCTGTTCGCGCTCGGCGGGGCGGCGTTCCTTGATCTCATGGGCATCAGCCTCGAGGCGTTTCGCATATTCGGCGGCTTGCTGTTGTTTCTGCTCGCTCTGGAGATGGTTTTCGCGCGCGAGTCCGGCACGCGCACTTCCAGCGGCGAAGCGGCCGAGAGCCGCCGCCGCGCGGATATCTCGGTTTTTCCGCTGGCGTTTCCGTTCATCGCAGGTCCCGGGGCGCTCGCCACCATTCTCCTGTGGTTCGGCCCTCTGCACCTGGCCGGCCAGGCGGCGCTCTTTGGCGCGCTGCTGGCCGCGGTGGCACTGGTGCTCGCGATCGCACTGGTGCTGATGCTGCTGGCCGAACCGCTGATGCGCGTGATCGGCGTGACCGGCGCCAATGTTGCGGCCCGGCTACTGGGGGTGATCCTGGGAGCGCTCGCCGTGCAGTTCGTGCTCGACGGACTGCGCCAGGCGTTCGGCGTCAACTGAAGGCGTGGCGACAGTCTCAGGTTCGCCGGAATGCCAGGTCCCAGACCTCATGCCCGAGGCGCTCGCCGCGCCGCTCGAAGCGCGTGGGCGCGCGTTCCGCCGGCCGCGGCACGAAAGCGCCGTCGGCCGCGAGATTCTCGAGGCCCAGCGTTGCCATCAGTGTCGCCAGCATCTCGAGCGCGTAGGGCTGCCAGTCCGTGGCGAGGCGCAGCACGCCGCCGTGCGTGAGGCGGCTCACCGCCAGGTCGGCGAACGGGCGCTGGATGAGGCGCCGCTTGTGGTGGCGCTTCTTCGGCCAGGGATCCGGGAACAGGATGAGGATCTCGTGCACGGACTGCGGGGCGATCTGCCGCTCGAAGACCTCGACCGCGTCGTGACAGATGACGCGCACGTTCGCGAGTCGCCGCTCCTCGAGCCCGAGCAGCAGCCGGCCGACGCCCGGACGATGCACCTCGACGCCCAGAAAATCCCGCGCTACATGCGCGGCCGCGAGCGCCAGCAGGTTGTCGCCGTTGCCGAAGCCGATCTCGATGGTGCGCGGTGCGTCGCGGCCGAACAGCGCGCGCACATCGAGCACCTGCATCCCGAACGCGACGCCGTACTTCGGCCATAGCGCCGTGAGCGCGCGCTCCTGCGCCGCCGTGATCCGGCCGCCGCGGGTCACGAAGGAGCGGATCGAGCGTGGATGTTCGGTGCCGGTCATGTCTGGCGCGGATCTTACAGCGCGGCAGGCGCGCGCTCGTGGTATAAGCCCGCGCGGTGCGGGAGCGGCCCGCCGCAAAAGGGAGGCGTGCAATGTCGAACTGGCGGTCGGTGGGCAGCATTGCCCTGGCGGGTGTGTGCGGGGCGGCGTACGCGGACGAGCGCCCGCGCGCGGAGGAACCATCCCATGCGGTCGAGCAGCCCGGCCCCGCAGCGCTTCTCACCTCGCAGCTGTGCAGGATCGACATCAAGGGCGAGAAGAAAGACCAGTGGATGCGGCTGCCGAAGGCGGAGAGCTCGGTCACCCAGCATCGCTTTGGCGTCGGCGGCAAGTCATTCGACTACACCGCCACCGCCGGCACACTGATCATCCGCGACGACGAGGACAAGCCGATCGCCAGCATCGGCTACGTCGCTTATGTCCGGCACGATCTCAAGGGCGGCGGCGCGCGGCCGCTGATGTTCGCGTTCAACGGCGGACCGGGATCCTCATCGCTGTGGCTGCACATGGGCGTGCTCGGACCCAGGCGCGTCGTGGTGTCCGATCCGGGTCCGACACCGGCGGGCCCGTATCGCACGGTGGACAACGAATTCGGCGTGCTCGACAAGAGCGACCTGGTGATGATCGATCCGGTCGGGACGGGCCTGAGCCACGCGGTCTGCGATCACAAGGACGACGAATTCTGGGCGGTCGATCCGGACATCGATTCCGTCAGCCGCTTCATCGCACAGTACGTGAGCGACAACAATCGCTGGACCTCGCCGAAGTACCTGCTGGGCGAGAGTTACGGCACCACGCGCGGGGCGGCCATCGTCAACTACCTGCGGGCGCGGCGCTCGTTCGCCTTCAACGGCCTGATACTCGTGTCCGTCGCCACCGACATCGAGGCGATATTCGCCGAGCTGCCGGGGAACGACCGCCCCTACTCGGTGTACCTGCCCGGTTATGCGGCCGTGGCCTGGTATCACCACATGCTGCCGAATCAGCCGGCGGCGCTCGAGCCGTTCCTCACCGAGGTGCGCAGCTACGCCATGGGACCCTTTACCGCGGCGCTGCTCAAGGGCGACGCACTCCCCGACGCCGAGCGCGAGGCGGTGGCGGAGAAGGTGCATGAGTACACCGGGCTCACGGTCGATTATCTGAAAGCCGCCAACCTGCGCGTGTCGGAGAACGCCTTCGCGCACGAGCTGCTGAAGGCAAAGCGCAAGACCATCGGCCGCCTCGACGGGCGCTTCGTCGGCGAGACCCCGGATCCGCTGGAAAAGTACACCGACTACGATCCGCAGTCGGAGGCGATCAGCGCCGCCTTTGCCGCAGCGTTCCTCGACTACTACCACGGGGAGCTCAAGTTCGGGCAGGGCAGCACCTACCGCACCACCAATTTCAGCATCGGTGAGCACTGGAAGTGGGTGCACAAGACCGAACACGGCGAGCAGCCGATGGTCAATTCAGGCGTCGACCTCGCCGAGGCGCTGGTGAAGGATGCGAACCTGCGCGTGCTGGTGGTGAACGGCTACTACGATCTCGCCACGCCGTTTTCCGCGACCGAGTACGTCATGGCGCACCTGGGTCTGCCTCCCGGGCTGGGCGCGCGCATCGAGATGAAGTACTACGAGGCCGGCCACATGATGTACGTGCATCCGCCGTCGATGGCCAAGATGAAGCGCGACCTCGACGCATTCATCGACTCGACTGCTCGGCCATGACTCAAGGCGCGCGGCTCCCTTGAACGCTTCCACAACGCGGGCGTAGATTTTCACGCGCCATGACGACTCTGGATTGGCTGACAGCGGCCACGGCGTTGTTCATCGTCGGGATGGTGTGGTTGCGCACCCGTATGCACTACCGGCGCGGGCGCGAACGCCTATCGCTCACCCGCGCCGGCCGCATCTACTTTGCGGTGCTGCTGGGTGTGCTCGTGTTGGGCTGGCTCGTGGCCCCCGCGGCCGGGCACGCCCTCTGGCCTGCCGCGGCGAGCACTCCCACGCTCGCGCGCGTCGTGTGGTTTCTCGCCACCTACTACCTCTTCATTCCCCTGCATCGCGCGTTGAGGGCGCGGGGAGTTGAAGTATTCAAGGTCCCTGTCGCGCACGCACAAGAGGACGCCTGACCCACCGGTGCCTGTGGCAGCAAAGACACTTTCGTGTGTATTATGACCGCACCTACGACATCCGCCGACGGTCCGGCGGAGCCAAAGAAACAAACGAGACACGTCGGCTGATTGGGCTGACGGCTCGCATTTTTCGGGAGGAATCGACATATGGCGCGCACTCGAGCGAGCTTTATCAGGAGCCTGACACTATCCACCGCGGTTGCCGGTTTCGCAGGACTGCCTTTTGTGGCCAGTGCGCAACAGGTGGACCAGGTAGCGATCCAGGAAGTTGTCGTCACGGCGCAGAAGCGCGCGGCGAACCTGCAGGACGTGCCGTTCTCCGTGTCTGCAACCAGCGAGGACCAGATCCGCAATTCGGGCGCCAGCGACATCGTCGATCTCGCCCGCAACATCGCGGGGTTTGCCGTGGCCGACTTGGGTCCAGGCCAAAGCCAGGTCGCCATCCGCGGCATCAGTTCCGGCCAGGTCATCCGTGACCAGCCCGGCGTCAAGGAACAGGTGGGCGTGTACCTCGACGAGTCGCCGATCTCGGTGGCCCTCTTCACGCCCGATCTCGAGCTGGTTGATCTTGATCGGTTCGAAGTGCTGCGCGGCCCGCAGGGGACGCTGTTCGGTGCCGGATCCGAAGCCGGCACGGTGCGCTACATCACGCGCCAGCCGCAACTCGGCAAGACGGAAATCATGACGGACGCGTCTTTCGAAAACGTGGCGCACGGCGACGAAGGCGGCTTCATGAGAGCCGCCCTCAATCTTCCGTTTGGCGATAGCGTGGCGGCGCGCCTGGTGGCCTACTGGCATCACCTGCCCGGGTTCATCGATGCGATCCAGCCGGGCGGCGGTGTCAAGAAGGACGTCAACGACGCCGACCGCAGCGGTGCGCGGCTCTCGTTCCTCATCAAGCCGAACGATGCGCTGACCATCACACCTCGCATCATGTTCCAGAAGCTGGACACCAACGGCTATCCGCGCGTGGATCTGTACAACATCCTCGGCAATCCCTACACCACCACCCAGCCGGCCGTGACCGTCGGCAGCCTGCAGCAATACACGCAGCAGCATGAAGGTCTGACCGATGACTTCACGCTCGGTGATCTGAAGGTCGACTACAACTTGGGTCTCACGACGCTCACCTCGATCACCTCCTTTACACATCGCAACGTGCTGGTC